>CAYQWK010000063.1:0-18948 GCA_964420805.1 uncultured Bifidobacteriaceae bacterium | reverse complement strand
TCTTTGCCTTGTTGTTTTGGTTCTCTGCGCGGGGAAAACCGGCGGCGACGCCGGGGCCCAAAGTCTGCCGCCATTCCAAATGAACTGATCCCGTGTGCCGGTCATCCGCTCCTCCGCGAGCGCGGCCGCAGCCGGCGCGACGTCGTCCGTGTCGTCGGGTGGAAATCTTTCCGCGTGCGTATCTCGCCGCCCGACGTGCCGCCGGGCGTCCGGGCGTGGCGGAGAACTCTCCCAGACGGACGATTACGCGTGCCCGTCGTGCGACTGGGATTCCGGGGACATGTCCCCGCAAACTGAGGACGGTCGAGAATGATTTTACCCGTTGCCCCCGCCCTGGCTGGCGTGCGCGGGAACCAATCGGGCGTTGTCCCAAACCATTCTGGCGTGGTCCCGGCGGAGGTGAACGTTGCCCCCGGAGGACGTAGACGGTCCCGAACCAATCCAGTCATTGTCCCAGGAACGCCACGCCATGTCCCAGGAACGCCCGTCGCGCGCGAGGGACGGTCATTCCATGTCCCCGGAAACCCGTTTGGTGCGCTTTCAGGCCGGAACCGGCCGGAAATGCGCGCAAGCCGCGTTTTTGAACGAATTACTGCCGTGCGCGCACTCCGCCACAACCGCGCGCGAAACGTCGATGCTATTGCACTGCCACCCACGTTGGGAGGCGCGACGCGCTTTGGCGCGCAACCGCGCGGCGGACCGCTCCATCATCGTGGCCAGCCGGGACACGCGCACGTGCAACCCGAGGGCGAGCCGGCAAAGCGTCTCCATTTTGAGATCCAACCGGTGCGCCTCGACATTTTCGATGGTCATCCGCGCCATGTGAGCTTTCGCCGCCAGGGTCTCGGGGGACCACCCGCGCTTCTTCCGACACCGCGCCACCTCTAGGCCGAGGGCTTTGGACTCCCACAACCGGTGAGTGACTGGGTCTCTTTGCAACGCGCGGCTCCCGCCCACGCGACTCCTCTTTGCTTTCTCCCTTATGGCTGCGGCATCGGCCGTCCGCGCGCGCGGTTGAGCAAGAAGTTCAACGGCGGTGACGCGCAAATGGATAGCGACGGAGTTGCCCATGCGGCCATGGGCCAATCCAAGCAACCTGCTGGCGCAACTGGTGGAGCCAAGCAATCAGACCCAACTGAACGTTGTCAAAAGTGCGGACTGACACCTGTATGAAATGAGACGAGCGGAGTGCGCGGTCCTCCTTTGCACCATTCATCCGCGTTCGATGTAATTCTCGCCGTGGCAGATCGCGGAGCACTTCCATTCATTGGCTTGTCACTGCGTGCCAACAATGCACCAGGCCAAGCATCAAGCAGGGCGGTAAGAGGCAGGTGGCGGTCAGCCTTCTGAGGAAGGATTTCGTCGCCATGCAAGCGATAGAAAGAACCAAAAGGGTGAAGAGGAATCCGACCACAAGAGCAGCGCAAAGAAAAACCACAGCACCCATTCCGCCCCATTCCCCGATATTTCCCCCGTTCCAACGAAGCATGACCTTCCAACTAATCCATACACTTAGGCAGGTTCCAGTGAGCGTGGCGCCGGTCAACCCCAATGCCTTCACAATCGTTTGCATAGGCGACTCGTATCACGGGCAACGGCGTTGCGGCCATAAGATTGATGGCGCCAAAGAGGTGTTGGCGGCGACGCCTGTTAGTTCAAACGCTGACACGCGGTTTACCACGAACGGACCACCCCGCGCTGCGTTGGTGGCGCGCCCGCGATGACGGGCCGTCCGCGCAACGCCGGGTTGTCACGCTGCTCTACGGACGCGTAGAACGCGTCCATGTCGAGATGGAAGATGACGCGGTGCATTACCGGTGCGAACGCGGCGAATCAACCACGTTCGCATAACCGGCACCAGACCGGAGCGGGATAGCCTCGCTTAGCCGTTGAGCGGCCAGCCGTCGCGGTATTTCTTTTTGACGAATGCGTTGGCCTCGGCGTCGCCCACGACTTCGCCAATCTCGGGATTGTACTTAATCTTGCGGCCGACCTTGTAGGCGATCATGCCAACGAGGACGGTCTCGATGTAGTTGGCGCTGTACTCGAAGTCGCAGGTGGTCTTGAGGTTGCCTTTGGCCGCGTTGATCCACTCCTTCTGGAAGTTGCCCAAGGGCGGGATCTGGTCTTCTTTCTTGCGGGGCTTGTAGTAATCCAGGGCGGAATTCTTGAACGGAACAAGCATGCGCGAGCGGAAGTCGCCGATGATGGTTCCCTTGTCGCCTTCCCACATGGCGCCGTGGTCGATCTTCTTGAGGTCGATGGCGCGGTCCGGCGAATCCGGCATGGCGCCGCCCTGATACCAGGAGACTTTGACCGGCCCGCCGGACTGGCCATTCTTGGGCATGGTCATGTGGAACTCGGCGCGGACGGGGGCGATTTCGGGATTGTAGGGTTCGCCTTTCGCCTCGGCGGCGATGGGGAGGGTGACATCCATGCCGCTCCAGGCGAGATCGAGGGTGTGGCTGCCCATGTCGCCGATCTGGCCGTTGCCGAAGTCCCAATACATGTTCCATTGGAGGCAATTGGCACCGGGACCGCCAGAGAAGTAGCCGGGGTTGTAAGGATGAAACGGCGCCGGTCCCAGCCAGAGGTCGTAGTGGAGGTGCTTGGGTGGTTCGCCTGCGGCGGGCAGATAGCCTGGCTTGGGAATCTGCCGGTTACCCCACGCGGCGCACGACTCGAGTTTGCCGATGGCGCCGTCGAGGATGAGTTCGCGAATGCGGTTGAAGTTCTCGTGCTCGTGGCGCTGGGTGCCGACCTGCGTGGCGATCTTCTTCTTGTTTTTGAGGAAATTCGCGCGGACGACGCGGGCCTCCTCGACGGTGTTGGCGAGGGGCTTCTCCAGATAAACGTGCCAGCCGCGATTCATCGCCCAGTTGGCGCAGAAGGCGTGGGTGTGGTCGGCGGTGCAGATCACGACAGAGTCGATGTCCTTCTGCTCGTACATTTTGCGCCAATCGACATAGGTCTTGGCGTTCGGAAACTTCTTCGCCCCGGACGCGAGGTGGTTCTCATCGACGTCGCAAAGCGCCACGACATTCTCGGTGGAGATGGCGCCGAAGTGGGCCGCGCCACGGCCCCAGGTGCCGATGAGGCCGATGTTCAGTTTCTTGCTTGGAGCGTCAGCGCCGAACAGCTTCGTGTTGGGCAGGATCAATGTTCCCGCGCCGATGACGGCGGCGGACTGGAGGAATTGGCGTCGTTTCATGGAGGTCTTTGGTTTCAATTGGTTTTCTAGCATGGGTCTTGGACGCAGATTCGCCTCGCCTTGCTCACACGGAGATGCCCGATTTTTGCGGTGGTTGATCCGGCGCGTGAGGCGCGCGGATGAACCTGACGGCAAGCCCGGCGAAACGGAACAGCGTTCATTCTCGAATTAACGCCGCGAGAATGACACCTGGCCGCATGGAGCGGATTGACCTTTATCAAGCAACCGCCGGCCAGTGTGGCGCGAATACCGCAGCGCCGGTCACGGCTTGATTTCAGCCAGGAGACGCAGCGCCTCGGCGCGAAAGACCTGGTGCGACGGCGGGCGTCCGTTGGTCTGCGTCACGGCCGCCACGTGTTGTCGCGCGCGTTCCAGGAACTGGCGGTGTGATTCGTACACGGGTTGTTTCGCGCCCTGGTCATCGATGAGCCAGAAGCCGCGCTGCCTGCCGGTGGCGTCCACCTCGTTGTTGTAGAGTTCCCAGTAGAGAATGAGCGGGCAGCCCCATTCAATGCCTGCCGTCATCACCGCGCGCGAGCGCCGGGCCTGTTCCTCCGGCGTGTGGAAAACCTTCGGAAACCCATACTCGCCAATGAACACCCGCCGCCCGGTGATCCCGGGCTTGGGCGGCAGTTGCGATTCGATGTAGGTCAACGCGGCCTTGAGCATCTGCGGGTCGGCCTGCGTGTCGTAGCTGGAGTAGGAGACGAGGTCCACGTTCGCCTTCGGCAGCACGCGGTTGACGAGCGCCGGGCGGCCTTGCATGGCGAGCTTGACGTGATTCACCTCGGTGTAATTCCAGACCTGCACGCCATGCGGCGGCGTGTCGCGTTTGGCATCATCCACCGCGCGTTGTCGGGTGTTCAGCCAGTCGGCCATCCCTTGCGCGGCCTCGGGTGTGACCTTCACGTCGTTCTCCGCCGCGACCGTGCCGCGCAACCAGCCGTCGCCCTCCCAGTGGCCGAGGTAGAAAATCTTCCCGCTGCCGCGGTAGGTCTTCAGCAGGTGCGTGGTGAACTCGTAGATTTCGCGATGCTCCGCCTCCGCGGCGGCCTTGGAGAAACCCTTGCGCCACCGACCCTCGCCGCCGCCGAACGTGTGCGCCCACAACACGAAATGCGCGAACGGCATGTCGAGCACGCGCCGGTGCGAGGGTTCGTCACGCGCGAGATCCGTGAGCGAGCGGACGGAGGCGAGCTTCTGTGGCGCGTTGCCCCGCGATTGCGCGTAACGCGGCGACATCTCGAATTTGATCACTGAACAGCCGAGCGCGCGGATGGCCTCCGCTGTTTCCACCAACCGCGGCTCTTTCGTGAACTGGTAGGAAGGCTGGAAGGTCTGGGTGCCGATGACGTAGTTGAAAGTCTCGATCTTTGTTGCGGGCAGAGTGAACACGGACGGTTCGGGCGCGGGAACCAAACCGGCCGGCACGCCGAACCTCGAAAGCAACTCCGATTCGGCCAACGGCGCGGCGGCGGCATGAAAGAGGTTGGCGACGTATTCGCCCCGGCAGTTCTTTCCCGCGACGGCGTTGTTCGACCAATAGTCGTTCCAGATGATCTTCTTCCGCTCCAGCACCTGAAGCGCCTCAGGCAGGCCGGAGGCGGGTTCAAACACGCGCGCGAGATTCAGCAACACGTCGCGGACTTTCGCGCCGTCGCATTGCCGGCCGGCGACGGCATTGGACAGCCAATGATTGGTCGAGGTGAGGACGTTCATTCGTGCGAGCAACGCGATGTCGGCTTCGAGGCTGGAGGCGGGAACGGTTGCGGCAAAGGCACCGGTGAGAAAGCCGGGCCAGGTGGCGAGCAGGACTGGCAGCAAAAGATGTTTCACGGCCGCAATGGTGCCGTGCGCCGGCGTGGATGACGAGCGCGTGGTGGGTTCGCCGGATCGGGTGCATATCACTTTTTGTAGGTAGTGGTTGTCGCGCAGAGCGGACGGAAAGGAGGGCACGAGTCTCAGCATCGAGAAATGCGCTTCCTGCAAGAAACTACGATGCGCCTCACCGGATCCGCGAAGTGAACCCGTTGTTGCCAACCGGCGGAGGTCTGGCATTTTTCGCGTCGAGCTTGGCTTATGAATAAACCGAAAATTATCGCTTACCTGAAACCGACCTGCGGCTGGAGCCAGGGCGTGCGCGCCGTCCTCCGCAAATACGATCTTCCTTTCGAGGATCGCGACATCATCAACGACCCCTCCCAACGCCAGGAGATGATCGAGAAGACCGGGCAAATGCTCAGTCCTTGCGTCGAGATCGACGGCCGGATGCTGGCCGACGTGAGCGGGGACGAAGTCGAGGCGTGGATGCTGGCCAACAACGTGGTGCAACCCACCGCGCGGCAGGCCGACGCGCCGACGAACCAACCCTGCGCGCATGAGATGCCCGGGCCGGCCCCATTGAGCTTCCGGCGTTGAAGACCGGGCGCCGCCCGCCGGCGCGCTTGACCGCAATCAATTCGCCCGGCTGCGTGTTTCGGCACGCTGGCGCTCATGCAATGCCTGTGCCGCCTGACCGGCCTGTTGTTTCTGGGTGCCTCCTTGGTCGCGCCCGCGCTTCACGCCCAAATCCCGGAATGGATTTGGCCGCGCCCCAAGGCCGCAGCCGGCGAGACTCAATTCTTCCGCAAGCAGTTCAATCTCCCCTTCGAGGCGGCGCAGGCGGTTTTGACCGCCGATGGTGACGACGAAGTCACCGTTTTCATCAACGGCAAGGAGGTCGCCCGCAGCACGCATTGGAAGGATCCCGTCACCGCGGAGGTGACACGGGAATTGAACCGCGGCGCCAACGTCATTGCCGCGCGCGGGAATAACGGCGCGCCCGGTGCCGCCGGCGTCCTGGTGAAACTCGAGGTCCGCTCGCCGAACATGTCCGGCTTTCACGTGGTCAGCGACACGACCTGGCTTTGCGCAACCAACGCGGGGAAGGGGTGGGCCTCCGTCGGCTTCGACACCAATGGCTGGGTGCATCCGACCAGCCTGGGCAAGGCCGGTGTTGAGCCTTGGGGCGACGTGTTCAAGGCACCGCAGGCCACGCCCGCCGAGTCGCTCGCCTTGCTGCCGGGTTTTCAGGCGCAGTTGCTCCACAGCGCGCGGCGGGATGAAGGATCGTGGATCGCCATGTGCGCCGATGATCGCGGGCGCTTCATCATCTCGCCGGAGAAGACCGAAGCCCCGTTCCTGCGCGCGACCGTTTCGCCATCCGGCAAGTTGGAGAAGATTGAGAAGCTGCCCTTGCCCCTGCGCGGTGCGATGGGTTTGTGCTGGGCCAACGGAAGTCTTTACGCGAACTGCCGCGGGCCGAAGGGCGTCGGGCTTTACCGCGTGACCGACACAAACGGCAACGACACCTTCGATCCCGGCGAGGAGCGGTTGTTGAAACACTTCGAAGGGGACAACGAACACGGATACCACGCGGTCGTACCCGGTCCCGATGGCGCGATCTACGTGATGAACGGAAATCACACCAAGGTGCCCGACGGCGTGACGGCGGATTCACCGCTGCGCAGTTACGCGGAGGATCTGCTCCTGCCGCGCCAGTGGGATGCCAACGGCCATGCCAAGGGCGTGCTCGCGCCCGGCGGTTACATCGTCCGCACCGATCCCGAGGGCCGAGAGTGGAGGCTCATCTGCGGCGGCTTTCGCAACACTTATGATTTCGACTTCAACACCGAAGGCGAGATTTTCACCTTTGACAGCGACATGGAGTGGGACATTGGCGCACCGTGGTACCGGCCCACGCGCATCCTCCATTGTGTGAGCGGCGGCGAGTACGGCTGGCGTTCCGGAACCGGGAAATGGCCTGTGCATTATCCCGACAGCCTGCCCGCCGTGGTTGACATTGGCCTCAGTTCACCCACGGCATCCAAGTTCGGTACTCGGTCGAACTTCCCGGAGAAATATCGCCGCGCGCTTTTCGCTGCGGACTGGGCATACGGGAAGATTTTCGCCGTGCATCTGGAACCGCGCGGTGCGAGCTACGGCGGGACGTTCGAGACGTTCGTCGCCGGCAAGCCGCTCGCCGTGACCGCGCTGGATTTCGGCCGAGACGGCGCAATGTACTTTATCATCGGCGGGTGGAAGATTCAGAGCGGCCTCTATCGGGTCAGTTACGCCGGCGGCGGCAAACCCGGCTCCGTCCCGAAACGGCCCGCTCCCGATGTCGGCGCTCCACAACGTGCGTTGCGCCATCAACTGGAATCCTTCCACGGTCGCCGCGATCCGCGCGCTCTCGAAACAGCGTGGCCGCAACTCGGCAGCCCTGACCGCTGGCTGTGCTTCGCCGCGCGCGTGGCGGTCGAGTCGCAGGACGTGTCCGCGTGGCGGCAGCGCGCGCTTGCGGAGAACAACCTGGACGCCTCGCTCACCGCGTTGCTTGCCCTTGCACGGTCGGGTGAACACGCAGATCAGGCTGCCATCATTGCGCGGCTTTGCGACCGACTTTCCGGCAAGCTTGATGAACCCCGCGCCCTCGACGCGGCTCGTGTCTTACAACTTGCCTTGATCCGCCTCGGCACGCCCGATTTGCCGACGGCGCGCAAGGCTATCGAAACGCTCTCGAGGATTTATCCCGCCCCATCGGAGAAGCTGAATCGCGAGTTGGGCCAGATCCTCGTGTATCTCGACGCGCCGGACGTTCTTCCCAAGACGCTCGCGCTGATGGCCGCCGCGCCCACGCAGGAGGAGCAGATGCACCACGCCTTCGTCCTCCGCAACGTGAAGCACGGCTGGACCAGTGCCCAACGCCGCGCCTACTTCGAGTGGTTCCAGAAGGCCCTTGCCGAATACCACGGCGGCCAGAGCTTCCGTCCGTTCCTGGTCAACATCCGGAAAGACGCTCTGTCCGCGCTCACTGATGCTGAACGCGCCGAAGTCGCCAGCCTCCTCGAGAACAAGCTTCCCGGCGCCTGGACGCCGCGTCCGCGTCAGATCGTCAGGGAATGGTCGTTTGCCGAACTCGAGCCCGCGCTGGCAGCAGGCGGTTTGCGTTCGTTTCAATCCGGACGGCAGGCGTTTATTGACGCCCAGTGCATGGCCTGCCATCGCGTCGGTCAGGATGGCGGCTCGATTGGCCCGGAGCTCACAGGCGTTTCCGGGCGGTTTGGCGCCCGGGACTTGCTGGAGAATATTCTGCTGCCCTCCAAGATCATTTCCGACCGCTACCAGACTTACACCATATCCACGCGTGACGGAGAGGAATACAGCGGCTTCATCACGGACGAGACGCCGGACAAGCTCGTTGTCATCGTCAATCCGCTCGCGAACACGCGGCAGGAAATCGCGAAGAAGGAAATTTCCTCTCGCGCGGTCGCGAAGACCTCGGCCATGCCGGAGGGGTTGGTGAATGTGTTGAGCCGCGAGGAAATTCTCGATCTCGTGGCCTTCATCCAGGCCGACGGCCGGAATGATCCGGTGCTGTTCAAACAAAGCGGCCGCCGCAACGCGAAGAAATGACTTATTCCTCTGGCACGCGCAGCCGGTAGCCGATGCCGCGGACCGTTTCGAGCTGGTCCGCTATTCCGCCCAGTTTCTCACGCAACCGGCGCATGTGCGTATCGATGGTGCGCGAGTCCACGCCCGGTTCGTAATCCCAGACCTCGCGCAGCAGCGTCTCACGCGATTGGACGCGTCCGCGACGCGCGGCCAGGAGGGCCAGCAGGTTGAACTCGGTGGTGGTGAGTTCCACCGGTTGGCCGGCGACCTTCACTTCATGGCAGGCCAGGTCCATTCGCAGTTCGCCGCAAACGATGCGCTCTGCGTCCGTGCTGGCCGGCGCCTGGCGGCGCAGGAGCGCCCGCACCCGCAGCACCAGTTCGCGCACGCTGAAGGGTTTGGTCACGTAATCGTCCGCGCCAAGTTCGAGGCCCAGCACCCGGTCGATCTCTCCGGTGCGCGCGGTCAGCATCAGGATGGGCAGATGTCTCGTGGCCGTCTCACGGCGCAATTCCTTGCAGACTTCGAGGCCGTCCATGCCCGGCAGCATGAGGTCCAGGATGATGAGGTCCACGCCGGGCAGGCGCGCCTTCTTCAAGCCGGCGACTCCGTCGGCCGCCGTGGCGACGGTGAAGCCCGCGCCACGCAGGTTGAATGCGACGAGATCCAGCACATCCGGTTCGTCATCAATCACGAGGATGTGCTGTTTCATGAAGCGATGGCGGATCGTCCCGGCTCCGAGGCCGGTGGTCTATGCAAGGTGGCACCCGTGTTCACGAACGGACTTTTAGGGAAGCCATGTTACGGTGGTAGGGACCGCGTGTGACATTCCCGCGACAACGGGGTGACGCGCCTGTGCGAGCGCGCGCGGATGCCCGCCGGAATCCTGGGCGGCGGGGCGAAACTACGAATCAACCCGCTGCCCGGCGCTCCAAGCGGCTTCGTAGTTCACCACGGACAGGCAATAGGCGGCGGCGGTTTCCACCCGGAGAACGAGCCGCCCCAGCGTGATGGGCCGAGCGCCGGCCGCTTTGGTCGCCGCGATTTCGTCCGGAGTGAAATCGCCTTCCGGCCCGATCCATAACGCCAAGCTGGCGGGAAACCGGCCGTGCCTATGGCGATAATCCTCGAAGTGTCCGCGTGGGTGGGACGGCGCGTCGATCAGCGAGCCGATGAGCGCGAGGTCGAATGTCTCGCGCCGCGCGAGATAGGCCGATGGTGTGACCGGCGGCTCGACCGCGGGCAGCCAGGGATTGCCGGACTGCTTGATCGCTTCCACGGCCACTTGCTGCCACTTCGCAGCCTTCGCCTCGGCGGACTCTGAATCGAGATGCGTGACCACCCGCGCGGTCAGCAATGGAACGATTCGCGCCACGCCGAGTTCTGTCGCCTTCTGGATGATGCTCTCGATGATCTTTCCCTTGGGCACGGCCTGGAGCAGCGTGACGGCGCAGGGCAGGGGAGGGAATTCCTGGCGCTCCTTGACGGTGAGTTCCATGCGGTCGCGGCCCGTGCCCGCCACCGCGCATTGGAACACCCGGCCCGCGCCGTCCAGCACCGTGACGGCGTCGCCGGCGCGCAACCGCAGCACATGGAGCGCGTGATGCGCCTCGCGGCCATCGAGCACCAGCGCGCCACCGTTGCAGCGTTCAGGCGGCAGGTAAAAGCGGTGCATGGCGCGCCGGGCGGCGGATCAACTGAACAGTTCCTTGGCCCGCTCGAAGAAGCTCTTGCTGCGCGGGTTCACTGACGAGTCGCACGAGTCGGCGAAGTCCTTAAGTTTGGCGCGCTGCTCGGGGTTGAGCTTGGTCGGGACTTCCACCGTGACTTGCGCGAGCAAATCGCCGGTGCCGTGGCCGTGGACGTTGCGGATGCCGCGATTGCGCACGCGAAAGACCGTTCCCGTCTGGGTGCCGGAGGGAATCTTGATCACCGCCTGGCCTTCCAGCGTGGGAACTTCGATCTCACCGCCCAACGCTGCGGTGGCGAAGCTGATCGGCACCTCGCAATGCAGGTCGTCGCCGTCGCGTTGGAAAATCTCGTGTTCGCGAACGTGGATGATCACGTAGAGGTCGCCGGGAGGGCCACCGCGTTTGCCGGACTCGCCGTTGCCGCCGGAGCGGAGCCGCGAGCCGGTGTCCACGCCGGCCGGCACGCGCAAGGTGATCTTCGACGTGCGCTCGCGCTGGCCGGAGCCGTGACAAGCACGGCACGGTTTCTCGATCGTCCGGCCCGCGCCTTCGCAATGCGGGCAGGTCTGCGCAATGCTGAAGATGCCGCGTGACGCGACCACCTGGCCCCGTCCGCCGCAGGTGCCGCAGGTGCGAAACTTGGCCTCGCCCTCTGCGCCGCTGCCCTGGCAGGTCTCGCAACGATCAAGCTTGGTCACCGAAATCTCCTTCTCGCAACCCCGCGCCGCCTCCTCGAAGGTGATCTCCATGTCGTAGCGCAAGTCGGAGCCGCGTTGCGGGCCGGTGGGATCGCTCCGTTGCCCGCCGCCGAAGAGATTCTCAAAGATGCTGCCGGCCCCGCCGTTGCCGAACACCTCGCGGAAGATGTCCGCTGGATCGTGGAAGCCATCGAAACCGCCGCCGCCCCCGCGCGCCGCCCGCCGGCGCGGATCGAACGCGGCATGGCCATACTGGTCGTAAGCGGCCCGCTTCTGCTGGTCGCTCAACGCCTCGTACGCCTCGCCCAGTTCCTTGAACTTCTCCTCGGCGGCCTTGTCCCCCGGGTTCTTGTCCGGATGAAACTTAACCGCCTGTTTGCGGTAAGCCTTCTTGATCTCCTCGTCGGTCGCGCCCTTCTCGACGCCGAGTACCTCGTAGTAATCGCGTTTGGACATCGCGTGAAATCAGGCGGACGGCTTCTTCGCCACGATGACGCTGGCCGGGCGGAGCAACCGCTCGCGCAACCGGTAACCACGGCGCACCTGCTGCATCACGTGGCCTTCCGGCACCGTCGCCGACTCCTGCTGCGAAATGGCCTCGTGCAGGTTCGGATCGAACGGCTTGCCCGTGGCCTCGATCTCCTGCAAGCCCGCGTCGGCCATCGCACCCTTGAGCTGCTGCGCGATCATCTGCACGCCGGCCTTGAGCGACTCCACGCTGGTGTTGGCCGCGGCAGCGGCGGTCAGGGCCATCTCGAAGTTGTCGAGAATGGGGATGAACTTCTCCAGCAACCCCTCGTTGGCGAACTTGATCGCGTCCTGCTTCTCGCGGGCGCTGCGCTTCTTGAAATTGTCGAAATCGGCCACCGCGCGCATCCACTGGTCCTGGAACTGCGCGCCCCGGGCCGCCTTCTCCTTCAACTCGGCAACCTGCGCCGGCGTCAGCGGGGTCTCGGCCGGGTCCGCCGGGTCTGCGGACGCGCCGGTTCCGGGCGTTGCGTCAACGGGCGCGGACTGCGCTGCCAATGCTTCTTTGTCTTCCATCGTGTTCATATCCATTAAAACGGGGCGGGAAGCTAAACAAACTTCCCCATGCCGGCAATACCAGTTCCGGCACCTGGCGCGATTGAAAGTGGCGGGCAAGAATTGACCAAGCTGTGCGGGTGACAAGGCGCCGGGAGCAAACTGTTAGGCCCGGAGCAACCTTCGGCTTGTCTTGGCCAATATCCGGCTCCACACGATGGACCCGCCCGGCATTCTCGCCCCTGTCCGCAATGAACCAGCAAACACATCACGCATGAGATAAACAAAACGATCAAACCACTTTTGCGAGCATTGGCTCCGGTCTGTTCCGAAACCGCGAATTTCCAAAATCAGAACCGCCAAAGCACGCGCCACATCGGCGCGGCTTGGCGTGCTTCTGATGGGGCGCTTCGCGGTGCCCGGAACAGGGTGCGTTAAGTTCGCGCCCTTTTCTTTCTGGAGTCGAGCAACGCCAGGCTCTCCATGAAACCACTACCCTCCCTCCTCTTCGCCATCTCATTCACCATCAATTCCGGTTTCGCCGCCGAACTCCGCATCACTTCCATCACCCGCGAAGGTGAATGCACCACGCTCACTTGGGTGAGCCAGCCGCGCGAATTCTATACCGTCTTCTCCACCGAGAGCCTGGTTCCGCCAATCTCCTGGCAGGTCGCGGCGGTCAATGTCCCCTGCGGCGGCGATACCACGACGTGGAGCGAGGGTTGTGAGAGCCAGAATTCGATGATGAACTCCCTGTCGCTCGCCGCGCAGTCGCAGCCGCTGGTGTTGAACGGGGAGGAACTGGCTTTGCGCATGGCCGCCAGCCTCTCCGCCTCGTCCAACGCCGTTACCTTCCTCATGGCGAAACTCCAGGAGGCGACGGAACGCGCCACAGCGGCGAAATTCACCGAGGGCATGTTTGAAGTCGCACAGTTCAGCACCGAGAACATCGACTGGCCGTTCGATCCGCCCGAGGGCGGCGGATTCGGCGCCAATTACCCCACCACCGCCAAGTTCTATCGCATTGCCCGGACGCCGGTGCGCTGGGCCGTGCCGGGCTTTGTCGATGGCTGGGGACCAACTTCCACGAACGTGCCACCCGGCCCGTCGAACTTCGTCGCCGTGGCCGCCGGGTTGTTTGACTCCGGCACGCACAACCTCGCGCTGCGTTCCGACGGCACCGTCGTCGCCTGGGGCGCGAACTTCTGGGGCCAGACCAACGTTCCCTCCGGCCTCTCGGACGTGATCGCCATCGCCGTGGGCGGACGGCACAGCGCGGCGTTGAAACGTGACGGCGCGCTGGAACTCTGGGGTGACAACTCCTTCGGCCAGCGCACCAATGCGCCGCCCGGCCTGACCAACGTGGTCGATGTCAAAGCCGGTCTCTGGCACACGATGGCGTTGCGCGCCGACGGCACCGTGGCGGCGTGGGGCGACCTCTTCAACCGCAGCAACTCCGTCCCGCCCGGCCTCTCCAACGTCGTCGAAATTTCCGCCGGCCCGCGCCACTGCCTCGCGCGCAAGGCCGATGGCACGGTGGTCGCGTGGGGATTCACCTACACGAACATCCTGGGCAATTACCTTCCGACGAACACACCCACGAACCTCCTGCACGTCGTCGAGATCAGCGCCGGCATGGAACACAACCAGGCCCTGCTCTCGAACTCCACTGTCGTTGTTTGGGGAGCGTCGAACAATCCGGCCTCGCTGGAATTTCCCTTCCTGACCAACTGCACCGGCGTGCGGGCTGGCTGGCACTACGGACTGGCGTTGAACTCCGATTCCTCCGCCGCCGGATGGGGCAACTCCATGGGCGATGTCGGCATGGACGCCATTGTTGCCGCCTCGGCCGGGGCGCGGCATGTTCTCGTCGTGCGCACCAACAACGAAAGTCCGGTGATCCTCAAGCAGCCGACCAACATCGTCTCTGTGGCCGGCCTTTCGCACGCCATGAGCGTGACGGCGACCAGTGGCGCTCCCTCCATCCGTTACCAATGGCAGCGCGACGGCACGAACATCCTCGGAGCAACCAACACCATTCTCTCGTTCACCAACCTTCAACTCGCCGACGAGGGAAACTACCGCGCGCTCGTGGCCACCGACCGGCGCACCAACGCCACGCGATACGCCACCGTGACGGTGATATTGCCGCCCGTGATTGTCGGGCAGTCACCGGCCAGCAACATTGTCTTTGCGCAACGGGCGCACTCAGTGGACACGACGATTAACGCTTCTTACAAAGGGGTTCGCTGGCTCTTTGATCCGCAGCGTCCGGATTTGATTGTCGGCTATGACACCAACGTCCAGTTGACCGTCTCGGTCGAAAGTCACGGCTGGCCGAGACCGTCGATCCAGTGGTTCAAAGACGGCAACGCCATGGCATCTTACTATCCGGAGGGCGTGCCGGAATTTCCTCTTGTGGGAAGCGCCTCCGAGGAAGGCACCTATTTTGCGATCGTCAGCAATCCCGCCGGCAGCGCGACCTCGGGCGTATGGCATGTTCAGATTCGCCGTTGGGGCGCGGCCACCGGTTGGGGCGACGACACGTTCGATCAACTCACCGCCCCGGCTGCCGAGACCAATCTGGTCGCCATCGCTGCCGGCGCCTTCCACACGCTCGGTTTGCGGGAGAACTCCACGGTCGCGCAATGGGGCGACACCAATGGCGCCGCCGTTCCCGCCGGCCTGACCAATGTGACCGCCATCTCCGGCGGGTACTATCACAGCCTTGCCCTGCGCGAGAACGGTTCCGTGGTGGCGTGGGGTGATCCGGCCGGCAGCGCCAACTTTGTGCCCACCAACCTGGCCGCCGCCAAGGCCATCGCCGCCGGCTGGAACCACAACCTGGCGCTCCATTCCAATGGCACCGTCAGCGCGTGGGGCGTGAACGGCAGCAATCTCAATTGGAACCTCCTGCAAATCCCGCCTGGCATCACCAACGCCTCCTCCGTCGCCGCCGGAACCCTGCACAGCCTCGTTCTCCGCTCCAACGGCACCGTGGTGGCTTGGGGCTACAATGCCGACGGCCAGACCAATGTTCCCTCCGGCCTCTCGAACGTGGTCGCAGTCGCGGGCGGCGGAATGCACAGCCTTGCTCTCTGCGCCGACGGCACCGTGACCGCTTGGGGTGCCAACGGCTATGGCCAGTGCGATGTTCCCTCGGGCCTCAGCAACGTGCAGTTCATCGCCGCCGGCTTCGAACACAGCGTCGCCCTGCGCAATGACGGCACCGTGGTCTGCTGGGGGCAGAACACCGACGGCCAGGCCACCCTGCCTGCGGAACTGCCGAACACCTGGCGCGTGGCCGCCGGCGGGTATCACACCGTGGCCGTGGCCTACGATCCCGTGCTCAATTACCCCGTGGATGTGCCCCGCGACGTGATGCTGATCTACAACGAGGACTCGACCAACAGCGTCATCATCAAGGAGTACTACCGCACCAACCGGCCCGGCGTGAGCCAGGCCATGCAGTTCCCGATCCACGGCAACACCAATGAGACCTACGCCAGCACGAACGATCTAGGCACCAACCTCATCGCGACGCTCCTCGATTGGTATGCGCAGAACCCCACCCTCCGGCCCCGTTACGTCATCTGCTTCTTTGGCGTGCCCACGCGGGTCTGGCATTACGAGAATCCGGAGCCGATCACCGCCACCGCCGTTGGGGTTGAATTGCAACGCGCCCTCGGCGTGCGCCCGCCGTTTGTGAACTACATCGCGATGGGGGCAGATGAGGCAATTCCTGGGGAACTCACAAATGGTCCGCTCCCGGACTGCTTCGCCTACATCGACAAGATTGCCCGCTTCGGAAGCAACTACTCTCCGGGCAAGCTCTTCATCAGCGCCAGTGCGATCGGGTACCAAAACACAACGTACGTGCTGGACGATGAAAACCGTTTCTACGGTTATCCGCCGAATCCTCCGGCCACGCATTCCGGGGCTTCGATGGATGGAATCGTTACAGCGCTACAAAGCCTTGGTGTGCCGGCAAATCGCATCGATTACGTCCCTCAAACGTTCGACCTTGGGCGCGTGGCCACGAATGTCGCCGGCTATCAAAGCTGGGGATATTACGGCTGGCAGTGTTGCTACGCGCGGAATCACGCCGTTGAATTCTTGGGTGATTCTACATGGTTCATCATGGCGACTGTAGAGTCCTATAACGGGCAAAGAACTGCGATCGGTAGCCACGGTCGCTACACGGAGTGGTTCTACCGCTACGCCTTCGGCGGGGGCAACACACCGGTTGGCGCAGTATGCCATGTCGAAGAGCCGGGCGTTTTTGGGAATCATGCGATCACATATTTTGGACTGTGGGAAGGTGGGAAGCTCTTCGCAACTTGTGCTGCAGTTTCGCGAAATAGCCCGACAGTCATGGTAGTCGGCGACCCATTTGTAAAACGATGAAAACAATTTTTCTTATCCTACTCACAGCTGTGCCTGCATTTGTGCCTGCCGCTAATTCGCAAGGAACATTCATCAACCTCGATTTCGAGGCCGCAACGGTTCCGTACAGCTCCGCATCTACCGGCAGTAATGTACTGGCGGCGGCTGCATTTCCCGGTTGGACCATATACAGCGGAGCCATTCTGCAAAACCAGGTTCCCTACAATGGGTACAGCTTTGCGAACGTCAGCTTGATCGGGAATCCATTCTATTTGCCGGTTCCACTTGGCGGCTCGTTTTCCGCTCTTTTTCAAACGGACAGTCTGGTCGGAGGCCAGTTCGTAACGATGGGCCAAACAGGGACGTTACCTTCAGATGCGAACTCTCTCTTCTTTCGGACGGCAGGCTTTGCCGCCAAGGATCCAACTGCCATGCAGGTTGAATTCGACGGGCATTCTCTCGCGGCGTTTCCGGTATCGAGCACGCTACCTGTGATGTGGGCCGTCGATTTGCAGGGTTACGGTGGGCAGACCGGCGAACTGAAGTTTACAGCCACGTTCGGCGCGACCCATGGAATTCATCTGCTTTTTGATGATCTGGTCTTCTCTCCCACCATTGTTCCCGAGCCCGCAATATGGTCCCTGCTCGCCCTCGGCGCCGTGGGCGGTCTATTGTTTAAGAGACGGCGAGTATGAAATGGATTACCCCGCGTGTGCCGCTGCCTCACGCCACAGTCCCACGGTGATGGTAATCGGTGTTCCATTTGTACGACGATGAAAACGATTCACCTCCTTACTCACTTCATGGTCATGGCTGCCGTTGCGCCGAGTGCGCGCGGACAGGGTACATTCGTGAATCTCGACTTCGAGGCCACGGCGATTCCGCACAGCGGTGTGTTTGTGGGAACCAATGTTTCGTCCACTGCAGCATTTCCCGGCTGGTCGATCTACAACGGAAACATTCTCCAGACAGAGGTGCGTTACAATGGCTCAAGTTTCTCCAACGTCAGCCTCATTGGCAATCCATACTACTCGCCGGGCTTGGGCGGGAAATTCGCCGCCTTGTTCCAGACCTATTCCCCGTTCAATAGCGGCTTTGTTTCCATGTCCCAAACCGGCACCCTTCCCGGCGATGCCAACTCGCTGTTCTTTCGCACTTCCGGCCCAAATTTTCGCGACGTGAGCGCGCTGCAAATCGAATTCGCGGGCCACCCATTGCCTGCGTATCCGCTCTCCATTTCGATACCCGGCACTTGGGCGGTCGACTTGCGCCCCTACGCCGGGCAAACCGGCGAACTGAGCCTCACGGCCACCTACGGTTCTTTTGGCGCCGTCACCTTGCTGGTGGATGATTTGGTCTTCTCCCCCACCATTGTTCCCGAGCCCGCAATATGGTCCCTGCTCGCCCTCGGCGCGGTGGGCGGTCTATTGTTGAAGAGACGGCGAGTATGAAATGGATTACCCCGCGTGTGCCGCTGCCTCACGCCACGGCCCCAGGTTCATGGTGTCGGTGATCCATTTGTACGACGATGAAAACGATCCCTCTAATACTTCTCATGGTTGCCCTTACACGAGCCGAAGGTCAGGGCACGTTTGTAAATCTCGACTTCGAGGCCTGTACTGTGCCGCACACTTCGAACACGGTAGGGGCGTTCGTTCCTACAGACTCGGCATTCCCTGGTTGGTCGGTTTTAGTTGGCGGTGACCTTCAGACCGATGTGCCCTACAACAGTTTCGGCTTCGCAAGCCTCAGTCTTATCGGGAATCCGTACTACAACCCGCCGTTGGGTGGCCAGTTTTCCGCCTTCTTCGCCACCTATCGCACGCTCGGTGGAAAATTCGTTTCTCTGTCGCAAACAGGCACAATTCCGGCGGACGCCAACTCGCTGTTCTACCGTGTCTCCGGCCCGAATTACCGTGAGGCAAATGCGCTGCAAATCGAGTTCGCCGGGCACACGCTGCCCGCCCGGCTCTGGGATCCCTCAGCAGCGGCCACTTGGGCGGTGGACTTGCGCCCCTATGCGGGACAAACCGGCGAACTCAAGCTAACGGCCTCCTTCGGCTCCTTTGGTTTCGTTAATTTGCTGGTGGATGATCTTGTGTTCTCCCCAACCGTCGTCCCCGAGCCGCGCCTGTGGTTGCTTCTCGGTCTTGGGGCCTTGGCGCTGGTTCTGTTCAAGGCGCGGCGCGGGCGATGACGCGTGATTCGCGCCCGGAACCGGATCACGGCTCAGCCTGATGGCCCGGCAGGGCGCGGGGAGGTCGGCAGGTTCACTTGCACGGGCGCGGCTTTATGCCGCGCCCGTGGCGGGTTGCGCCGGGACGCGCCGGCGCGCCATTCAATTCCCGCCCCAGGTCACGCTTTGGATGTCGCTGTCCAGGCCGATCTCCTGGTCATCGACCACGCCGCGGAGCATGTATTCGCGCACCTCGGGCGCGTTGGCCTGGGTCAGCGGGTTGCCGTCGATGTAGGGCGAGGTGGTGTCCAGTGCCAGGAAGTTCCTGGC
>CAYQWK010000062.1:9709-18960 GCA_964420805.1 uncultured Bifidobacteriaceae bacterium | reverse complement strand
AGACGGAGTGGGCGACGATGGCGACGTTGCAGTATTGGGGGCCGGATAATTACACGGGCACGCTGCCGGGTCCGGGGGTGTTCGAGTACCGGTTGATCGGGACGAACAACGGCGGTCCGGGAGTGGCAAGTGACGTTGGGATGGTGAATGCGGTTTAGGGAAAAGCGGAAGGCGGCGACACGTCGCTCCAATCCAAAGGGCCAAGCGGGTCCGGGCGGCGGCGGTTGCACGGAGTATGGAGGGACCGTTCAAGGGGATTTTTGATCGTGACGATGGGAATATGTGTTCCTGAACGAGACAGTCGGTAGGATTGCGGGAAATAGAAATGGAAGCACCATGTTGGATGACAAATTGGCGCGAGTGGAATGGACTGAGGATCTGGCGACAGGCAATTCGGCAATCGACCAGCAGCACCAGTATATCTTCGTGGTCGCCAATGAACTCGCGGATGCCGTCAACAGCCATCGCACACCCGCCATGTTGAACGCGGTGATGGAGTTGCTGGAACATTACGTGGACTGGCATTTCTGCGCGGAGGAGCGGTGCATGAACATCTTGAAATGTCCGCGTTCGGAGCAGAACAAGGCGGCGCATCTGGAATTTCGCGGCAGGTTTCTGGCCCTCCGTGCTGAGTTCCGCGCGTCAGATTCTCCATTGGAAGTCGCGCGGCGGTTGCATCAGGAACTTCTCCGGTGGTTCACCCATCACATCAAAGCAATCGACACCGACATCCGGACCTGTGCGGAGGAAATTCCCAAGACCGGTTTGCTCGGTGGTTGAGCCGGCCCTCGGCCCGGCGAGATCTGATCCGGCTTCGATGTGTGAGGTTCACGCGGGATGCGTGAGGTCAACGCGTGTTGGATGTCCGGCAAGATATGTCACGCTGCGAACCAAGGCCGCGCTTGCCCCGGCACTGCCTGTGCTGACAGAATCTCGTCGTTCGCCAAAACACCCAAACAAATTACAGCCATGAAACGAAAAAACATCTCCCTCGTTCGGGCGTTCACCCTGATTGAACTGCTCGTTGTCATCGCCATCATCGCCATTCTGGCGTCGTTGCTGTTGCCGGCCCTGGCCAAGGCCAAGGCCCGCGCGCAGCGCGCCAAATGCGTGAGCAACCTCAAGCAGGTGGGCCTGAGCTTCCGCATGTTCGCCAATGATCATGACTCGAAGTTCCCGCAGCACACCGATCCCGCCGATGGCGGCAACCACGCCGCCGGCGTGCAGGAGTGCTACCGGACCTACCTTTGCATGACCAACGAACTAAGCACGCCCAAGGTTCTCGTCTGCCCAAGCGACACCGGCAAGACTCAGGTCAATTCCTTCGACGGCACCTTCAACGCGGAGTCTCGTGTTTCTTATTTCGTGGGTTACGAGGCCGATGAGGAGAAGCCGCAAACCATGCTTTCCGGCGACAATAACCTGTCCGCCACGCCCGGCGGCGCGTTGCTCGCCAACTCCGCCCTGGCCTGCGGCGTCTGGGGTGCCGGTTCGGTTTGCGTGGCCATCACCTCCAACACGGTCTGGTCCACCGGCGTCCATGTGAACGGCGGCGACCTCGCCCTCGGCGACGGCAGCGTCCAGCAAACCACCACCAAGGGCCTGCAAAACCAGGCGTCCGCCTCGGACACGGACAACGCGAACAACCACTCGCGCATGCCCCGCTGATTTTTCCGCTTCTCCATGCGGCGTTCACCTTCGCGGTGAACGCCGTTTTTGTTTTTGTTGCCCGGGTTCAAAGGCTACGAAGGTGCCGCCGTGAATTACGCACAAGCCATCGAGTTCCTGTCGCGCCTCCAGATGTTCGGCGCGCGGCCCGGTCTGGAGACCACGCGCCGGCTCGCCGCGCGGGCGGGCCATCCCGGGCGCGGCCTGCGCTTCGTCCATGTGGCCGGCACCAACGGCAAAGGCTCGACGTGTGCGCTGCTGGAGGCGGTTTATCGCGCGGCGGGATTCCGGGCCGGCCTTTACACGTCGCCCCACCTGGTCAGTTTCCGCGAACGCATCCAATTGGACCGGCGCTTGATTCCCGAGGCCGATGTCGCGCGGCTGGTTTCCGAGATGCAGCCGTGGCTCGCGGAATTCTCGGAGGCGACGCATCCCACCTTCTTCGAGTTCGTGACCGTGCTCGCGCTCCGCTGGTTCGCGGAGCAGGGCTGCGACGTGGTCATCTGGGAAACGGGTCTCGGCGGACGGCTCGACGCCACAAACATCGTCACGCCGCTGGCCACCGTCATCACCAACGTCCAGCTCGACCACGAAAAATGGCTCGGCAGTTCCGTCGGGCAGATCGCCGGCGAGAAGGCTGGCATCATCAAGCCGGGTGTGCCGGTGGTGACGGGTTCCGAAGATCCTGCCGCGCTGGCTGTCATTCGCGCCCGCGCGCGGGAGGCCGGAGCGCCGCTCGCCATTGTCTCCGCGGACGACACGGCGCACGTTCCCGCAACGCTCGCTTTGGTTGGCGAACACCAGCGGCACAACGCGGCGCTCGCACTCAAGGTCGTCGAGTTGCTCCAGGGTGAACTGCCTGTTTCGCCCGCGGCCGCGCTGCGCGGATGCGAGCAGGCCGAATGGCCGGGGCGCTTTCAGGTTTTGGCCCGCGGCGCGCAAACCCTTGTGCTTGATGGCGCGCACAATCCCGCCGGGGCGGCCGTGCTGGCGACGGCATTGCGCGCGCGCTTTGCCGATCGCGCGCCCGCACTCGTGCTCGGCGTGTTGGCGGACAAGGACTGGGCCGCCCTATGCCAGATCCTCGCGCCGCTGGCTGGGCGCATCATCGTGGCACCAGTGGGCAGCCCGCGCACGGCGGAGGCGTCGCAACTTGCCGCCGCCTGCCGCGCTGCGAATCCTCGCGCGGAGATCGCGACCGCCGGCAGTTGCGCCCGTGCGCTGCAACTCGTGGAGCTGGACCCGCTCGTTGTCGTTTGCGGTTCGCTCTATTTCATCGGCGAGGCGCTGGAAATCCTCGGCCTCGGTCCGGCCGCCAGCGAGCGGAGCTTGAACGAGTGGACGCAGCCGCGATGAAACGAGGTGGAATCCGGCTGGAACGGGTCACTGGCCCGTTCCGTCGGGCGACGCGCCCGGCAGTAAAGCGCCCGACGCGGGTTTGAGATTTGGGGAGCAGTCAGTGCGTTTCATCCGGAACAACACCGTGCTCCGCGCATGATGCGCCGGCTTGTCGGTCCGTTTTCTACCAAGCGAAACAGTCCGACTTCGGAGTTCGGATTCAACTTCCCGCGCCGGCCGACTTGGGCGGAAGACGGCCTGCCTCGCGGACGCCCGCGCCTTTCTGCTTGGTCCGCGAATCACCGAGGTCCGCGCGGCATTGCTCCGCGAGGCGCTGAAGACGTGCGACCACTTCGGGATGTTGCGCCGCCACGTCGCGTGTTTCGCCGATGTCGGCCGACAGGTCATAAAGTGAGAGCGGTATTTTTTCGGTCGAGTAACGGCCGGGCCGCGCGTTGCCGCCGGGCGGGTTGGGCTTCACGTAATTGTGATCGAAATGCAGCTTCCAGCTCCCGCTGCGCACGGCTTGAAGCTCCGCGCCCCAGTAGATGAAGAACGCCTCGTGCGGCGACTTCGCACCCGCCTCGCCGAACATCAACGGCCCGATGTTGCGGCCGTCAATGATCCGGTCCTGCGGAGCGGAACCTCCGGCGAGCTTCGCGAAGGTCGGCAGCAAATCCATCGTGAACGCCAGCTCGGAACACGTCGTGCCTGCGGGGATCTTTCCCGGCCAACGCATGATCGTCGGCTCGCGCACGCCGCCGTCCCACGAGGTCGCCTTGCCTTCGCGCAAGGGACCGGCGCTGCCGGAATGGTCGCCGTAAAGCAGCCAGGGACCGTTGTCCGACGTGAACACCACCAGCGTGTCCTCATCAAGACCGGTGCGCGCGAGCGCGTCGAGGATGCGGCCCACGGACCAGTCGATCTCCATGATCACATCCGCGTACAGGCCCCGGCCGGATTTGCCCTTGAACTTGTTGCTCACGAACAGCGGCACGTGCGGCATGTTGTGCGGGACGTAGAGAAAGAACGGCGCGGCGCGATGGCGCTCGATGAACTTCACGGCGCGTTCTGTGTACCAGGTCGTCAACCGTGTCTGGTCCGGCATAATCTGCACGATGCGTTCGTTTTCGAAGAGCGGCAGCGGTGGGTAATTCGTGCCTGCCGTCGGATGATGCGGCCACATGTCGTTCGAGTACGGCAGGCCGAACCATTCATCGAACCCGTGGCGGGTGGGCAGGAACTCCGGCGCGTCGCCCAGATGCCATTTTCCAAAGATGCCGGTGGCGTAACCGCGCGCCTTGAGCGCCTCGGCCATGGTGATTTCGTTTGAACTGATGCCCACCCGGGCGCGCGGGCCGAGCGCGCCCTGGATGCCCACGCGATTGGGATAACAGCCGGTTAGCAACGCCGCGCGCGATGCCGAGCAAACGGCCTGCGGCACGTAGAAATCCGTGAAGCGCCGTCCTTCGCGCGCCAGCCGGTCGAGATTCGGCGTGGGCGTGCGCGAGCCAAACGGCCCGATGTCGCCGTAGCCCATGTCGTCGCAGAAGATCACGATGATGTTGGGAGGGCGCGGTGTGGAACTGGCGCGCGGACGGGGCGCGCTGGTGCGGCAACCCGCGGCGAAAACCAGGAGCGCGATGGTGGTGCAGCGGATCAATGCGGAGAACATGCCGCACCTTGGCAAAGCGGCGCGGGGCGAGGCAAGCGGGTTGGCGGATTTGATCCCGAGGTCCGCGGTTCCTGAATTCGAGTTCAGAACACCCGACCCAAGTACGTGAGCACGCGGCGGGTTTCGTCGAGCCACCACGCCATCGCGCTGAGCACACCCACCTTGGATGTCAGCAACGGGATGCCGACCAGCAGCACCAGGATGTTGCCGATCCAAATCACCACGCCGGAAAACAAATAGCCTTGGTCCGTGATGTCCGACTGCCGGGTCTTGAGGATGTGCCACGTCAGCGTGACGTGAAACGAGTAAGCTGCGCCGAGCAGGAAATGGAACCAGGGCAGATAGCGCGACCAGCCCCAGATCAGATGCCCCGCCACGAACACCGCAATCACCATCACCGCGTAGAGCGGAAAGAAATACGGCGCGAGCGCGATGAGGAAATTGGTCTTGGTGATGACGACGTGCCCGCCTTTGCTGGAGGCCTTGAATTTCTTCACCTGGCCGCCGCAGGCCCAAGTCCACAGTGCGTGCGTCAGTTCATGGCCGAACACGTAAACCCACATGGGCTTGGGCAGCAGTAGGTAAATGGCCAGCCAGCACCCCGCGCCCCCCGCCAGTGCAACCCAGAAGAGAGGCGCGTTGCCCGCCGCCGCGATCACGCGCCCCAAAGCCGCCGCCGCGCCAGCGCATGCCGGCAGCAGGAGGATTCCGAGGATGAACTTCAGCCACTTGGGCATGGCGGGGGATTCTCAGGAAGCCGCGCGGGTTGTCAGGGAGTTTCCCGCAGAGGCAGTCGTGATCGCCGACGCTCGCGCGAAGTCGGGGCAATCGAATGCTTGGGAAGCGGTGCCGCGCGTTCACACGCGCGGCCACGGATTACTTCCGGCCCTTGGGATCAAGATTTGCCGCGAGGTCTTCCGGGGTCACCGTCGATTCAACGCCACCGGCGGGCACGTCCACCCGTGCGATCCAGAGAATGGCGTTGAGTACCACGCGCCGTTGACTGGCGTCGCCCCAGTTTGCGTGGGTGTGGCCGCCGGTGAAACCGAAGCCGCGCCCGCCATCCGGCCGTTCATAGGTCCACATCATGGTCTCCTCCCGGCCGCTGGCGGCAACGATGTGCGGGTAAGGGCCTTTGGGATAAACATACGGGCCTTTGCGAACCTCGTCCGACGGTGTGGCGTTCAAGATCTTCGTGAGGCCGCGCGGGGATTCCGGGTAACGCATGTTGAAGTACCACTCGTCGTGATTGCTGAAGGGTTTCACTCCGCGGGTCACCGGATGGTCGGGGAATTTCTCGTACTTGGGCGACCACATCGGGTTGCAGGAGAACTGGTGCTCGTAATAACCGCCAATCCATTGGAGGAACTCCGGTCCGCCGTTCGTCGCCGGAATCTCCACGCCGTAGTGCATGAAGCCAATGCCCACGCCTTTGTTCGCAAGGTCGCCGAGGACCTTTTTGTGATCGCCGTTAATGGCGGGATGTCCGCCGCCGCCATCCGCGTAGATGACCACGGCGTCGGCATTCGCCAGGGCGTCCGCGCTTTTGGGCCAGCCGTTGGAGTGGACGGTCACCTGCACGCCGGGCACGCTGGCGAGGCATTTCTGAACGAGCAGGCAGCCCGCGCGAAACTCGTGCATGCCGCGCGGGTGGCTTGGGCGGCCGGCGATGAGGGCAATGTTCTTGTCCGCCGCGGAAAGCGCGGCGGCGTTGAGCAGGAGGGCGAAGATGAGCAGGGCGGTTTTCATTTTCCAGGCAATGTTGGACTGACAAAGGGTTCGACGCGGACGGGCTTGAGTTCGGGTTTCTTGTTCTGGCCTTTGGGGTCGAGGTTCTGCATCAGGTCCTCGTCGGTCACCGCGCAGGCGACTCCATCGGGCGGAATCTCGGCTTTGGCGATCCAGAGAATGGCATTGAGCACGACCTTGCGGAAACTCTCGTTGCCCCAGTTCTTGTGGAAATGCGCGCCGGTGAATCCGAAGCCGCGCCCGCCGTCCGGGCGGTCGTAGGCCCACATTACGTGCTCGGGCTGGCCGGCGCGCTTCTGCACGGCGGGATTCCCACCGTGTGAACTGGTCGCGCCCGGCTTGCCGCGTGTGCTCTCGGGCGGGATGGCGCTGAGAATCGGGGTCACGCCCTTCATGTCCTCCGGAAAACGCATGTGGTAATACCATTCGTCGCGAATCTTGAACGGCTTCACGCCGCGCGTGATTGGGTGGTTGGGAAGCGTGGTGAAGTTCGCGTCCCAATGGGGATTCACCGACCAGAACTTCTCGAAGAACCCGCCCTGCCAGCGCAGGAACTCCGCGCCGCCGCGGTTCGTCTCGACCTCGACTCCGTAGTGGACGGTGCCGAAGCCCGCGCCTTTGTCGAGCACGGCACCGAGCGTCTTCAACCGTTCTTCCCGCGCGGCCGGATGCCCGCCGCCTCCGGTGCAGAAGAAGATTATCGCATCCGCGCCATCAAAGGCCGTCGTGTCCTTGGGCCAGTTGTTGCTGACGACGTTCACGCTGATGCCGGGGATCGAGGTGAGGCATTTCTGCCAGAGCAGGACGCCAGCGCGGTATTCGTGTTCGAGATGACCGTGGCTGGGGCCGCCGGCGACGAAGACGATCTTCTTGTCGGCGGCGATGGCGGCGGCGGCGAAGCCGAGCAGACCCGAAAGGAGCAATGCAGTTTTCATAGAGTGTCGGGCACCGGGTCCCGCCGGTGCGCGGAGAAGGAATGCGGCGATCTTAGTCGAGGTTCTTGATGCGGATGTCCTTGAACTGGACCATCATCGGCGGACCGGCGTGAATCTGCAGGGCCATCACCCCGGACTTCACGAACTTCTTTTCGCAGTTGTCGGTCACGTCAATCGTGGGTGTGCCGTTGATGAAGTGCTGGAGATGTGTGCCGTTGGCGATGACGACGTATTCGTTCCAATCCTCGTTCTTGATCTTAGCCTGGATTTCCTTGGTGTCGCCGAGGGACCCGGTGACTTCCTTCTTTCCCTCGGCATTCCAAACCACCTTCTCGCCGCGGCCGGCCATGATGTTGCGCCCGCCGGCGCCGCCGCGTTCGTCGTAGAGAATGCCGGAGTAGGTCTTGCCGGCTTCGAAATCCGCCTGATAGCCGGCGATGATCGGGCCGAATGCGCCGTCCGCGAGCCTCTTGCTGCGGTATTGTACGCCGGAATTGCCGCCCACGATTTTGTATGAGAAACGCAGCTCGAAGTTCGATACCTCGCCGTTGGTCCAGACCAGGAACGTGTTGTGTTTGATTTTGGTCTCCGCGTTTGTCCCGGTGCGGCCGGTGATGCAGCCGTCCTCGACGGACCAGAGCTTCGGGTTCCCTTCCCAACCGGAGAGATCCTTGCCATTGAAGAGCGGTTTGAACCCGGCTTCGTCAGCGGCGAAAAGGGAAAGACCGGCGGCGAGCAGGGCGGCGGACAGTGTGAGTAATTTCATGATTGCTTGATGATTTGGGCAAACAGACGGATGCGCCAACTCAAAATTCAGCCGTCCGCCGCCTTCACCGCGGAGCCGCATCTGCCGAAGAGGTTTTTATGCAATCTCCCGCCCTGAAGATGACCGCCGGCCTGCTTGTCATGCTGGTCGGGTTGGCTGTTGTCCTGATCAAGTTCAACAAGTTCCCCGGTTTTCGCGCCGAAGGGCCGGGTATGAAGTTGACGTTTGTCGGCTTCGGCAAAGGCGGCGGCGACGGCCTCGGGGACGCCGATGAACTTGTGCGCGACGAGTCGCTGCGCTTGTGCGGGCTTTCCGGCTCGCCCGCCCGGCGGTTGGCCATCGTGAACAACCAGACCCTGCAACCCGGCGAAACCGCGCGCATCGAAATTCGCGGCAAGAAGGTCAAGGTGCGTTGCGGCGAAATCCGGTCCCGCTCCGCCGTGGTGCAGGTCGAGGGCCTGCCCGCGCCCATCGAGCTGTTCCTCGGAAGATCGCAACTCAAGGTGGCGGTTTCGCAACCCGGCGCGGCTGACAATGCGCCCGTGGCGACCGGCACGAACCAGCCTCCGGCCGGCATGACTGTCGAGGTCGCCGACATGGCGGTGGATCGCGAGCGGCTCAAGGTGCTGGGACGCGAACTGCGGACGAACGGCCTGCTCGCGCCGTTGGAGGGGCTTGAGAAATCGATGGAGAATCTCGTCGGCGGCGCGAAGAACGAGCCGGCGCGTTAAACTGTCACCACGGGGCGGATCAATCCGAGTTCAATGGTTCCGCAACAGTCCATCAGCGGGAAGATGCGCATTCTCTCACTCGTCGCGGTCATTTTTGAGCGCCGCGCCGAACGGCTGTTGTTTGTCAGGGCTGGCGCAGGCGGAAGGCGCGGAAGGGCGCGGTGTTGGTGAACTCGACCGAGACGGTTGACCCGTTCGTGGTCAGTGGACCGGGAGTGGTTGTCCATGAAATCGAGGGAACTTCGGACGCTTGTTCGAGCACCCAGTCGCCGAGAGCCGTCGGCCAGCTCACGCGGAAGGCGTCGCCGCCGAGGCGCGTGATGTCCAGGCGGGCGGGCGGCAACACCACGGGCGGCACCACTGGAGGTGGTCTGTAAGTGCGACTTCTC
>CAYQWK010000062.1:0-9699 GCA_964420805.1 uncultured Bifidobacteriaceae bacterium | reverse complement strand
GACGACCGGCAGCGGGACGACTGCCGGAGCAACCGGCAACACCACGGGCGGCGGTTTGGCCACAACGCGGAAGTTGTCGCTGAAAATGCTGCGCACCGCGGGACCGGTCGGCGCATTTTCCACAAACAGGTCGGCGTCGGTGAAGGAACTGATGGGCAGGTCCGCGTTCTCGGCGGACAGGACGTCCACTCCGTTGACGAACGCCGTCAGGGCACCCGTGTCGAAGTCGGCGGTCACGGACAGGTTGAACCAGGTGTTCAGCGGAAAGGCGGCGAAGTCGGTGGCCGTCACGCCGGTTCCATCAAAGAGGAGCACTGAGTTCGAGACTGGCTCAATGAACAGGCCGAACAACTCGAAGGAGCCATCGTAAAACATCAACCCATAGAGCGAATCATCTGAGCTCTGGGCGGTGGGCACGTAAAGGTCCAGCGCCCCTACGAGCACGTTCATGCCCGTCGGACGCGCTTCCCAAGGGCCGGTCATGTCCGTCCAAGCCAGGCGGTCAAACGCATCGACGACGCTCAAGCTCGCGTTGAACCGGTGGAACTGCACTCCAGATGCTGCGACCACGGGCTGTCCGATGGTGGCATTTGGCGTGCCGTTCGACACCACCTGATGGCCGGCTGAAGAATTGAAATTAAGCCAGCCATTCTGCGGTGTCACGTCACCCGGCAACCAGGAAGGGTCGGCCGGCTCCGGCTCCCAACCAGTCTGGTAAATGAGATGTTCCGCGGCGATGGCGAGATGGCAGGCAATGAATGCCGAGGCGCAAAGTATGATCTTTTTCATTGTCGTTTTTGTGCGGGCTGCGGCTGATGAAGCTTCCATTGTTTGTGGCTGTCAACGGCGCAACATTTCGCCGGCAACACGTCGCGGGTTTCGTGACTCTGCTGGGAACCGGAACTCAATGACGGATTTTCCGGGCGGCGAGGTTTCGCCTTGGGCCGGGAATGCCCGGCCCCGTTCCACGCGCAACCAGCAGCGGGCCCGAGAGCAGGATGCCGGCGCTGCTCGTCGCGTCGCGCCTGGTCTCGCCGCTCATTTCCGCTCCATTTCGCGGTAGAGCCAGGCGCGTGCGTAGGCCCAGGAGCGTTTCGCGGTGGCGAGCGAGATTCCCTGCGCGGCGGCGGCCTCCTCGATGGTCAGGCCGACAAAGTAGCGGAGCTTCACCAGCTCGGATTTCTGGGGATCAATCTTCGCAAACTTCTCCAGCGCCTCGTGCGCGGCCAGCAACCGATCATCGGAAATCTCGTCGCTTGCGGCGTGGTCAAGATCGGTCAACCCCACGTGTTGATGCTCGCCGCCGCGGCGCTCGGCCTTCCGTGCCCGCGCGTGGTCCACGAGGATGCGCCGCATCGCCTCCGCCGCCGCGCCGAAGAAATGCGCGCGACTGTTCCATGCGGGCTGTTGCTCTCCACCCAGTCGCAGCCATGCCTCGTGAACGAGTGCAGTGGGCTGGAGGGTGTGCCCATTCCGCTCGCCTGCCATCTTCGCGGCGGCGAGCTGGCGGAGCTCTTGATAGACGAGCGGGAACAACTCATCCGCCGCGGCAGAGTCGCCGCGTTCGATGGCCTTCAACAGTAGAGTGACGTCGCCCATGCGCGGCGAAGGCTGGCAGGTTTCATCGCCGCAGGCGAGTGGAAGCACGGTTTGGGCACTGTTGGGGCGCATCTGACTTTCTTGCACGATGCACACTTCCAAGTGGTGGGACTCGTCGCGCCGCGATGAATGGCGCCGTGTTCAGCAGCGTAATGGACAGCCTCACGCCCTCCTTTCCATCCGCTCTGCGCGGACAGGTTTGTCGCAGCGCGACAAACACTACCCTCAAGAAGGTGAGATGCGCTCTGTCCCACGTTGTCGCGGGCGATATTCTCCCGCGCGGAATCGCGATCCGTCTTACGGCAGCGTAAAGCGCAGGCGCAGGAATCGGTTCGTGGCGGCACTGGCGGGCACGGTGTCGCGCACACTGAAGGTTGCCGGCGTGTTCACGAGTGTGAGCACGTTGCTGCCGCTCCACGGTGTCGCCACCAGCGAGCCGGCCAGTTGCGCATCGATCACCACGTCGGTGGCTGCCGGATTGCGGTTGAACGCGACGCCGAGAAAATTCGTTCCGCTGACATTGGTCAGACCGGTCCACCACGGCGCGCTGTTGCTTGCGAGAGGGTTCAGTCCGAGGGCATGTTCCGACAGATTGGACAAACCGTCGCCATCGGGATCGGCATTCGGGCCGGCGATGGCGGGGTTCGCGGCATTCGCGCCGAACTTGAGCGCCTGCCATGAAGCAAAGGGCGATTGCGCACCGAACGCCATGCCGCCGAGCGCGGGCACGAGGGCGCTGCCGGGAATCGTCTGCCGCGCGATGCCCGGCCCGGACCACGCGATGTTCAGGAAATCGCCGCCATTGCCTTCGATCTGCGTGCCCTCGATGTAGTAAGCCTTGCCCCGCTCCAGCGCGAAGGTCTGCGATTTCTGCGACAGCAGGTCGTCCCAGGATTCGAAGCCGGTGTAGGTCCACACCTTTGCGAACTGCCGTTTGTGCGCCTCGAAGGAATCGGTGCTGAAGTAAAACAGCGCACTGTCATCCGCCGCAGTCCAAAAGGTGTAGTCCCCGCTGACGGGCGGGATCAACCAGCCGGAGAACCGGCGCGAGTAGGTGTCGGCCGCGCCCTGCGCGGTGGCCGCATTGGTGCGCAGGCCAGTGTAGTTTGGCGCGCCGGTGAAGACGTATTGGCCGGCCCAGCGCTGCTCGAACATGCCGTTGGTCGTGTTGCAAATCACCTTCACCGGCCCATAGCCCTCGCCGCCCGCGCTGTCCGTCGCGCGCACGGTCAACTCGGCGACGCCCGGATTCGGCAGGCTGCCGGGCGCGGAGAGCGAAAGCTGGCCGGCGTTGTTGATGGCGAAAAGCCCCGCGCTGTTGCCGAGGACGATCTCCCATTTCGACAACGTGCGCCCCGACTCGACGAGCGCGGTGCAAGTGCCGAGCACGGTGCCGGGCGCCATCGTGTTCGTCGCGTTGAACATCTTCAGCGCGACGCTCGGGCCGTCGGCAATATTGAGCACGTTCACGGTGAAGGTGCGCGACGCCGAGGAACGCACGCCGCTCGCCGGGATGCCGCCGCCTTGCACCAGAACCGTGAGCGAGTAACTCGTCGCCCGCTCGTAATCGAGGCCCGCCGCGCCGACGCGCAGCACGCCGCCGTGGCGGTCAATGCTGAAAGCGCCGTCGTTATTCCCCGACGTGATCTGCCACGTGAAGATTTCGCCGGGGTCGGGATCGGTGAGCGTGAACGTGTAAAGCGCCGTGCCGGGCGCGAGGTTTTCGGTGCGGTTGAGCGTGCCCGGATTAGAGAGGTTGCTGAGCGGCGTGTTGTCAGTCCACACGAGGTAGCCTTTGTTGGCGACCTGCGTCTTCACCGCCGCGGTGATTTCGTGGCCGAGACCAGTCACCCCGAGGCCGTAACGTTGGAAGTAGGTGTCGAGATTACGCTGCGCGGCGTCGCAGAAGAGCAGATAGAGGCGGTTGCGGACGTAGTTCGGGTCGGAGGAATTGAGCGCGGTCAGCTCCGCGTCGTTCGTGCCTTGCATCCAGCGCATCAACCGGCCGAGCGCGTTGCTGTAGAACTGCCAGCCAAACGCCTCGGACAGGTTGAAATAAAAATCGTAGGCCATCAGCCCGTTGCACGCGGCGTCCCATGTCTGGTTGGTGGGCGCGAGCGCGAAGAAATTCGAGCGCGCGGCGATCCGCGGGCCGGCGTCGTAGCTGCTGTTCAGCATGTCCCGCGTGTCCCACGGGCCGACATCGTGCAGATGAGTGTAGATCAGCGCGGGACAAAGGTTCACGTCGATCTCCACATGCGTGGCGATGATGAACGCGGATTGGAAGGCCGCCTGATAGCCGTGGCCGAGTTCGTGATACGCGCCCCAATCGCCGTGACGCACCGCGCCGTTGAGGAGCGTCTCATCGCGGCCCGAGCCGTAACCCATCGCGACGGGATACCACGCATAGGCGGCCGCGCCGGAATAGGCGAGCTGGCGGTTGATGCAAATGGCCTCGCCGCGTTTGCGGTAGGGCGTGTAGCCGTAGTAGGCGTCGGCGGTTTCGATCACGCGCTGCCAGTGCTGGGCGACTTCGGTCGGGTTGCCGATGTCGGCGAGTTGCACCGCTGGGACGTAAAGCGTGATGCTCGGCGCCACGATGCTCCCCCACGCGCCCGCGTTCGTGCGCAACGTCGCGCGCCATTCCTCGTCGGTGTTCTGCCCCAGCACGAACGACGGCGCGGCCAGCGCGTTGCTCACGGTGACCTGGAAATTGCCGAGGTTCAGGTTCGTCGGCACGAGGATGGTGATGAGCCCGCCGAAGACGTGGCCCGTCTGCGTGGTCGCGTTCGTCAAATTGTCGCGACGCCAGATTTTCGGGAAGTTGCGCCAGATGTTGATGTTGAAGGCGGAGTCCTCCGTCGCGCCGATGTGGACTTGCAGGCCGGCGTTGGTGAGCGCGGCGGGAATCGTGACGGTGAACGCCGTGCCCGGCTGCGCGTAAAGCCCGGTCTCGAAACGGAACGGCTGCCAGTTGTAGTTCACGTAAGGACCGACGGGCGTGTTGCCATTGACCGTGATGGTTTTGGCCGTGAGCGGTCCCGTGCCCGGCAGGCCGGGATAATTGCTCGTGCCCGGATGCACGAAGAGTTGTCCCGGCGGCAACGTGTCGAACTGCGACGACTGATAGTGCGCGAGCATCGCCTCGACGGGCTTCTGGTTTTGGTTGAGCGTCGCGGTGTCGGTTGGCGTGATGAGGCCGTAAAGTTGGCTGAGTTGCTCAACGATGACGTTGAGCGCCGCAATGTCGCCCCGGGCTTCGTAGGTGTAGCCGATCGGTTTGGAGGCTTCGTCTTTCGCTGAGAGGGGGAGATTCGTGGCGCCCTGTTTGTCGAGCAGGAGCAGCTCCGCCGCCGGAATTGCGCTGTGATGGACTGGCCAGTTCGTTGTCGGCACCGTGAGCGCCGAGCCGCCGAGATAGTTTCCGTTGTAAACCAGCCCGAAGCGGTCCAGCACAAGATTGGCATTGGCCAAGTCCGTCGCGCCCAGCCCCCACGGCGTGCAGACGCAAACCACGCCACCGCCGCCTGCGGCGAAGTTCGTGGTCTTGGTGATCGCGTTCGAGGTGTAACTCCAGCCCCAGTCCGCCACAAACACATCGCAGCCTGAGAGGTCATTGTTTGTTGTCGTCATCGAGGTCGTGACGCTTTTGACCACGTAACCCCGGCTGGTGAAGAACGTGGTGTTGAACCCGGGGCCGAGGCCGACGGTGATGCTCGCGCGATTGGTCTTCCGGCTGGCCCAGAGCACCGCGTTGTCGAACAGCGCGGACTTCACGGCGTTGTTGGCGTTGTAAAAGCCCGAGTGCGAATAGGCGACGCCGCGCGCCGCGTTGGCGCCCGGGCCGGCGCGGCCGGCGGCCATCGCGGCACGCAGTTCGCCATTGCTCGATTCGAGCACGGGGAAGGCGTCTCGTCCGAACGCCACCACGCTGCCCGGCGTGCCCGGCTTGGCCGTGGAGACGCCCGCCTGCCCGCTGACAAGGGCGGCGAAGTCGGCGGGGATGTTGGTCTGGGCGCGGAGGTCCAAACCGGCGGCCCACGCCAGCATGGCGGCAAGGACAAACGGCCCGCGCCGGACGCCGGCAACAAGGCACGGGCTTGGAACGGTTGACGCGAACGATGTGGTGCGTCCCGCAGTTGTTGGTGGAACTCGTCGCGCTGCGACGAGTGGCGCCGCTGAACGTGGCGCAACCGGATCGCGGGACTCGTTCACCACGCCTGGCGCGACACGGATCGCCCGCTGAACGAGGGCTTGTTTTGTCGCGGCGCGACCGAACCCACCACCAACTTCGGGAGGCATTACGCGCGATAGGAACCAGTTCATGGATGTTGCTTTCATTTCTGCCCACACATGCGGAGTCGGAGCGAAAAACGGCTCAGAAAAGTGCTGGTCACTTTGCCCCAGCCTTCGTGTTGCCGCTTACGTCGAAAACGCGCGTCGTGTATTCTTGGCCATCCACGAGCAGCAGCGTGCCGCTGGGATTGAAGGCCAGCACCACCGGCGCACCGCCGAGGCCGAGGAATTCCCCGACGAGTTTCGCCGGGTCGAACTGCCACAGCTTCACCGTCTGGTCCATCGCCGCCGTGGCGATGACCGGCAGCCTGGGGTGGAATCGGAGCGCCGTGATTTCGCCGTCGTGCGCGCGAAAGGAGGATTTTTCCTCCAACGTCGCCGCGTCGAGCAGATGCACGGATTGGTCGGAGCCGGCGATGGCGATAAGTTTACCATCCGCGGAGGGCGCGAGAGCGTTGACGCGGAATCGGTTGGTCACCGTGCGCAGGATAGCGCCAGTGGAACCCTCGAAGGCGAACAGCAAGTCCACGGCATCCCCTGTCGTCCGCTCGCGCCGTGTGAGGGCGACGAGGTTGCGGCCCGCGCCGGCGAACACCGCGCTCTCAAACCGGCCCGGCACCTTGAGCATCGAAGCGCCGGATCTCACGTCGAACACTTCGAGCGGGCTATTCGCGCCAACAGCAGCAAGACGTTCGCCTGTGGAGTCGAAGGCGAGACTCGGGAGGCGGCCTTGGAATTCCAGAAGCCGCTTCTCCACCGCCTGGCCATTCTCAAGTTCAAACACCTTCAAGTCTTGTCCGACCTCCCGGCCCAGTTTCGTTCCCGGCCCACCCAGAACGAACCGTCCTGACGGCCAGTGGCTGGCGCTGATCCGGTAATGGATCCATTCGCCCACTTCGACTGCCCGGCCCGGCGTCGAGAGATCATAGTGCTGCATGCCGAAGTCCTTCCGCGCGAGGAGCACCGTGTCCGAAAGGAAGCAGCCGCCCCAGGCCTGCTGCGCGCGATGCGGGATTTTGACCAACTCGCGGCCCACCGGCAGGCGCCAGAGGCGCGGCGGATTGTCCGCAGTCAAGACGTCGCCGCTCTCCGGGTGGAGACTCCACGCCGTTTCCGCGCCCGGTCGAAGTCCCAAAAAGGTGCCCACCGTCATGAGCTTTTGCGGATCCAACAAACGGAACACCCAGCGGCCTTCGTGAAATCTGCCCTCGTCGCCGGAGGTGAGCAGATGGCCGTCTGGCGTGAACGCGAGGGAGTAGATGCTCCCCGAGTAGGGCCGGCCCTGGCCAACCAAAGTTCCGGTGGCCCCATCCAGCAGGATGAGATCCCCGTAGCTGGAGCCAATGGCAACCCATTTGCCATCGGCACTCATGGCCTGGCTGTGGGCGTCGCTGTTGAACTGGGCGATCTCATTGCCATCCTCCGCGCGCAGCAGGTTGACTTGCCGCCGCGAACCGGATGAGGAAACCAACAGTTTGCTGCCGTCGGGACTGAAAGTCAGGCGGAGTACCCGCTTCTCGAAACGCCAGAGGACTCGACCGTCCGCGGCATCCAGCATCGCGCACCCCTCGCGCGCGCCGACCCCGGTGGCCGTGACGGCAAGCCGGGTGCCGTCGCGGTTCAACGCGAGCGCGCCAGGGGCGATTGGCGGCGTCAGTTCCTTGCGGAACGCGCCGCTGGCCACGTCGAAGAGCGATACGGAATCTCCCTTGTTCCTGCCCCTGTTTCCCGCCACGGCGAGGACACGCCCGTCGCCGGAAATGGCCAGGGCCTTGTTCCCGCTGATGCCAGTGGCAAACGTCCGGACGGTGCGATCACCGTCCGCCACGTCCACGATGGCGACAGTGTGCAGCCTCCCGGCCACCGCGAACTGGCCGGGTTGGCCCGGCACGGCCAGAACCTCAGTGGGATTTTTCACCGCGGAGTTCTCCATCGTGCGCAGGGACGAGTCACGCTTCGCGGCGAGGTACTGCCAGTTCTGGTCGCGCAGGTCCGCCGGGCAACCTTCAAGCGCCTGCACCAGACCGGGCAGGTCGGCGTTGCGGAACGACGAGTCCGCCCACGCGATTTGCGCCTTCGCCAGAGCCCGGCGGGCGGCCTCGCCTTTTTCCAGTGCCACGATTTCAGCGGCGGTCGCGCGGCTCTTTTCCGCCACGGCCTTTTCCTCGCCCGCGACGGCGCGACGCTCCTTGGCGCGCAGGTTGATGACGAACCAAACCGCCAGTGCCGTGATGACGAGCCACGCCGCGAAGCCGACGGCGAACTCGCGCTTGTGCCGATGAACGAGCAGGGTGATTTGCGTGAACAGTCCCGCCTCCTCCGCGCTCGTTGCAAATCCGCCTTGGTACGCCTCGACATCCGCCGCCAGCGCGGCCACGTCCGGGTAGCGGTGCGCCTTGTCGAGCGCGAGCGCGCGCATCGTCACCGCCGAGAGCGCGACGGGAACTCTTCCGTTCGGGCAATGCGGGAGTCGCGTGGCTGTCGCCGCGAGGCGGCCATCCGGTTCGTCGGTGGAAGTTGGCCGCGCCTTCACAGGCGTGGCCACGGAATTGTAAATCGTTGGCGGTTGAATCTCGCCGCGTTGGATCTTCTCGATCACGTCCATCGGCGAGTCCGCTTCCACGGGCGGATGCAGGGTGAGAATGGCGTAGAGTATGGAGCCGAGTGAGAACACGTCCGACTGCGCGTCGATTTCCATCACGCGCCCATCCGCTTGCTCGGGCGACATGTAGTGCGGCGTGCCCATGACCGTGCCGTCCATGGTGAGGACGGCGGAGCCTTTGCGCAGTTCCTCGTCCGCCAGTTCGCGGAATCTCTTCGCCGTGCCCGCCTGCGTTGCCTCGGCCCGTTGCGCGGACTCTTCGGCGGCCTGCTGCTTGTCACCGAGAATCTTCGCGATGCCCCAGTCCATCACCAGCACCTCGCCGAACTCGCCCACCATCACGTTCTCGGGCTTGAGGTCGCGGTGAATCACGCCGCGCGCATGGGCCAGCGACAGCGCGTCGCAGATTTTCCGGAAGATGGTAAGCAATCGGTCGAGCGTGTAATGGCGGATGAAATCGGCATCGCTGCGCTTCAATCCGTTCAGAACCGCTTGCAGCGTGCGGCCCTGCACCAGCTTCATCGTGTAGAACAGGCGGCCCTCGGAGTCCCAGCCGAGGTCGTGAATGGGCACGATGTTCGGATGCTCCAGCCGGGCCAGTACGGTGGCTTCGCGGATGAAGCGCGCCCGCGCGGATTCGCTGGCCGCCGCGTTCAACCGCATCACCTTCATGGCCACCTTGCGCCCGAGTTTGCGGTCCTGCGCCTCGAGGATGCTCCCCATGCCGCCGCGCGCGATCTCGCCACCGACGGAGTAGCTCGCCGAGGGCGGGTTCGCCGAAGAGGCGGCAGGTGCGGAGCCGCCTTCCAGCACGATGGTTCCGCCGATCACCATCGTGGCGCGCGCGTCGGATGGCGGTGCCACTTCCAATGCCGGCATATCGAGAAAATCCACACCCGGCCCGCCGCTCGCGCGCAGCAGCGCTTCGACGTTCGCGCGCAAGGCGGCATCGCCGGCGCATTCGCGGTCGAGCAGTGCAGCGCGTGCGGACGGCGACGCGATTTCAATCGCCGCATTGAATAGCTCTTCCTCGCGTGATGGTGTTGTGCTCACGGATTGGTGTCAGACTTCTACCAACCCATGCGTGATTCGAGGAGGAAATGGCTCAGGAAAATGCCGCCGCGGCAATCATCCCCCCTTCCGCGATCCGCTCACTATGCCGTCAGTGGCAGGCCGCTCCCGAGCCGATGGCTGGACTGAGG
>CAYQWK010000061.1:8300-19159 GCA_964420805.1 uncultured Bifidobacteriaceae bacterium | reverse complement strand
GAGTTGCGACGTGTCCAGCGGCGCAACGGACGGCCGCACGCTCCGGTCTGCGCGGACGTGGTTATTGCAGCGCGACAACCACTACCGGCGTGGAAGTGCAATGCGCCTAGCTCAGGGCTGGCGCGGCGTCACGACGCGGTAGTAACGGTTCGTGCTCCAGCCGGGATCGGGAATCAACTCCACCCGGTTGGTGTCGCGCGCCACGACATCGGCCAGCTTCGTCCACGGATCGGTGCCGGGAGTGGTGTTGAACAGCACTGAATAGGTGCGGTTCGAGACGGCGGCAAAGCGTACCGTGGTGCCGGCACCGGCCGGCGGCAGGTCCACGCGCAGGTAGCTGGCGGCATTGGTCGGATCGGTGCCGGCCGTGTATTCTTCCCAGTTCGTGTGGCCGTCGCCATCGGAGTCGAGGTTGGCGTTGGCGGGATTTCCCGGGTCAAGACCGTGCAGGATTTCCCAGGCGTCGGGCAGCCGGTTGTTGTTCGTGTCGGGCACGAGGGAAATCCGCGCGGTGGCGCTCAGGAATCCGGCGGGCCTGGCGACGTTCGTGACGAAGACCGTGTAGTTGGTGTTCGGCGGGACGATGTTGGAGACGGTGACGAAGCTGATGTGCGAGTTGATGAGGAAGTTCGTGATGGTGAAACCGCCGCGGCGCCAGCGGTAATTGATGGGCAGGGTCGCGGTGTTGGTCACCGCCACGCTGAAGGTGGCCACGCCGCCAGTCGGCACCGTCTGGCTCAGGGGTTGTTGGATGATGAATGGCTCGAACACCACCGTGAGCGTGGCTGGCACGCTCAACAGCCAGCCGAAATCATCGCTCACCAGCACGGTGTACGTGCCGGCGTGCCCGGGGCCGGCTGAAGCAATCGAGAAGGTGGTGTTGGTCGCGCCGGGAATGGAAGCGCCATTTAAGCGCCATTCGTAACGCAGCGTACCGTTGCCGGTGGCCGCCACGGTGAAGACGGCGTTCGAGGTCTCGGCCACGACGCGGCTGACAGGTTGGAGCGTGATGACCGGTGGCTTGAACACGGTAAGCACGGCCGGCGCGCTGACCACGGAACCGCCGGGGCCGAACACTACCACGTCGTAAGTCCCGGCCGAGGCGATCTGCACATTCGACAGCACGAGCGTGGCGTTGGTCATTCCGGCGAGCGGCGTGGCATTGAAGCGCCATTGGAACGAAACCGGCGGAGCGCCCGTGACCACCACGCTGAAGAGGGCAGTCTGCCCGTCATTGATCGTCTGGCTTTCCGGCTGGGTGAGAATGGCCGGACGCCACTCCGGCGGGATGTTCGTGCCAGGAGTCGGAATGGCGGCGGTCCAGTGGATCGCGTCATTGCCGTAACCATTCGATGTCGCCTTCTGAAGGCTGTAGCCGGAGGGCACCAGCGGCCAGGGCGCGTGTGTGCGAAAGCTGACGTGATCGACGCGGTACATCGGCAGGCCGTTCGTTTGCGGCGGGCCGGGCCGCAGCAACTTGAGCGTTTCTCCATCCGCGTCGAGTGTGCCGGTCCACGGGCCGAACACCGGGATGTTGGTTCCCACGCCGTATTGTGCGCGAAACGCCGCCGGGTTCGTGGCGCAGACGATCACCGCGCCGAGCGGCGCGATCACGCTGCCCGTTGGGAAGGAGAATCCACCGACACCTTCGATGGCCCACACGTTGGTTGGAAACGCCGGGTCGTAAAGCTCCACGGGCACGTTGGTGAGACTGGTGATCTCGACGAACTGCGCGAAGCCCGGCGCGGGCGCGGTCATGATCTCGCTGATGACTAGCGGGCCGACGCGCGGCGTGGCGTTCGTCGCCCCGGGGGTGGCGTGCAGCAGTTCGGTGAAGTCGCTGCCGCCGTCGAGCTTCGCGAAGACGCCGAAGGGCTCCTCCGGCGGCGCGGCAGGGAAATCCACAGTGTCGAGAAACCGCAGCACGTTCGTTCCGGACATCTGGAGCAGCAACGCCTCCTCGCCCATTTCGCCGAAGGCGAATCCAAGCTGCGTGGCCGTGAGCACTAGAAATTGCCCCGCCGCGAGCGTGGTGTTGCTGAAGACGTAACGGGCGGGCACGGCGAAACTGTCCGTGAGGGTGCAGTTTGCGAGGGAAACCGCCTGGGTGCCGGGGTTGAACAGTTCGATCCAGTCCTCGCCGAGCAGCGAATGTGAGAGCAACTCGTTGATGCGGACCGAACTGGAAAAGGAATCCAGCCGGCCCGGAGAGCCGTCATGCAGCGAGCTTGGTTTCCAGTTCCCGCCGTCGGCCACGAACGCGCGCACGTCGGCATCCGAGGCGGTGATGGAGGGCAGCGTGCGCAGTTCGAGCGAACTGCCGCCGCCGTTGGCGCGCGAGGGCCATTCACCTCCGGTCTTGAAGCTGACCGTGGCGAGCACGGTGCCGTTCGAGGCGAGCAGGGAGACGGTGTCGCCCGCGTTGTTCAAGGCTCCCGACCATTCGCCCGCCACGCGCAGGCCGGCCCAGTAGGCTGTTGAGCCGGGCGTTTGATAGCGCGCGGCAAACTGGTTGGTGTTCTCGACCACCACGACGAACGTGCCGGGTTGGAGGGTGAAGCCGACCGGAAAAAGGAACCGCGCCGCGTTGGTCAGCGCGACGCCAGAAAGGTCGAGCGGGACGCCGCTCACGTTGTGAAGCTCCACGAACTCGAATTCGTCGCTGCCGTCCGGGTTGTAGTTGATCTCGGTGATCAACAGGTCGCGCGACGATGGCGGCCGGCGCGTGACCGGCACGAAGCGTGGCTGCGCCAGCGCGGACCATTGTGAGCCGTTGTAAACGCGCGCGGTGATGGTGAGTTCGTTGGTGATGGTGACGGCCCCGACGAGCCAGACGAGGGCCGACGGCGATATGCCGCCGCCCGCCAGCCGCGGATCGGTGCCATCGAGCGTGTAGTAGATCGTCCCTGCGGCACTGGAGAGCACAGGCCGGAAGCCGTTGGTGACCGGGCCGCCAAATTGATTGAAAGCCGGCGGATCGAACGACGGATACCAGCCCGCCGCGCGCAGCATGCCGAACAACTCCGAGGTCCTCGCCGGAAAGACGGAGGAGCGGATGGTGTTGGCGTCGGCGACCCAACTGGCCGGCGTGCGAAAATTCCACCGTGCGCATTCGAGCAGCAGGCTATCGTTGATTTCCTGCATCCGCGCGGCGAGTCGCGCGTCGAGGGCAGAGGGCGTGAGCGCGCCGCCGTTGAAGAAATGTCGGTAGATGCGGTCGGCCAGCAGCGTTTTGAAGTCGCTGTGGTTTTCGGTCATCAGACCGTTCCAAAGCAGGCCGGGGCCGTTGCGCGCGGTGCGGTTCAGTCCATTGGCGGTGGGGCGAAGGAAGCCGTCGGCGTCGGAAATCCAGAACTTGAAGCCCGTGCCCGCATTGACGGTGCCGGCGGAACGGTACTCGGATTCGCAGTTGCCGTAGTTCCAGAGCACCATGAAGTCGATCAGGTGCGGCACGTCGAGGTAGGGGCGCACGGCATTGTAGGAGGAACGGAGCGACAACACGCGCTCCCACGGCGCGATGACCGGCGGCTCCGGCGCGCCGAGGGAGAAGTCGTCGCCCACGTTGTCGTTGCCGCGCACCACCGAGTAATCCGCCCGCGCGCCACCGAGGTAGTCCGCCATGAACGTGTCGTCCATCGACTCGCGGCAGTCGTACTGGCCCCAGTACTGGCCGTTGAGATAAATATGCACGAAGCGCCCGTGCGGGTTCAGGCTGCCCATGTCGAGCATTGAGTCCTCGACGAACCGGCCGGCCATGTAGAAGCCCCGCTCGGACATGTCCTGGGAGCCGGAGCGCAGGTCGAGCTTGTCAAACGACGTGGCCGCGAGGGTGCCGCGGTCGAACCCGTCGAGCAGCGGCACGTTCAACTTCGACGCTCCAAAGCGCGCCCGGCATTTCAGCCGGAAGCTGCGTTTGGCGAACTTCGTCCAGGCATTGCCAAAGCGCGAGACGCCGCAGTTGATCTGCTGGTTGATCGTCCCATCCGGCCAGATGATCTCCACCGAACCCTCCTTCTCGTCGTATTCCGGCTGGCCGGACACGCAGATGGAAATCGTGGGCAGGGAAAGCAGGCCCGGCCGCAGCCGCGGTGCGTAGGTCGGGTTCTGCGTGACGGTGGTGTTCATCAACGGCGAGGCGATGACGTCGTTGATGAAGATGAACGTCTTGGTTTGCACGCGCGGCGGTTTGTAACCGGGCCGCACCGCCTGCGCGCGGACGGACCGCGTTCCGCTGATGGCCAGACCGTTGGTGTAGGGCAGCGCCGGTTCCGTGCCGTCGAGCGAATAGACCAGCGACGCACCGGGGCTGTTGTTGGTCAGCGTGAGCGTGAAGGCGGTTTCGTGGAACCCGCGTTGATGGCTGAAGTCGAGCTGCCGGAGCCAGCCGAGGTAAGTCGCGGCCACGTTCACCATGCCGGGCGTCGGTTCGAGGAACGTCCAGTTGCCGTCCAGGTCGCGGCCGTAGGCGAGATCGGTTTCCTGTTCCGGGTAGGCGCTGATGGAATCGACGACGTTGCTCGCAGGCGAACTGAGCACCAGTGAACCGCCGGCCTTGTTCAGCGAGAAACTCGCGTGCAGTCCACCCGCGGGATCGAGCGGTGTGTTCCGGCCCGAGGCGAACACGATCAACGTCGCGTGCGGTGGGAGGTTCGTGGCGGGGAATATCCATTTCATCGGATTTGCCAGGCTGTCGCTCAGGCCCCAGCCGGCGAGGTTCACCGGATTGTTGCCGGTGTTGCGCAATTCGATCCAATCCGAAGCGTCGCCGTGGCCGTCCTCCAGCGAGTATTTGTTTTCCGCCACGAACTCGCTGATGCGCACTGGCGGCGGGTTCGAGTTCACGACCACCGTGACGGCGCGCGTGAAAATGCCATAGGTGTTTGTCGCAATGAGGACGAACTCGGTGGTGTTGCTAACCGTGACATTCAAGTTTCCCGTGCCGTTCGTGCCGGTGAACGCGCCCACCGAGCCGGGGCCGGGGCGAATTTCGACACGCTTTACATCAGCCACGGACCACGAAAGCGTGACGTTGCCACCCTGCGCGATCTGATTCGTCGAGGCGTCGAAGGCCAGTACACCGACAGTGTTGGTGGGTTTGCCGAAAACCTCGACCTCGCGGAAGCCGATGAGCCATTCGATGCCTCCGGCCGGGTCGGTGCGCTCCTTGTCCTCAAGCCCCACGCGGACGTAACGGGCGAAGACGGGGCCGTTGAGGTCCGAGTCGTAGGCGTCGGGGACGCCCGTCACGCGCTGCGCGAAGACGGATTCGTGTGCGTCGTCGTAAAGGCGGATGATGGTGTTGGTGAGCCTGTAGCCGATGCCGCTCGCCGCGATCGACCGCACGCCATAAAGCGCGTAGGTCGCGCCAAGGTCCGTTTCCCAATAGCCGTCCACGGTGGCTGAAGTGGTCTTGGTCTCGGTCGAGTAATTGTCGTCGTTGGCGTTGGTCGCGGCGGGCACGGACGCGGTGAGGCGCAGCATCCAGGCAGGTTTGAACGAGGCGAGGTTGTTTGTGACCGGCACCGGCGCGCTGCCGGCGGTGACCAGCACATTCGTCGTGCCCGAGAACACGCGCGCCTCGGCGATGGTGACGTAGTAATTGCCGCCGCCGTTGGTCTGGTTGTTTTCGAGGCCCACGCGGAACCACCGGCCTGTGGTGCCGCCGGGCGGGAGGTTCGACCAGGTGCCGCCCAGGCCCACGTTCACGAGGTTTGCGGTATGCACGTTGTTCGACGCGCCGTCATAAATGCGCAGCACCAGCCCGGCGAGACGTTCGGCGCAGCAACTCGAACGGTTGACAATCTCGATGCGTGTCACGGGCATGGCGCGACCGAGATCGGCCATCCAGAAGCCATTCGGGTTGTTACCGGTGTGCGTGAAGTTGCCGGTGTTGCCGTCGATGCCGTTGCCGGCGGGATAGCCGGGAAACTCGCTGGACTGCCAGACCTGCACGGCGTTCGTGGGTGCGGTGCCGGGCGGCTCCGGTCCGAACGGCATGTTCAGCACGCCATACGCGCGCAACTCGGCAACGCCGACGCGGAAAGTGCCCGCCGCGTTCGTCTGCCCGTCCGGCAGCCCGATCCACATCGCTCGCGTGGAAATGCCCGCCGGAAGGTTCAGCGTCAATGTGGCTGCGGAGCCGGGATTGGTGAGCGAAGTCTGGAACACCACCTGATCGTCCATGTCCAGCAGACGCAACGTGAGGCCGCCCAGTTCGGCATCATCCGGCGCGGCGCGGTTGACGATCTGGATTTGCGTGAGCGGATAGGGCCGGCCGAACTCCGCCATCCAGAAACTGCCCGGTGCGTCCGCGGTCAGGCTGAATGTGGTGCCGGAACCATCCACCGCGCGCGAGGCCGTGTTGTTGGTTGTCGCGTCCGCCGATTGAGTCACGTGCACCCAACGCGACGATGGAATCTGTCCCTCGGCCGCGTGAACTGCCGGAACGATTACGAGGCTGATTACGAGAGCCAGCGCTGCAAAGGCCGGACCACGGACGTGCAAGGCCCAGGTACAGGCGGGGCCGGACTGGTTTGTGCGGGGAAACGACATGCGCGCAACATGCACCAATCGAGCTGCGCAAGACAACCCGAAGTATGGCTGCTTTAACATGGTTGCAGGCTTGCCTCGTGGGCGGGCCTTTCCTTCCATCTCCATTCATCAAGCCCTTGTTTCGATATTTGCGCTCGTTTCGGCCGCGCCTTTGCCGCGCATGGTTCGCATTGGCGTTTTTTGTCTCCACGGCGGAGCGGGCCGGTGCCGCGCCCGGCTGGACGATGGAAACTTCGCACCGGTTTGCAGTTCTGGCGCCGGTGATGAACGGCCAGGCCGGATTCACTCCGCTTGGGCCGGCGGTGACCGGGGTGAACTTCACAAACCAGGTCCCGCCGGCCCGGCATCTCACCAACCAGATTTACCTCAATGGATCTGGCGTGGCGGCCGGGGATGTAGATGGCGACGGCTGGTGCGACTTTCTGGTCTGCGGTCTGGGTGGACGCTCGGCGTTGTTCCGAAACCTGGGCGGTTGGCGCTTCACCAACGTCACCGCCGGCTCCGGTCTTGCCCTCGGGCACATTGATGCCACGGGTGCGGCGCTGGCGGACCTCGACGGTGACGGCGACCTCGATCTGGTCGTCAACTCGGTCGGTCACGGCACATTTCTTTACCTCAATGACGGGCAGGGGCGTTTCGCCTTCGCGCCGTCGAACCCGGTGTTGAACCGGCGTCGCGGCGGAATGTCGATGGCGCTGGCGGACACGGACGGCGATGGGACGCTGGATCTTTACGTGGCGAACTACCGCGTGGACACGGTGCGCGACCGGCCTAAGCAGCAGTTCACGGTGCAGACGGTGAACGGCGAGGCGCGGCCCGTCGCGTTTGGCGGGCGCGCGCTCACGCAGCCGGATCTCACCAACCGCTTCGCGTTCCGGTTCCAGGCCAAGGCAGCGGACGGCGCGGGCACGATGTTTCACGACGAGTTGGGCGAGTCCGACGCGTTCTTCCGGAATCTGGGCGGTGGACGGTTCGCGCCGGTGCAATTTGCCGCCACTTTCACGGACGAGAAGAACTTGCCACTGGCCGCCGCGCCACCGGACTGGGGATTGAGCGTGATGATGCGCGACTTCAACGGCGACGGCGCGCCGGACATTTACGTCTGCAACGACTTCACTTCGCCGGACCGGTTCTGGCTGAACGACGGGCGGGGCCGCTTCCGCGCCGCGCCGCCGGGCACGTTGCGCCAGACGAGCCTTTCGTCGATGGGCGTGGATGTCGCGGACGTGGACCGCGACGGACACGATGACTTTCTCGTGGTGGACATGCTGGCCAGCGAGCGCTGGCGGCGGATGGTGCAGCAGAACGAGTCCAGCCCCACGCTTGAATTCTTCGTGGACCCGGCGCATCCGGCGCAGGTGCCGCGCAACACGCTGCAACTGGCGCGGGGTGGCGGCGGGTTTGCGGAGGTCGCGCAGTTCGCCGGGGTCGAGGCGTCCGGTTGGTCGTGGACGCCGGTGTTCCTCGACGTGGATCTGGACGGCTTCGAGGATCTGCTGGTGTCGAACGGGTTTGAGCGCGACTTCATGAACGGCGACGCGAACCGGCGTTTGCGCGAGCTCGAACGGCAGGCCGGGCCGAAGGCGTCCGAGGCGCAGTGGCTCGGCCTGCGCCGGAGTTATCCGCGCCTGGCCACGCCGAACGCGGCTTTCCGCAACCTCGGCGGCGGGCGGTTCGCCGCCGCCCCGGAGGACTGGCGGTTCAACACCGCGGCGGTCGGGCAGGGAATGTGCCTGGCTGATCTCGACAACGACGGCGACCTGGACGTGTTGATTAACAACTTCAACGGGCCGGTGGATTTGTTGCGCAACGACGGCGTCGCGCCGCGTGTGGCGGTGCGGTTGAAGGGCCGCGCCCCGAACACGCGCGGCATCGGGGCGAGGATTCGTCTGCTCGGCGGCGCGGTGCCGGCGCAGTCGCAGGAGATGATTTGCGGCGGGCGTTATCTCTCCAGCGATGAACCGGTGCGGGTGTTCGCCGCGGGCTCTCTGACAAACCGGATGACCATCGAGGTCACCTGGCGAAACGGGACGCGCTCGGTGGTCACGAACGTGTCCGCCAACCGCGTGTATGAAATCAGCGAGGAAGGCGCGCGCGCCGCGGAGCGGGTCGCGGTGCCTCACGTCGCGCCGCTTTTCCGCGAGATTTCGGCATCATTCCCCGAGCCGGGTGGGCGCGGCGAGTTCGATGACACGGCGAGGCAGCCGTTGCTTCCGCGCACGCTGGGCAAGGCGGGACCGGGCGTCGCGTGGTTCGACATGGACGGCGACGGCCGCGACGATCTGATCCTGCCGGGATCGCGCGGGGCGGTTCCGGCGGTGCTGCGCAATGACGGGCGAGGCGGATTCGCGCCGATGGTTTTTCCGATGCCGGAGGCGGCGGCAGGGCAGGGTCTGGCCGCGATGATCGGATGGCGCCCAGCGGGCGGCGAAGCGGCGTTGATCGCCGGCGTGGACCGGTATCAGGAGCCGGGCAACGGCGTGATCGCGTGGCAGTCTGGCCGCGCGGGCCGGGAGGAATGGCACTCGGAGATTTCGGCGCCGGGCGCGGTGGCGATGGCGGACGTGGACGGAGACGGCGCGTTGGAGTTGTTTGTCGCGGGCCGCTGCGAGCCGGGCCGCTGGCCCGAGCCGGCGTCGTCGCGGCTGTTTCGCCGGGGCGCTACTGGCTGGCTGGTGGACACGAACAACTCGCAAGTGCTGGACAGGATCGGGTTGGTGAACGGCGCGGTGTTCAGCGACCTGGATGGCGACGGCTTTCCAGAACTCGTGCTGGGCTGTGACTGGGGGTCGGTGCGGATTCTCGGAAACCGGCAGGGTCGATTCACGAATTGGAATCCGCGTGTGACGGGCCGCGAACTGCCGGCGGACGTCACGACGCTCGATCAACTGACCGGCTGGTGGACGGGGGTGACGGCGGGGGATTTCGATGGCGACGGGCGGATGGATTTGCTGGCCGGCAACTGGGGACGGAACACGCGGCACGAGGCATTGCGCACGCGGCCATTGCGGCTCTACTTCGGCGACATCAACGGCGATGGCGGCGTGGGCCTGATTGAGGCCGGACACGACGCGGCGTTGGGCGATTACGCGCCGTTGCGCCCGGTCACTACGATGGCGCGGGAGTTTCCGTGGTTGCTGGCGAGATACGATTCGTTCGAGGCGTTCAGCCGCGAGACCGTGCGCGGGATGCTGGGTGAGCGCATGGCCGCCGCGCGGATGGTCGAGGCCCGCTGGCTGGAAAGCGCGGTGTTCCTCAATCGCGGCGATCACTTCGAGGTCCGCGTGTTGCCGATGGCGGCGCAACTCGCGCCCGTGTTTGGGGTCGTGACGGCGGATTTTGACGGCGATGGAAACGAGGACGCCTTCCTGGCGCAGAACTTCGTGAACACCCGCGCGGATCCGTTCCGTCTCGATGCCGGCGGCGGCGTGATCCTGCGCGGCGATGGCCGGGGCGGCTTCGTGGCCATGTCGGCGGCGGCAGGCGGCATCGGCCCTGCAGGAGAACAACGCGGCGCGGCGGTGGCGGATTTCGATGGCGACGGGCGCGTGGATCTCGCCGTGGCGCGGCACGGCGGGACGGCAACGCTGTGGCGCAATGAGGCGGCCCGGCCCGGGCTGCGCGTGCGGTTGCGCGGGCCGGCGGGGAACGCGGACGGTGCCGGCGTGGTCGTGCGGCTGGATTTTGGCGGGCGTCTCGGGCCGGCGCGCGAAGCTCACGCCGGCTCGGGCCATTGGTCGCAGGACAGCGCGGTGGCGGTGCTCGCGGTGCCGTCGCAGCCGGTGGCGTTGTGGTGCCGGTGGCCGGGCGGACGAACGAATTCCGTGCCGCTGCCTCCGGCGCGCGAGGTGTCGCTGGACGAGTCCGGGCGGTTGGAAGTGCTGCGCTGACGTTACGATTCGCAGAGGGAAGTCGCGGGGGTTCGAGGTTGTTTTCCGGGTGATTGCTTGCCGTGTCCGCGGAGTTCGCGGTATCAAGTCCGGCGTTCCCCCTGTCGCAGCGGCGACTCAGAGCTTTGGCGTGCCGACACCGTGCGCCCGTGGCCGTTGTGCGTGGGGAGGTTTCAACCCAAAAGCCGTCGCGTGAGATGCTCGTTATGAAAGCAACCGTTGTTCTTGGCCTTGGCCTTTTCCTGTCCGCCGCCACTTTGTCCGCGGCTGATCACCTGACCCTTCTTCCGTCCGGCGCGGACGGGAAGTTTCATGTGCCATCGGATGGTTCGCTGGGCGCGAACTGGCGCGCGCCGGGGTAAAGGCGGCGATGCAGTCGAACGAGCGCATCATCCGCGACGAAGCGACCATCACCGG
>CAYQWK010000061.1:0-8290 GCA_964420805.1 uncultured Bifidobacteriaceae bacterium | reverse complement strand
GATTCGGCGTGGGGCGACGTGATCACGGCGGTCGGCCTCGACCGGGTGAACGCGCCGGTGGCGCGTGGCGGCGTGGTGGCTGATTCCGTGGCGCAGTTCTCAGGGACGCAGGGTTCGAACAACTGGTATTACGGATACTGGGATCGTGGGCTGGATCCGGACGGGAGCTACCAGGCCTACGAGTTCACGCCGTTCCTGCGCGAGGAGGGCAACAACACGGTGGGTCCGAACAATTTCTGGGACGGCTCGAAGTGGGACATGGCCGCAGGCGTGGCGCCGTGGACGGAACTCAGTGCCTCCGGCGGACATCCCGCGCATCACAATGGCGGCGGCGGCTCGATTCACTCCGTCATGCGCCGCTGGGTGAGTCCTCTCAACGGCCCGATACACATCACTGGTTCGCTGCTCGGGCCGGCCCCGTGCGGCGACGGCGTGATCGGGCGGATATATGTCGATGGCGAGGAGGTGAAGTCGTTTCCGTCCGCGGGCGGCACGGCGGAGTTCTTCGCCAACGTCACGGTGCAGATTGGCAGCACGGTGGATTTCGCCGTTGACCCCGGGGCGGTGAATGACTTTTGCGACGGCTTCAATTTCTCGGTGAAGATTTTGCAGAACACGATCGCCGACTCGGTCGAGGACTGGTCGGCCACGGGCCAGCAGGGTTCACGCGGATGGAGCTACGGGTACTACAACTTCACGACGGACGGAAACGCGACCTACAACTACGACACCGACTTCACCACAACCAATGACGTCAACCTGACCTTCAGCGGAAGTTGGACGCTGGGGCCGGGCGACCCGCCTTGGACCACGATCGGGCAGACGGACGTGCATCCGAACAGCGGACCAGAACATTGGGCCATCCGGCGCTACACCAGCGAGGTTGCGGGGAACGTGTTGTTGAGCGGGACGATCGTGAACACCGGGTGCGGCGGCACGGTGAACGCGCGGATTTACGTGGACGGCACGCAGGTGTTTTCGCGGCTCGTGGGCGGCTCGGGTTACGGCTTCGCCGTGCCGGTCACGCTGGCGGTCGGGTCGAAGGTGGATTTTGCGATCGATCCCTACGGCAGCGACGGCTGCGACAACACGCGGTTCACGGCCACGATTTCGCCGCTCGCCTCGGGCATCGCGCTGATGGCGGACTCGGTGGCGGAGTTCAGCGGCACCCAGGGGCAGGACAATTGGCACTACGGCTATTACAACCGCAGCGGCGACGGCGACGCGACCTACGACCCGAACGCGGACTTCAATTCGACCGACGCGAACTGGACGTTTGGCGGTTCATGGACGCTTGGCCCCGGCGACCCGCCGTGGACGACGCTCGGTGCGATGGATATCCATCCGAACAGCGGTCCCGAGCATTGGGTGGTGCGCCGGTGGGTTGCGGAAACTAACGGGCCGGTGTCCGTGGTGTGGCATTTCGGCAAGGCCAATCCGAACGGGAATGGCTCGACCATGCTCGTAATGCAGAACGGCACGGTGATGGACAGCGCGGCCATTTACGGCTGGGACAAGGGCGGCGTGACGCGCGTGCTCCCGTTGGACGTCCAGGCGGGGGACAAGATCGACTTCGCGCAAACTCCCGTGGCTCCGGGTGGCGAGACGGACGACGGTGCCGATGGTTCGGTGTTCAATGCCTTTGTCTTCCGCAGCACATTCAACCCTGGCGCGAGTTGCACGACGGTGGCGGATTCCGTGAACGACTGGAGCGCGACCGGACAGCAGGGTTACCTGGGCTGGACCTACGGCTATTACAACAAGACCACGGATGGGGACCACATTTACCAAGTCGGTGATTTCAACACGAATCTCACCTGGGGTGCCTGGGCCGGCGCGGCCTGGGCCTACACGCCCGGCCCCGCGCCGTGGACCTCGATTGGTCAAATGGAACTTCACCCCAACGGCATCAACAACGTGGACGAACAATGGCCCATCCGCCGCTGGACCAGCACGGTGAGCGGCAAGGTGCGCGTGGACTGGTCCACGGCCAAGTCCAACCCGAACGGCTCGGGCGTCACCGGCATCCTCATGCACAACGGCGCGGTGGTGGACGCCTTGACCATCGCGGGAAATGACAGTTTGGGCGTCAACCGCTCGGTGGTGCTGCCCTCGGTGTCCGTCGGCGACGTCATCGACCTCGCCTTGAGTCCCATCGGGGTGGGCGGGGCGACGGACGACGGCTCGGATGGCAGCCGGAACCGGATGACGATTTACACCTGCGCCATGACCGGCGACTCGGTGATCACGGACGTGGCCGCCGCCATGCGCGGCATCAACTCGACCGCCTACCTGCGCGTGCCCTTCAACGGCGTGGCGGACACCAACTGCCTCGACACCGTGTGGTTGCGGATGGGTTTCGACGACGGCTTCGTGGCCTATCTCGACGGCGTCGAAATCGCGCGGCGCAACGCCCCGGCCGGACTGGCCGGCGGACACATCGCCAACAGCGTCGGCGACTGGACGCCGAATGCCCAGGGCGCGAACAACTGGTTCCACGGCTACTACAACAAGACCGTGGACGGGGGCCACGTTTACCAGGCGGCGGACTTTGACACGAACCTCACCTGGGGCGCGTGGGCCGGCGCGGCCTGGGCCTACACGCCGGGACCGGCGCCGTGGACCTCGGTGGGCCAGACCTCGTGGCACCCGAACGGCGACAACAACGGCAACGTCCATTGGGTCATCCGGCGCTGGGTCAGCGAGACCAGCGGCGACGTGACGGTGAACCTCCGCTTCGCCAAGGGCGGCGCGGGCGGAAACGGAATCACCGGACGTCTCTTCAAGAACAGCACCCAGGTGTTTGCTCAGACCATCGCCTTCGATGACACCACGGGCGTGAATACCAACCTCGCCGTCACCGGCCTGGTTCCCGGCGACACGCTGGACTTCGCGCTCGATCCGCTCGGGACGGACGCCTCGGAGAACGATGGTTCCGACGGCGCGTCGGGTTATATGGACGTGCGGCAGGCTCCGAGTCCGGCGCTGATGTGGAATTCACGGGCCACCGCGTCGCGCACCACCCAGCAGACCACCAACACCGAGGTCATCGACATCACCGCGTTCAAGCATCTGCTCGGCTCTGGCACACACGTGCTGGCGATTCATGTGCTCAACGCGTGCGTTGACGACTCGGACCTGCTCGTCGCGCCGGAGATCACGGCCACCATCACGCCGCCCAAGATTCAAACACACCCGACGAACATCCTCGCGCAACAGGGGGACACGGTGATCTTCACCGTCACCGCTTCCAGCGTGCTGCCGCCGACCTACCAATGGCGCAAGGGCGGGGTGCCCATCATCGGCGAGACGGCCGACACGCTCGGCCTGATCAACGTGCAACCGGCCGACGCCGGTAACTACGACGTGGTGGTCTCGAACGCGGGCGGCTCGACCAACAGTTCCAACGCCGTGCTCGTCGTGAACCGGCCGCCGGTGGCGCGGACCAATTTCGCCTCCACGCTCATCAACGCTGCTTCCATCATCGCGCGTTACAAACTCCTCCAAAACGACAGCGATTCCGATGGCGATCCCTTCGACATCACGGCCGTCAGCGCGGCCAGCGTGAACGGCGGCACGGTTGTCCTTGGGCCGGCCTCGGTGACTTACACGCCGCCGGCCAATTTCACCGGCCTGGACTTCTTCACCTACACTATCGCGGACAACCGCGGCGGCTCGGCCACGACCAATGTCGCCGTCGCCGTGGTCGGCTCTGGTTCGCAGAACATCGTGAACGTCGTGCATGACTCCGGCGCTGGCACGGTCACCGTCACGTTCGCAGGCATTCCTGGCTACGCCTACCGCGTCCAATACGCCACCGAGCTGACGCCGCCGGTGACGTGGACGGACGTGAGCACCAACACCGTGCCGCCCGGCGGCCTGTTCCAGTTCGTGGACGTGGTGGGAGGAACGACGAACCGCTTCTATCGCACGGTGTTCCCGTGAAGACGGCGGGCGGTCGGGAAGAACGGTGCAGGCAGGAGCGCGGACATTCTGTCCGCGAGAACCCTGGCAAATCCAACCCTGCCGTCCGCAGCCGGTGGACTCGCGGACAGAATGCCTGCGCTCCTGCGCCTCCGCCTGCTCGTCGGCAGGCGGGTGATTCACACGCAACCATCGCTCTGCTTCGGAGTCCGGGTTGAATCATCCGCCGCAACTCGCGCTCGCCGTCGGCGCGGGATAATGGCACCGTCGGGGCGGACACCATTAACACCACATCATGCGTTTCATTGTTTTGCTGTTGCTGCTTGGCGCCGCGCTCGTCCCCCGCGCCCGGGCGGCGGACACGGTCATCATCTCCGAGTTCATGGCTGCGAACTCGACCGCGCTGCGCGACGAGGACGGTGACGCCGAGGACTGGATCGAGATTTACAACGCGGGCAACACCACGGTGAACCTGGCCGGCTGGTTTCTCACCGACACCACGAACAACCTCGCGAAATGGCCCTTCCCGGCGACCAACATCGCGCCCAACCAGTTCATCATCGTTTTCGCCTCCAACAAGGACCGTCGCGTCGCGGGCACGAACCTGCACACCAATTTCCGTCTCTCCGCCGATGGCGAATATCTCGCGCTGGTCCGGCCCGGACTCGTCATTGCGACGCACTTCGCGCCAGTGTTTCCGCCCCAGGCGAACGACATCAGCTTTGGCCTGCCTGTGACCTCGCTCACCGTCCCGATGCTCGCGCCGGGCGCCGCCGGGAAGTTTCACGTCCCGCGCGACGGCTCGCTGGGCACGAATTGGATTCAACCCGCCTTCAACGCCGCCGCGTGGTCAAACGTCACCACCGGCGTCGGCTTCGACACCAACGCGTCCGCGGTGGTCACGCCGCTGGCCGATTCCATCACCGACTGGAGCGCGACTGGCGTGCAGGGTTTCCGGAACTGGAGGCAGGGCTATTACGACAAGACCGCCGACGCCAACGCGACCTACTCGGCGGCGGAGTTCACTCAATTCCCGGACAACTATTGGAACGGCTCCGCCTGGCGCTGGCCCTCGGCCAGTGCGCCGTGGGACACCATTGGCCAGACCGACGTGCATCCCAACGGCGTAAATAGCGGCCCGGAGCACTGGGTCATCCGCCGCTGGACCGCCACCACCAACGGCAACCTGACCGTGACCTGGGTGACGAAGAAGACCAACCCGAGTGGCACCGGCGTCACGGGCAAGCTCTTCCACAACGGCGTCGAGAAGGACACCGCGACCATCGCCGGCAACGACACCCTGGGCGTCACGCGGACCGTTTCCCTGCCGGGCGTGGTGGCCGGCGACCAGGTCGATCTCGCGCTCACGCCGATTGGAACCGGTGGGGCCACCGACGACGGTGCCGACGGTTCCTACAATTCAATGTCCGTTTCGCGCGTCGGCCTGCTCACGGATTTCGTCGGCTCGAATGTCGCCGCCATGATGCTGGGCACCAATTCCTCGGCCTACCTGCGCGTGCCGTTCGTCGTGACCAACGTCGCGGATCTCGATTCGCTGCGGTTGCGGATGCGCTACGACGACGGCTTCGTCGCCTACATGAACGGCATCGAGGTGGCGCGCCGCAACGTGCCGGTGGCCGCCGTGGGCGGAAGCCTCGCCAACCAAACCACCGACTTCGGCGGAACGCAGGGGCTGAACAACTGGTATTACGGATTCTACAACCGCACTGGCGACGCCGACGCGACCTACAACGCCTACACGGATTTCACCAACACCGATCCGCAGTGGGCGTGGAACGGCGGCGCGTGGACGCTCGGGCCGGGCGATCCGCCGTGGGATTACATCGCGCCTGGTTCCTGGCATCCGAACGGCGACAACAGCGGGGCCGTTCACTGGGTCATCCGCCGCTGGGTCAGCGAGGCGGCGGGGACGATCAAGGCGGCCATCAACTTCGCGAAGGAGAACGGCGCCTGCGGCAACGGCGTGACCCTGCGCGTGCTCCACAACGGCCAGCCGCGCCTCGTTCGCACCATCGCCTTCAACGATACCGCCGGCTTCTCGACCAACCTCATCATCAACGACGTGCTGGTCGGCGACTTCATCGACTTCGCGCTCGATTCCTTCGGCACGGACAACGGTTGGCAGGACGCGTGCGACGGCTCGGTGATGACCGTCGCGATCACGCAGGATCCGTCGTCCGGGCTTTCGTGGAACTCCGCTGCCACCGCCTCGCGTTCGTCCGCCGAGGTGCCGGTGCCGGATGAGTTCGACCTCTCGGCGTTCCGCGGCTTCCTCGTTGCGGGCACCAACGTGCTCGCCATCCACGGCCTGAACGCGGGCACGAACGACGCCGACTTTTTGCTCCTGCCGGAGCTTCTTGCCACTTACTACACGGTGAACTTCGGGCAGCAGGTTTATTTCCCAGTGCCCACGCCCGGCGCGCCGAACTCCAGCGGTGTCCTGACGCTCGGCCCGCTCGTCCAGAACGTCGCGCACACGCCTGCGGTGCCGAATGACGCGGACAATCTCGTCGTGACCGCGCGCGTCACGCCCACGTTGCATCCTGTGGCCTCGGTCACGCTGCGCTATCGCGTCATGTTCGGCGCGGAGGTGAGCGTGACCATGCTCGACAATGGTGCGAGCGGCGACGGCACGGCGGGCGACGGAGTTTTTGGGGCGGCCATTCCCGCCGCCGCGAGTTCGCCGGGGCAGATGATTCGTTATTACGTCAGCGCCACGGACACGAACGCCAACGCCATGCGCTCGCCGCCCGGCCTGGACGCGAACGCGGAATCTTACTTTGGCACCGTGGTGAACGACCCGGCGGTCACGAACTCGAAGCTGCCCGTGCTGCACTGGTTCATCGAGAACCCCGGCCTGGCCGACAGCGATGCGGGCGGGCGCGGCGCGGTGTTCTTCAACGGCGAATTCTACGACAACGTGCTGGCCAACCTCCACGGCCAGAGCACGCGCGGTTTTCCCAAGCGGAGCTACGACTTCAACCTTCCGCGCGGCCACAAGATGAAATGGGCCGCCGGCCAGCCGCGCATCAGCGACTTCAACTTCCTCACCACCTGGGCCGACAAGGCGCACCTGCGCAACGTGCTCGCCTTCGAGACCTACAGCGACAACGGCGGCGTGTCGCATTTCGCCTTCGCCATGCGCGTGCAGCAAAACGGCGCGTTTCATTCCGTGGCCAACTTCGTCGAGAACGGCGACGAGGAATTTCTCGAACGCAACGGCCTCGATCCACAAGGCGCGCTTTACAAAATGTACAACTCCGCCGAGAGCGTGGCCGGCGCGGAGAAGAAGTCGCGCGAGAACGAGGGCACGGCGGATTTGCAGGCGCTGATCTCCGGCATGAGCCTGGCCGACCTCAACGCGCGCCAGGCCTACATGTTCGACCACCTCGACCTGCCCGCGACGGTGAACTACCTCGCCAACATGACGCTCGTGGCCAACACCGATTGCTGCCACAAGAACTACTACCTCTATCACGACAACGACGGCTCGGATGAATGGATGGGTCTGCCCTGGGATCAGGACCTGAGCTTCGGACGCGTGTGGACCTGCAACAGCCCGTGCCTCGGTTATTACGACGAGCTTACCTACACGAACACGCCGCTCTTCGTCGGCTACGGCAACACGGTGTTCACCCCCATCTTCGACACGCCGGCCACGCGCCAGATGTACCTGCGCCGCCTGCGCAGCATCCTCGACACCATGATGCAGCCTCCGGGCACCCCGGCCACCAACGATTTCTACCGCCTCAAGACGCAGCGGCTCCGCGACCAGATCGGCCCCGACGCCGCGCTCGATCTCGCCCGGTGGGGAACGTGGGGCGCGACCGAGACCATCACGCAGGCCGTGTCGCGCATCTGGAATGAGTTCCTGCCGGGCCGCCGCCTGTTCCTGTTCACGAACCAGCTCGCGGGGCAGGGCGGCGAAATTCCCACCGCGCAGCCGTCGAACGCCGTCATCAGCGTCGCCGCCCTGGAGTTCCGTCCGACGAATGGCAACCAGCGCCAGGAATTTCTCTGCCTGACCAATCCCAACGGATTCGCCGTGGACATTTCCGGTTGGCGCATCGACGGCGGCGTGCGCATGACCTTCAAGGGCGGCACGGTGATTCCAGCGAACAGCGCGGCCTACGTTTCCCCGGACCGCCGCTCCTTCCGCCAGCGCGTCGCCGCGCCCACGGGCGGCCAGCGCCAGCTCGTGCTCGGCGATTACGAGGGCAACCTCAGCGCCTGGGGCGAGTCGCTCACCATCACCGATACGGGCGGGCGGCTCGTGGCGAGCAATTACTTCGCCGGCGCGCCCTCGCTGGCGCAGCAGTTCCTGCGCATCACCGAGATCATGTAC
>CAYQWK010000060.1:0-19304 GCA_964420805.1 uncultured Bifidobacteriaceae bacterium | reverse complement strand
GCCCACGGCCGTGCCGGAACTCGTCCTTGAAACCCCCACTCACGAACGTCGCAACCGCGAAGCGCTGATGCGCCGCCAGCTGCGTCGGGAAGAACGCCAGCGCGAACAGCTGGCCCAGGCATCGGAACAGGACTGAAGGGATTCAGGACATGACCGTGTCGATGGCCGCCGCCAACGCCTCCCCGCGCAAGGGCGGCAGCGCGCGGGCCATTGTGTCGAGATCGCGCCACGGCAGTTCCCGTCCGTTCTCCACGTACGCCTCCACGCCATCCACCCCTCCCGCGCCGCTGAAGTCGCCGAAATACAGGCGCAGTCCCGGAGTGGCGAACGATTGCCACGGATGATTCCGGCCCCAGTTGCCCGCCGCGAAATCCATCCGGCCGTCGTTGTCGAAATCTCCGGCGGCGAGGCCGGTCCACCAACCGGTCAAGTCGTTGAGCGTCGAGGGTTGACTCTGGAGAGTTACGGTCAAAGGCGCGTTCCACGGAATAAAGCTGCCGCGGCGGTTGCGGAGAATTTTCAAGGCACCCCATTCACACGAGACGAGCAATTCCGGGAAACCATCGCCGTCGAGGTCGGTGAAGATCGCGCTATTGATCAGCCCGAACTGTTCGAATGACTGGGCGAGAACAAACTGGCCTGCGTCGTTGCGATAAAGGCGCGATGATGCGGGTTCGGGAAAACGGCCGGCGTTGACCTGCCCGCCGATGAACAAATCGAGGTCACCGTCGCCATCCACGTCCGCTACGGCTAGCGGTCCAGTGCTGGAGGGCATGGAGGGCAGCGCGTGAGCCGTCTCCATGCCGCCAGGCCGGAGCTTGAATTGCAAAGCTGCGGCGAGGTTCGTGTCGCCAGATTCGTAATTTGCCTGGCCGACGAGCAGTGTCATTCCGTCCTTGTCCGGCCATGCCAGCACGGTCGTTTGGTCCGCGGTGGCGCGCGCGAGCGCGGGCGGCCCGGGCGTGGATTGAAACCGTCCCTGGCCCCCGTTGCGGAACAACGCCAGGCCGCCGCCGCGTCCGCCCGACACCAGCAGGTCGTCGTCTCCGTCCGCGTCCACGTCCGCCCAGGTCACGCCGGGCCCGCCGTGGCTCAGACGCTTTGAGAGCAACGGCTGCCGGGCAAAGTCATCGAACAACTCGTCGTGGTGCGTGTGCGCGAGGGCGGGGGAGACATCACGGAAGAGTGGCGCGCCAGCCGCCGTGCCGGCACCCATTGTGGATTCCGATGCTCTCGCCGTCGCGGAGTCCGGCGCGGCGGGTTCCTGGATTTCCACCAGCGAATTCGCCGCCACGTTCGTCACCGTGGTTGTTGCTCCGCCCCGCCACTTCACGGTGACGGTGAAGTGGTTGGTCACGTTCCATGCGGCGAAGACTCGCATCGCGTCGTCGCCGGACAGATAACGCCCGCCGCAAATCATCTCCTGCGACTGGACGACGTGCCGCGCGTTCGCGGCGACCACGGTGATCCGGGCGCCGATGCCGCGTGTGTTGCTTCCGTGGCCCGTCAACCTCACCGCCACGCGTGGCGCGGGCGAGTCGTTCCGATAGAGCCCCGCCGCGCCGTTCAGGTTGTTCACCACCACGTCGAGGTCGCCGTCGTCATCGAGATCAGCGAGGGCCATGCCGTGCGAAATGCCGGGCTGGTTGAAGCTCCACGCGTCGCCTGCAGGTTCGAAGGTGAGGTCGCCGCGATTGCGGAAGGCCTGTTTCGGCACGACCAACCGCGGGTATTCGAGGATGCCTTCGCCGACCTTCCGGCGCGGTCCGCGGGCAAGCTTCATTTCCGTGTCCGAGTCCTGCGAGTCGAACCCGTGGCCGGTGGTGATGAGCAAGTCTTCGAAGCCGTCGAGATCGACATCGAGGAACACGGGGCACCAGCTCCATTCGCTGGCCTGTACGCCGGCGAACTGGGCGAGTTCGGCGTACGTGCCATCGCCGCGGTTGAGAAACAGCGTGTTGCGCTCAATCTGCGGGCGCTCGTCCGGGCGCGTGACCACGGGCGCGCCGCCGAACATTGTCCGCTGGCGCATCCGCCGCGCGTGATCGCGGCTGCGCATGTCGGGCACGAACAAGTCGTCGAAGCCGTCGCGGTTGATGTCCGCGCCGTCCACGCCCATCGAGAACGTGCTGGTGATGCGCAAGGCCAGCGGATCAAGCGCGCGAAAACGGCCGTGGCCGTCGTTCAGCCAGATGCTGTCTGCGCTCCAGAAATCGTTGCAGACGTAGAGGTCCGGCGCGCCGTCGCCGTTGAGGTCGCGTAGTTGCACGGACAGGCCCCAGTCCTTGTCGCCGCGCGCGAGCGGCCTCCCGTCCACATCGAGAAACGTGCCGCTGTTCCACGGGACAGGCGTGAAGTTCCCTTTGCCGTCGTTGCGGTAGAGTTGGTCCGGTTCGGCGTGTTCGAGGATCGCGCCTTCCGGGGTGATCTCGTAGCCATCGCGGTCCTGCGGCCGGAGCATCCGCTTGCCGTTCACATTCAAAACGTCGAGGCCGGTGCTGCGGATGGTGGTGGTGCGGTAGTTGGCCACATAAAGGTCGAGCGTGCCGTTGGCGTCGATGTCGGCGAGCGCCATTGAGGTGGCGCAGAACTTTCGCAAAAGGTTGGAGTTGTTTTCCGTGAAGCGCCCGCGTCCGTCGTTGAAGAAACATCGCGTGCCAGCACCGAGGGAATTGACCAGCAGATCAAGATCGCCGTCTCCGTCCACGTCGGCGAGCACGGCGCCGGTGGAAATTTGGTTGCTGCACGCGACGCCGGCCGTGGCGGTGATCTCCTCGAACTTCCAGCCGCCGAGATTGCGATACAGCGCATTTGGGCCTTCGAGACGACAGAGGTAGATGTCCGGGCGCCCGTCGCCATCGACGTCGCCAAGCACCACACCGGAGCCGTTAAGGAGCACCTGGTTGCGGGCCACGCTGGCGTCGGCGAGCGAGTTGGTGAACCGGATGCCGGTGCTGTCCGCGTCGAGGAGAGCGAATCCCGCGCGGCCCGCGGCGGGCACGGTCAACGCGGTGACGGGCCGCGACGCAGCCTGCGCGCAAAGCGCCACGCCAAGGAACAGCAGCACGCGCGGGAAAATCATGGGTGATGCGCGGACGATACGAGGCGGGACGAAAGCGGAAAGATAAAACTCAATCACCCCTGGGCGCATCTCACTTGCTTGCGCGATGTAAACTTCTGAGTGGTGAAACTCGTCGCGCTGGGACGTGTCGCGCCGCGTCCAGCGGCGCAACCGGACTGCGGGAATCGTCTGTCACGCCTGAAGCGCCACGGATCGCCCTCTGAATGCGCGCTTGTTTTGTCGCAGCGCGACAGAACCCACCAACCAGTTTGGGATCACGGATCACCGCGTGAGCTTGCGGTCGTCCAGGCGTTCACCCACCGGCGGGCGGACCGGGATGTTCAGCGCGCCGCTGGCTTCCAGTTCGTCGAAGAGCTGCTTTTGCAACTTCGCAACCTGGTCCTGGAAGGCGGGCACGTTGATCAAGTTGTGCTTCTCGTGTGGATCGGTGGCGAGGTCGTAGAAGGCGCTTTTGTCCCAGACCCCATGCGCGAACACGAATTTGTGCCGGTCGGTACGGATGGCAAAGAGCGTTGGCGTGGCGGGGAAGTTCCATTCCCAGTGATACTCGTAGAGGAAATGGTCGCGCCACGGGATTTTGCGCCCCTGAAGCAGCGGCCAGAAGGAGGCACCGGCGAACTGGAACTCCGGCGCGGATCTCACGCCGGCCAGTTCGAGGACCGTCGGTGCGATGTCGAGGTTGAGCACCATTTGCGTGAGTACGGTTCCGGCACCAATTCGGCCCGGTGCCCAGGCGAGCATGGGGATGCGGATGGAATGCTCGGTGGCGTCGCGCTTGTCGTAGAAGCCGTGTTCACCCAGCTCGAATCCGTTGTCACTCAGGTAAATCACGATGGTGTTCTCGGCCTGGCCGGAGTCGCTCACGAACCGGAGCACGCGGCCGATGTTCTCGTCGAGGCTGTGGACCGTCTCGGCGTAGCGGCGGAAGAGGTCGTCGAAATCCGGCACCGGGTCGTTGTCAAAACGGCCGGTTTCCATGTGGTCAACGCCGTGGATGCTTTGGCGGCGCTCGCGCATCCAGCGCGGTTGCGTTTCATAATTGGCCTCGGTGTTGGCCATCGTGACCGGGCGTTTGACCGGGAATTTGTCGTACCGCCCGCGATGCCGCGGCGCGGGCTGGAAATCAAAGTGGACGGACTTGTGCGCAAGCTGGAGGAAGAAAGGCCGATTGGTCTGCGCCTTCATCCATTCGAGCGCGACGTCGGTGAGCACGTCCGCCGTGTAGCCGGCGAACTTGCGGTGCGTTCCGTCGATGTTGAGCTGCGGGTCGAAATAATCGCCCTGCCCGCGAAAGCCTGCCCAATGGTCGAAGCCCGGTTGCGGAGCGTCGGTGTCGTGGCCCATGTGCCATTTGCCCACGAACGCGGTGCGATAACCCGCCCGTTGGAGGTGCGCCGGGAAGAACGTCGTGCCCGGCGGCACCGGCCGTTGATTGTCCACCACGCGATGCCGGTGCATGAACTGGCCGGTGAGTATCGACGCGCGGCTGGGCGAGCACAGCGAAGTGGTGACGAAGGCATTGGCCATCCGCGCACCTTCGCGGGCCATGCGGTCCAGGTGCGGCGTTTCGAGGAACGCGGGCGCGTTCGACACGCAACTCATGAAGTCGTGCCGATGGTCGTCGGAGAGAAGCACGATGATGTTGGGTGGACGCGGCGCGGCGCCTTGAAGGGCGGGTGCGGCCGCCAAGGCCAGCAGCAGGGCTGCGGTCAGGCCGCGCATGAGAACGTGCGCGAGCGGAATGGGCTTTTTCACGGTGCGGGCAACTTGCCCGAGGCACGCGGTGGGCTTCAATGCTTTACCAGCGCGAACGCGGCGGATTGGCGAAAGGATGCGTTTGCGGCGCTCACGGCGCCATTGCAGCGTGGACGGGATTCCGGCAACGTTCCGGCGCTCAAGCCATGAAACTAATTCGCCAAATCGCCCTGTGCCTTGCCCTCGTTTCCATTGTGCCGCCGATTTCCGCGCAGAATGCCGCGGCCCCGGAGGCGCGCTTTCAGATTCCCGCGACGGATGAGGGGCTGGCCGGCGCGGGGCCGTTGCGGCGGGCGGACTGGTTCCGCAAGCTCTGGGCGCAGCGCCGCGCGATGTGGGCCCGGCAGGTTGAGAAGGATCGCGGCGCGGTGGTGTTCCTCGGCGACAGCATCACGCAGGGTTGGGGCGAGAACATCGGCGGTGTGTTCGAGGGCGTGAAGGTCGCCAACCGCGGCATCAGTGGTGACACCACGCGTGGCGTGTTGGTCCGCCTCGCGGAGGACGTGCTGGCGGTGCAGCCAGCGGCAGTGGTGTTGTTGATCGGCACGAACGACCTGGAGGAGCAGGCGCCGGCGGAGGTCATCGCGGGGAACCTGAAGCTCATTCTCGCGGAGTTGAAGAAGCACAATGCGAAGATGCCGATTGTCCTTTGCCAGGTGTTTCCCAGCTCCGCCTCGAAGCGTCGTCCGGCCGATCAGATCAAGAAGATCAACGCGCTTTACGCCGCCGCGGTGAAAGGCGATGCGCAAGTGACGATGATCGAGACGTGGACGCTCTTCGCCGATGCGCAGGGGGACGCGAAGAAGGAGGAGTTCCCGGACTTGCTGCACCCGAACAAGGCCGGTTACGCGAAATGGGCCGCGGCGGTGCGTCCGGTTCTCGCCACGCTGGGATTTCTGGAAACCACGCCGGATGATTTCAGCCCCGAACCGGGTTTCGTCGCGCTGTTCAACGGCCGGGATCTTTCGGGCTGGGGTTACAAGACGAACAACTTCGACGGGCAGACGGCCAGCAGCGAAGGCCGGTATGTCGCAAAGAACGGACGGCTCATTGTAACCACACCGCCCGAGGGCCGTAAGATCGCGCAGCTCTGGACCACACGGCAGTTCGGCCGGGATTTCACGCTCAAGCTTGAGTTTCGTGCCACTCCCAACGCGGACAGCGGAGTGTTTCTGCGCGGTCCGCAGTTGCAGTGCCGCGATTACCCGCTGGCCGGCCCTTACAAGCAGCTCGCCAAATACAAGGCGCAGGACTGGAACGAGATGATCGTAGTCGTGAAGGACAACGTGGCTCATTGCTCGTGCAACGGCGAGGTGATCGAGGCCGCGCTCAAGCTTCCGCCTTCGGGTGGCATTGGACTGGAGGGCGATCGCGGGCAGATGGAATACCGGCGAATCCGGATTCAGGAGCACTGAGGAACGGGGCAGTGATCGGTGAATCTGTAAACAGCGGGCAGATCTGGCATTTTGGGCGGTTGCGGAACATGCCGTGACACGGGCGTGATGAGAGTTTGCGTCATCTTCAATCCGGCGGCGCGCGGTGACAAAGCGCGGTTGTTTCAACAGCAACTGGTCGGCGTGTCCGGTGAATGTGCGCTGAAGCCGACGACGCACGCGGGCGCGGCGCGTGAGCTTGCGGCGCTGGCGGTGGGCGAGGGGTTCGACACCATCGTTGCCGCCGGAGGCGATGGCACGGTGAACGAGGTTCTCAACGGCATCGCGGATGCGCGGGGTTTCACGCGTGCGCGCCTTGGCGTCCTGCCGCTCGGCACCGCCAACGTCTTTGCCAAGGAGCTTGGCCTCCCGGAGGATTTCACTGGTGCGTGGGAAGTTGTGCGGCGTGGGAAGGAACTGTGCGTCGATGCGCCGTTCGTCGAGGATGGCGCGAATGGACGGAGGTATTTCGTACAAATGGCGGGTGCGGGCCTCGACTCGCGCGCGATCGAACTCACCGACTGGGAGCTGAAGAAGAAGATCGGATGGCTGGCTTATGTCGTGGCGGGGTTCAAGGCGATGGCCGGCCCGTTGCCCGACCTTGAGGTGGCCTGCGGCGGGCAGCGCGCCACGGGCAAGGTTGTCATGATCGGCAATGGCAAATTCTACGGCGGGAGGTTCGCGATCTTCCCGCGCGCTGACCTCGCCGATGGCGAGTTGGAGGTGGTGGTCTATCCGCAAATGAACGCGGCGACAGTGGCCCGCGCCGGCTGGGGAATGGTGAGCGGAGATTTTCACCTCGGCGCGGGCACCGTTCAGATGCGCGGCCCACAGGTTGAGGTGCGCTCATCCGCCCCGGTTCCGTTTCATGTGGACGGCGAGAACGTCGGTTCGCTGCCGGCGCGGTTCAGCCTTGAGCCGAGGGCCGTTCGCGTGCTCGTTCCGTGAGGCGGTCTGGCCGGCCGGTGGGCCGGTGTTGCCGCATCGGAATTCGCCCGGTGCAGAGCCTTCAATTTTCCCGGTGAGCGGTACACGGTTTTCCGCGGGCAAGGTGGGTTTGACTTCGTTTTCCAAGGGGTGAACGTGGGCTTGGAAGGAGATATGAACATGAAGACTTGCACCATCCTGCTGCTGTCCGTGCTGTCTGCCGTCGCACAAAACACGCCCGTGGAGCGCGCGCCCGTAAAGACCGCGGCCATCGTCGCTCCGAAGATGGAACTGCGCCTGAACCGTCCATCCAAGGCTGCGCTGCCAGGCGTGAAACTGGCCAGCCCGCTGGTCGAGGCGATGCGTGAAGGCAGCGTCTGGCAGGTGATCAATCCATTTGCGCCGGCCCGGTTCGGTGACGGCTGGGCGAATGTGTCGTTTGATCCGGTCAACGGGCGTGCGCAGGGGATTGGGCTTGTCACGATCCGCTTCTGAGCGGCGGGCCGGGTCAGGCATCCGCAGTTTCTGCACATGCGATGCGTACTTTCCCTGAATGGGAGACGTGCGAAGTACGGTGCGCTCCGCACGTTTCGGCCCGGATTTTCGCCGCGTTCACACTTTCGTAACGTGTCGCCAGTGAACGTGATGAAGATTGTGTTGCGACATCAAGTGACCGGCCGGTATCTCGCCCCGTTGGGGCGGTGGGTGCGCCGTTCCGACAACGCCCTGGCGTTTGACGATCTGACGTCTGCTTCTGATTTCTCGCGCTCAAATCTGCTTCGCGACGCGGAGCCGGTCTGGAGACTTGCTCCGTATCTTCGGGATTTGCTAGCGCAGTCTGAAGCCCAGGTCTGGCGGCGTTTGGGCCGGGACGTGGCCCTGGGCATGAATGTCGGGACGACGGACTGCTGCATGTGGAACTGATTCGCGGTTGACCGGCACTTGGGATCTTCATTCTCCACATGAACCCGAAGCCGGGTGAATTCCCGGTGCGCCATTCAGGCGGCTCCCGATATTCCGTTCCAGTGGCGCCCTGATTCCACCGCGACAGATCTTGTGTCAGGCTTTGGCCTCGAAATTCACCATGTGTGTCCGAATCGTATTACGAGATCGTGAGAGCGGATTGTATTTCCGTGAGGGCGACCAGTGGGTGGGCAACGCTTACGACGCGCTAACGTTCAGCACCATCCTCGACGCGGAGGCGTTCTGCCGTCAGCACCGGCTCACCGGGATGCAGATAATCCAGCAGAGCGGCTACTTCTTTGGCGCGCCCGTCTGGCAACCCGCCGGGAATGCTGTGCGCCAGCCTGCGGAACCGCTGGTTCGCTGATCACTGTGGCTGCGAGCTTGCCAAGGTCGAGCGACGGGATTGAACCGCGGACCTGTTTCTGCCTACCGTCTTCGCGAATCGATTTCCCGGAACCATGAAAACACTTTTTGCCGCCAGAACTTTGAAGCTCGTTGCGCCGGCCTTCGTGGCGTTGCTCCTCGGTTATTCCGCCCGGGCGCAAACTTTTTCCATCGATTGGTTCACCGTGGACGGCGGCGGCGGTACCAGCACAGGCGGCGTGTATTCCATCACTGGGACCATCGGCCAACCAGACGCGGGCGGCACCATGACCAATGGGCAGTTCTCACTCACCGGCGGCTTCTGGGCGTTGCCGCAGGCCGTGCAGGTCGCCGGTTCGCCGACGCTGACCATCGTTCCAGCTGCGGCCGGATTCGCGGTTCTCTCGTGGACGCCGAGCACGGCCGGCTTTGTCCTCCAGCAATCCGCCGCGCTCGCGCCGACGCCGGTCGGTTGGTCGAATGCGCCTGTTGGTTACACGAATGGTGCGACCATTCCCTTGTCGCCGTCCGCACGGTTCTTCCGGTTGATCAAACCCTGAGGCTATTCCGGCACCGTCACGGGCTGGCCCTTGGATTTGGCCCATTCCATGGCGGCGGTGAACTTGGGCGATCGCTTCGCATCCTCGTCGGCGAACTGAAGCAGCCCCCAGCTTCCCCATTTGCTCCACTGGCCCACGGACGAAAAATGGCAGAGCAAATCGCCACCCGCCTTTTCCCACGCGGCGAAATATTTCTGGTAGAGCACGGCCATGCGCGGGTGTGCGTTGGCGGCATGAAGAAGCTTGGTCAAGCTCGCGTTGTTTTCGCCGCCCTGCACGCCCACGAAATGCTGGCCCGCCTCATAACACACGAGCCGCAGTCCGTGTTGCTGCGCCACCTTGCGGTTCTCCTCCATCCAGCGGATGCACTCCGGCAGGGAATTGGTTTCCGCATGGTCGAGCAGTCGCTCAACTGTCCACGATGCCACTTCGGCGGCGGTGAGGCGTTTGCCCTGCGCGGGGATGTTCAAGGAGATGTACGGTGCGATGGCCAGGGCGTCGGCGTACTTTGCGGCGTCCTTCCAGCCGACGATCTGCTTTGACACGTATGCGTTGGCTGCCTGCGATGGCAAGACGCGTACCAGTCGCGGTGTTCCGCCAAAAGCTTCCTCCCAGATTTTGAAAACTTCCACGGACCGCTCCGCGGTGAAATGCCAGGCGGCTTCCCACGATTTCTCGCCCAGGCCGCGCTTCTGTCCCTCGGCCCCGGCGTATTTCGCCTGCTGGAACTGTCCGTTCCACACTTCGTTCGAGTACTCGACATAAGCCTTGCGCCTGGCGTCCAGCTTCGCCTTCGCCAGTCGCGCGAATTCACGCACGTAGTCGTCATCCGCGAGGTGCGGCAGGCAGAACCAAGGGGCGGCCTCGATCCGGTTTGCGAGATCGCACAGCAGTTCGACCGGAATCCCCGCGCGCGTCCACGTCGCGTCTTCCGGCAGCGGACGGTCTTTCCACGAGCGTTGCTTGGAGTTGTTCGTCTCCTGAAAGTCCATGAAACGCAGGCAGGCCGTGCCTTTCCAGCGCGCGAGGAATTTCGGATGCCACGGGTTGTCGCGGTACGTGGCCTCGAAGCCCGGCATGATCACACGGATGTGGCGCACGTAATTCTCCGGCCGCGTCTCAAGGACGCGGAGAAAGAACCCGCCTTTGCTGGCGTCGATGCGGACCACCATGCGGCCTGGCGCGGTGGAAACGACCTGCGCTCCGCCGCCGTTGAAAGCGATCTTCCCCTCGCCATCGAAAAGCACCGTATAGTCGCCGCTGGGGTAATGTCCGCCTTGAATCGTGCAAAGCGGCGTCTCGGCGAAGCAATCCGGGGCAAGCCGTTTCACCCATCCGCGCGCGTCGAGTTCCAGCGCCGGGCCTTTGCCCCAGCCCTCGCCCTTCTTCTGTGAAATCCACTGTCGCGACAGCCGAAACACATCCACAAACGGCAGTTCCGTGTTCCAGTCCGACGGCCCGGCAAGGTTGATGCCCAACCGCGGCTGCGGCTTGAGGGGATCAGCACCGTGGACAACAGCGACAATGGCAAGGAAGGCGAGGAGGCGGAGCAGTTTCATGCTCACCCGACGAAGCGAGCGAGCAGGCGCTTCAGCGATTTGCACGCGGCGAGAGCGCCGCTTGAACACTCCGTGGCCTACCACTTTAACAACGGCAACCGTTTCGCGACTTCCTCGGCGTTGGCGCGGCTGTTGAAGCTGGAGATGCGGAAGTATCCCTCGCCCTTCGATCCAAAGCCGCTTCCCGGCGTGATGACGACATTGGCCTCGCCCAGCACCTTGTCGAACGCCTGCCAGCTTGTGACGCCAGCCGGGGTTTGCGCCCAGATATAAGGAGCGTTCACACCACCATGCACCGTCAGTCCGGCCGCCTTCGCACCGGAGACGAGCACGCGGGCGTTGCCCATGTAATGCTCGATGAGCGCGGCCACCTGCGCCTTGCCGTCGGCCGAGTAAAGCGCTTCCGCCGCGCGCTGGATGATGTAGCTCACGCCGTTGAACTTTGTGCTCATGCGGCGGTTCCACAATGGATGCAACGGCTTGAATTCACCCTTGCCAGTCTGCGCTTGCAACGACTTCGGCACCACCGTGAACGCGCAGCGCACGCCCGTGAACCCGCCGTTTTTCGAGAAGCTGCGGAACTCGATCGCGCACTCCCGCGCGCCGGGAATCTCGTAGATCGACCGCGGCAGCGCGGGATCTGTGATGTAGGCCTCGTACGCTGCGTCAAAGAGGATGATGGCGCGGTGCTTCAGCGCGTATTCCACCCACGCCTGCAATTGCGTGCGCGTGGCCACGGCGCCGGTAGGGTTGTTCGGTGAGCAAAGGTAGATCACGTCCACTTTGTTCGTCGGCGGCTCAGGGATGAAGTTGTTCGCGGGCGTGCAGGGCAGGTAGGTGATGCCCGCGTAAGCGCCGTTCTCGTTTGCCTCGCCCGTGTGCCCGGCCATCACGTTGGTGTCCACATAGACGGGGTAAACGGGGTCCGAAATGCCGAGCCGGTTCTGGTTGCCAAGGATGTCGAGGATGTTGCCGCAGTCGCACTTCGATCCGTCGCTGACAAAGATCTCGTCATCGGCCACGTCGAGGCCGCGGGCGCGGAAATCGTTTTGTGCGATGGCGGCGCGGAGGAAATCGTATCCCTGCTCCGGCCCGTAACCGCGAAAGGTCGCGCGCGTCGCCATTTCATCCACGGCCTTGTGCAGTGCGGCAACCACGGCGGTGGGAAGGGCCTCCGTGACATCGCCAATGCCGCAGCGGATCATGCGCTTCGCAGCTTCGGGGTTGGCGTCGCAAAACACCTTCACGCGCCGGGCGATCTCGGGGAAGAGGTAGCCCGCCTTCAGTTTCAGAAAATTCTCGTTCAGATAAGCCATGACAAAGGCGCGGACGCTACCGGCGCAAATGGGCCAATGCAAGAGTTCGGCGGACGCGGAGTTGCGCGCGGAAACGGCGGACACTGGAAACACACCGGCCCGCCAGTGCGGCGGGCCGGCCTTTGTGCGGAATGTTCGCGGGATGGGCGGCTACTGTGGCGCGCGCGCCGTGTCGGTGATGCCCCAAAGGTTCACCGGACTGAGCATGTGGCCGAACTTGAGATAGCGGGCGCTGCCGTCCGCGAAGGTGAAATTTGACCCGCCCGCCGCTCCCTTGCCCATGTGGCGGGATTGCTCGACCTCGGTGAAGTCGTTGCCCACGCCTTCCATCATGTCCATGAAGTAATGGGTGGAGCTGGTCTCCTTCTCGCCAAAGATGATGGTCTCGGACGGGAAGCGGATTTCCGATTCCTTGATCGTCGCTCCGGGCGGGAAGGGATTTCCGGTCGTCTCGAACGAATAATCGTTCCAGCCGTTGATGATATAGCTGCGCGGGGCGCGATCTGCGTTTGTGTCCACACCGGCGGATTGCTTGGAAGAAACGGCTGCGATCGCGGTGGGAAAGTCGCTGTTTCCCGTGGAGGCAATCACGGGTTTTGGATTGTCGCTCGCGCAGGTCAGGATTTTGAGATCCTTGTAATAGTCCTTCAACTGGGCCGGCCAGCGCGGCGCCTGGCGAAGCGGATATTTCCCTTCGTTGTCGTCCGCGTACATCGTCGCCGACAACCCGAGTTGGCGCTGGTTGTTCACGCACGAGATCCGTTTGCCGGACTCCTTCGCTTTGGCTAGTGCCGGCAGTAACATGCTGGCGAGCACCGCGATGATCGCAATCACCACGAGCAGTTCGATGAGGGTAAATCCGCCGCGTTGCGTGCGGCGGCCGTTGTTCTTCAGATGCGATGCCGTCATATCCTGAACTGACGGCACGTTGCGGAGGGTGATTCTTGATCGAAGTCAAAACTCGCGCAGGTGACCTCATCGCCGCCGCAACGTCACGGTTCCAAACGCGATGCCGGGCGCTTCAATGACCAGCCGGAAATCCGCGCCCAGATTCTGCCCATTCGCCAACTGCGCGCCGGGCAACCGGAACTGCGTCGTAATCCAACGGCCGGCACCGGTGAGTTTCACCAAATCGGGGCTGCGTGAGTAGGCGCCGTTGAATGGTGCGCTGGTGTCGCTGCCGTCGAACTCCAGCGCCAGTCTTCCCGCCGCCGCGTCCAGGAACTCAACTTCCACCACGAGTTTCTCCGTTCCGGCGGCTTTGAACGAGTCATCGACCGCGAAATACAAATACCGGCTTCCCGGCGAGATGACCGTCCGCGCCTCTTTTCCGGCCGCATTCGTGGCGACGGTCGCGCCGTCGGAGTTGTCAATTTGCACCAACCCGCCTTCGTTGTTCTTTGAACCCAGCGCAATGCGTACGGAAGCCGCTTGGGAAAATTTCCCCTCCGCGAGCGCGGGTTTCCAGCCGCTCTTGAAGAGGTCGGAATACTTGCGCGTGAGTTCGATGAACCGCCGGCCGTATTCGCGCGACTCCGCCACATCCGTCCCTTCGTGAAACTCATTCCATGTTTCCACCATCACGAATGTCGTTGGGCGCCGCAGGAATTTCAGCCAGTTCTCCTCGTAGAATCTGCCGCCGCGCCGGTCCATGACCAACGGTGTGCGGCCGGGAACGGCCGAGTGGTCGTAACCGGGGCCGATGGACGCCACGCCGGGATTCTTCAACCCGAGCGCGCCGCCCCACGCCACCGTGTTGTCCGCCTTCACGTGCCACGAAACCTCCCGCGCGATCCACGGCATGCGCCCGCCGAACTCCCGGGCGAATTCCGCGCGCGTGAAATCGATTACCGACTGGTCGTGCTTCTTCGCGAACGCGGCGGAGTAGAGCAGCACCACCGGTTTGCCCTCGATCATCGCCCAATGGCGCGCCGGGACCATTGAGAAGAAATCCCGGACCGTGGCGTAAAACCACTGCCGCCCGTAATCCGTGGTCAGGTCGATGTGTTCGTGCCATTGGTTATTTTGCAGCGTGCTCGTGTCATAGAACATGCCGATGCGCGGCGGCGACTTGCCTTCGCGCAGCAGTGTCTCCCGCGCCTCGATCAGCTTCGGAATGCCTTCGTAGCTCCAGTGGAGATTTGCTTTCGCGGTCTGCTCGCTGGGCGCGCCCCAAAAGACGGGGAGCACCACGTCGATCCCCGCCGCGATCATGTCCTCCAACTGCCGCCGGTGCCACGTCGCCGACTTCCACGAGAAATTCTCCAAGGTGGGCGGATGTGTGGTCAGCGCGTCTGTGCCGTCGCCGTCGATGATGTGCGCTTTCGACGCTGCGTCGTACCAGTAGAAGTAATAAGTGCCGACGATGCGTTGCGTGGCGTTGAAGCTCACGGAATTGGCGAAGTCTCCAGGTTGGAGGTTCACATGCGGCCCGAAGGCTGGCGGAATGGGTCTTTCCGCGGCGGCTACGGCGAGGGTCGCGACGGCGAGAGCGGCTGACAAGGCGGCTGGAGTTTTCATGGCAAACGTCCGGCATCATTTCCGTCCACCAGCCTTGCTGGCGTTGATTTTGCTCAACAATCGGAGGGCGCTTTCAGTCCTCCCTTCGCTTGTCATTTCAGGTGCGCGGACGCATCGTCCGCCGGTCATGCCGGAGTCATTGAAGCAGTTCCTCAAGAGATGGGCGGTCAGCACGGTCGCGGTGCTGGTGGCCACTTACGTCGTGCCGGGAATCCGGTACGAGAGGTGGCCGGATTTGTTGATTGCCACGCTGGTGCTCGGCCTGTTGAACGGCTTTCTGCGTCCGTTGCTTATGCTCGTCTCGCTGCCGCTTCTGATCCTGACGCTGGGCCTGTTCACGCTGGTTATCAACGCGCTACTGCTGCTCGTGGTGAACTGGCTGCTCTCGCCCAAGTTCGTCGTTGATGGCTTCAAGGCCGCGATTCTCGGCGCACTGGTTATCAGCGTTGTGTCAATGCTGCTGAACGTAGTCACCGGCACGGGCCGCGCGAAGGTCACCGTTCAGCGCAAGGCGCGCGGCGACCACGACGACAACAGCGGTGGTCCGGTGATTGATGTTTGACTGAATTGGCAAGTGGTTGGTCGTTTGACCTTCGCAAAAATCACGCTCAATCGCTCGTTGGCGTGATGAACCGTCTTTGCCTTCTTGCGACAATCCGTTAATTCCACGCCATGCAAATTCATGTCGGAGTCATCACCATCTCGGATCGCGCCTCGCGCGGGCAATACGAAGACCTCGGAGGCCCAGCCGTCAAAAAGGCAGCGCAGGCTCGTGGATGGCAAATCATTGCCGAGACCGTGGTGCCGGACGACAAGGCAGAGATTCAAGGTGCGATACGCGCGCAGATCGCGGCCAACTGCCATCTCGTCCTGACCACCGGCGGCACCGGTGTTTCGATGCGCGACGTGACACCCGAGGCCGTGCGTGCGATCGCGGTGCGCGAACTGCCGGGCTTCGGCGAGGCCATGCGGATGGAGTCGCTGAAGATCACCCGCAACGCCATTCTCTCGCGCGGTCTTGCCGCCGTGGTTGATCGGACGCTCGTGGTGTGTTTTCCCGGCAAGCCCAGCGGCGCCGTCGAATGCCTCGACATTGTTGCGGGCGCCATCCCCCATTGCGTTGAAGTGCTGCAACAGGTGCCCACTAGTTGCTAGCATGGACTATGAAGGGGCGGTCGCGAAAGCGCTCCGGATGGAGTCAGAACCGACTTTCGGCCCATTTCAACCGGCACTTTTCCACCCACCCGTGGAGTGACACATTCATGGTGTGACCCGGAAGTAGCGATGCTCGTTGCTTGATGGCGGTTCAAACCAGATGAAGGTGCCGTTGGTGATGATTCCGTTGGTGATTGTCAGCCAGTTGGTCAAAGTCGAAGAGACCTGCAACTGCACCACCGCCCCGTCCGGGCCACTTACGCCCACCCATGCCCCGCCGTCCTCCGTCAAATTGACGCGCGCAATCTTGACCTCATTGCCAGTCGTGCCGCCGAAAGCCTCGGTGATGGTCAATGTGTGGTTGGTCCACGCGCCATACGCCGCGTTCGTCACCCACCGCAATTGCATACGAAGCAGCTTGGGATCCTCGTAGGCGGGGTTGAACAGGATCGCAACGTTCATGGTCTTGCTGACCTCTCCGGGGGCAAAGACGAGAACGATGTTGGTGCTTACGTAGTTCGCGCCAGCCACAGCGGTGATTGGAGCGGTGACGCACTTGACTGAGACAGTCGTGTTCGTGACTCCGGCACGGTTCACGCGCACGGTGATGATGCCGTTCAACTCATTCACGGTCTGGCCGCTGTTCTCGAATGTAACGAAGGTCGTGTCATCATCGGTGATGCTCACGATATTGGAACTCGCGCCAGTGCTGGTGTTGGTTGGGTTGCGCAGAACGAAGAGGAACGACTCGGCCGACTCGTAAAGCAGATCATCGAGAATGCTCACGGTAACGCTGTTCGAGGTCTGGCCCGGTGCAAAGTTAAGCGTGCCTGATGCGGCGGTGAAGTCGGCTCCGGCGGTGGCGGTGAGGTTGCTGGTCGCGTAGTCCACGCTTACGGCGGTGTTCGTGGTGCCGGAGCGAAGCACGACGAGGCTGACCGAACCCGCCGACTCGCTCGCTGTCAGCGCGTTGGCCGCCAGGCCCACCGTGCTTGCGTCGTCGTCGAGGATGGAGACGACGTTCGTGCCGATGGCCACGGTGCCGTCCACGGGGTTGAAGAGATAAAGCCGGACCTTCTCGAGTCCTTCCTGCAATGCGTCGTCGATCAGGTCCACAGCGACCGTCTTGTTTGTCTCTCCAGGCGCGAACGAGAGCGTGCCGCCCACGGCGGTGTAGTCCGCGCCCGCCAGCGCGGTGTGGTTGCTCGATGCGTAATCCACCGAGCAGGCATTCCACGCCGTGCCGCTCCGCGTGACGGTGAACGCGACAGTCCCGCTGGCCTCACTGACGGTGGTGGTGGACGCGATCCAACTGAAGACCGCCGAATCGTTGGTGAGGATGGTCACCGTGAGGTTCGACACGCCGAGCGAGCAGTTGGTGGCGCTGGAGAGTTTCAGAATCACGGTCTCGCTATTCTCGGGCAGCGCATCGTTGAGAACACGCAGGCTGAAAGTCCTGGCCGTCTCACCAGGCGCGAAGGCCAGGACGCCGTTGGTGGCGAGATAGTCCGAACCTGCCGTGGCGGTGCCGTTGGTGGAACTGGCGAAGTTCACGCTCACCGCGGTGTTGGTCGATCCGCTCCTCACCACGGTGATCGCCAGCACGTTCGTCTCCTCAGCCACGATGACTGCGCCTGCAGTGAAGCCCACCGTGCTCGCGTCGTCATCTGTGATGGTGACCGTGGACGTGCTAGTGCCGAGCGTCGTGTTCACGGGGTTCAAGAGTTGCACAGATAGGGTTTCGGTCGGCTCTTGTTGGCCGTTATCCAGGATGCTGACAGTGATGGTCTTGCTTACTTCGCCTGGTGCGAAGTTGAGCGTGCCTGATGCGGCGGTGAAGTCGGCTCCGGCGGTGGCGGTGAGGTTGCTGGTCGCGTAGTCCACGCTTACGGCGGTGTTCGTGGTGCCGGAGCGAAGCACGACGAGGCTGACCGAACCCGCCGACTCGCTCGCTGTCAGCGCGTTGGCCGCCAGGCCCACCGTGCTTGCGTCGTCGTCGAGGATGGAGACGACGTTCGTGCCGATGGCCACGGTGCCGTCCACGGGGTTGAAGAGATAAAGCCGGACCTTCTCGAGTCCTTCCTGCAATGCGTCGTCGATCAGGTCCACAGCGACCGTCTTGTTTGTCTCTCCAGGCGCGAACGAGAGCGTGCCGCCCACGGCGGTGTAGTCCGCGCCCGCCAGCGCGGTGTGGTTGCTCGATGCGTAATCCACCGAGCAGGCATTCCACGCCGTGCCGCTCCGCGTGACGGTGAACGCGACAGTCCCGCTGGCCTCACTGACGGTGGTGGTGGACGCGATCCAACTGAAGACCGCCGAATCGTTGGTGAGGATGGTCACCGTGAGGTTCGACACGCCGAGCGAGCAGTTGGTGGCGCTGGAGAGTTTCAGAATCACGGTCTCGCTATTCTCGGGCAGCGCATCGTTGAGAACACGCAGGCTGAAAGTCCTGGCCGTCTCACCAGGCGCGAAGGCCAGGACGCCGTTGGTGGCGAGATAGTCCGAACCTGCCGTGGCGGTGCCGTTGGTGGAACTGGCGAAGTTCACGCTCACCGCGGTGTTGGTCGATCCGCTCCTCACCACGGTGATCGCCAGCACGTTCGTCTCCTCAGCCACGATGACTGCGCCTGCAGTGAAGCCCACCGTGCTCGCGTCGTCATCTGTGATGGTGATGGTGGTGCTGGCAGGAATGCCGAAGATTCCGGGCAATGGACTGGCCAATCCGAGGATGAAGGTTTCAGCGCCCTCCTGCCGGGCGTCATTGTTGATGGCGATGGTCAAAGTCTTCTCGGTTTCACCCACGGCAAAGGCGAGCGTGCCATTGGTAATCCCATAGTCCATAGCTCCGGCCGTCACGTTGGTGGTGCCGAAGTTGACCGTGGCGGAGGAATTGGTGTCACCCTGTCGAAGAATCTTCAGACTGACCGATCCCGAAGTTTCGGAGGCGGTCACGGCGGCCGTTTCCATCGTGAAAATGGTCACGGCGCCACGGAAACTGGCGACTGTGTTGATCGACTGGCGGAGACTCAGCGCGTTGTCAGCGGAATTGGTCGCCGGACTGGCCACGCCTGTGGGCACTCCCTGAAACGTGACGCTGGGGTTGGAGAAATAGCCAATGCGCGCTCCGGGCGCGTAAGCCATCACGGTGCGATAAGTTGTATTGTCGTTGCCGGTGAAGCGATTTCCGTAGGAGTAACTGAACGCCCCTGAACCGCTCGCGTTCGCGCGATCATGATGACACCCCATGTTGTGTCCAAGCTCATGCACGAACGTAAAGTAGCCGGTCGCGTAAACACGTCGCACGACCGAGTAGGCGTAGGGCGCAAAATTCGTCGAGACCGGCGACATCAGAAACCCCAGCCCGGCGTAATAATTCCCCATGTTCTCGGTGAGCATGCAGACCACGTCGGCTCCGTAGGTGTTGCGCATCACGGGCACCGAATCGAGGTAACCATCCGATGGATTTTGCAGCCGGCTTAGATCAGTTGCCGGATCGCCCGTCTCGACGTAACTCATCAACGCCGCGGAGTGAACTAGGTTCACCGTAAGCGGCACCTGGCTGTTTTGATAACAAAGGTTCGCCTCTGCCACGGCGGAGTCGATTAGAGCTTCCATGCCCGCCTGCCCTCCAGCGCCAGTCAGCGCCGCCGCCGTGTACACCACCAGCA
>CAYQWK010000059.1:0-19660 GCA_964420805.1 uncultured Bifidobacteriaceae bacterium | reverse complement strand
GGCCACCACTGGCCCACATACGGGTGCAACCCGCCGGGTTGGGTGACGATGATGTCGCGGAAGCCCTGGCGGTCGGCGGGATTGGTGTTGTCGAAGTACTTGAGGCGGTTCATGTCCTCGAAGTCGAAGCAAAGGCTGCCCTTTGAGCCGTTGATTTCCCAGGTGATGTTGTTCTTGCGCCCAAGGGCGAAACGCGTGGCCTCGAGATTGGCGATGGCACCATTCTGAAAACGCCCGATGAAGAGCGATGTGTCATCCACTGTGACGGTGCCCATCTTTTGCGCCGCCGTCCCGCCCAGGCCGCCCTGGCGCGCGTTCTTGTCTTCCAGAGGACGCTTCTTGATGAAGGTGTGCATCAACCCGCAGACCTCCTTGAACTCGCCGACGAGGTATCGGCCCATGTCGATGATGTGGGCGCAAATGTCGCCATGCGTGCCGCTGCCGCTGACGGATTTGCGGAGCCGCCAGACGAGCGGGAACTTCGGGTCCACAATCCAGTCCTGCGCGTAGCGGGCGCGGAAATGGTAGATTTCACCGAGCGCTCCCTCTTCGATCATCTTTTTGGCAAAGGCGATGGCGGGCACGCGGCGGTAGTTCTGGTTCACCATGTGAACGACGCCGGCCTTTTTCACGGCCTTGATCATCTCGAGGCATTCCTTCGAGTTCATGGCCAGGGGCTTCTCGCAGAGGATATGCTTTCCATTTTTCGCCGCCTCGATGGCGATCTGTGCGTGGACGTGGTTTGGGGCCACGATGTCCACGATGTCGATGTCGGGATTCTTCACCACCTCGCGCCAGTTGGTGGAGCCGTGGTTGAAGCCCCATTTGGCGACGGCGTTCGGGACGACGACCTTGGCCTCGCCGCGGCAACCGCAGACGGTGTGCATTTCGAGGTCGGCCTTGAGGGGGAAGAAGTGGGTGGCCTGGCGCCATGCGTTGGAATGGGCCTTGCCCATGAATCCGCAGCCGATCATGGCGAGGCGGAGTTTGCGTTTTGGTTCGCTCATACGTTGCGTGTGCTGATTAAAACTTGTGTTAAATGGCGGACGTGGGCGTTTATAGGTGCCGCCCAAAATCGAGTCAACGAACGACTCGCGCGGAGGCCCCGGCCTTTGACAAATGTCAAACGGGGCCTCAAAACGGCGCAGTTTTGCGGTTTGAAAGCTCAATGCAGATTCACATTCTGAAATCGAAAATCCATCGCGCCGCCGTCACGGGCGCGAGTTTGAACTACGAGGGCAGCCTCACCATCGACGTCGCATTGATGGAGAAGGTCGGCTTTCTGCCCTACGAACGCGTGCTGTGCAGCAACATGGCCAACGGCAACCGGTTCGAGACCTACCTCATCGCCGGCGAGCGCGGTTCGGGCGACATCGTCCTCAATGGCGCCACCGCGCACCTCGGCAAGCCCGGCGACCTGCTTACCATCATGAGCTACACGACCGTTGAGGAGGCGCAGGCGAAGACCTGGGAACCGCGCGTCATCGTCCTTGGCGCGGGCAACGCCATCATCAACCACCGCGGAATCTGAGTCCCATGTCCCGTTTCACCGCCGCGCAACTGGCCCAGCAACTCGACGGCGAAGTCCTCGGCGATGGGGCCGTGCAACTCACCGGGTTCGCGCCCGCCGACCGAGCGGGCGCGGGCGATCTGGTTTTCGCCGAGAACGAGCACTACCTCACCGTGGCGGAGCAAAGCGGTGCGGCGGCCGTGCTGGTTCCGGCCGCGTTCACCTCCGCTCGGAAGACACTCATCCGGGTGAAGAACCCGCGCGTGGCCTTCGCGCGCGTGCTGCCGTTGTTTTTTCCCGAGCCGCCGCCGCCGCCGGGCATTCATCCCTCGGCTGTGGTCGCGCCGTCGGCGCAGGTTGATCCGGCGGCGCACATCGGGCCGCATTGCGTCGTTGGCGAGCGCGTGAAGATTGGCGCGCGAACGGCGTTGCTGGGTGGTAACCACGTCGGCGACGACACGCGCATTGGCGAGGACGGGCGTTTGTTTCAGAACGTGGTGGTTTACGCGCGGTCTCAGATCGGTGATCGCGTCCGCATTCACGCCGGGACGGTGATTGGTTCCGACGGCTTCGGTTATGTGCTCGACGCCGGCCGGCACCGCAAAGTTTTGCAACTCGGCCATGTCATCATCGGCGACGATGTCGAGATCGGCGCGAACGCGGCGGTGGATCGCGGGGCGCTTGGTCCCACGGTGATCGGACGCGGCACCAAGATCGACAACCTCGTGCAGATCGCCCACAACGTGACCGTGGGCGAAGGCTGCCTGGTTGTCGCGCAAGTCGGTGTGGCGGGCAGCACCAAACTCGGCAACTACGTTGTGCTGGCCGGACAGGTGGGCATCGCCGGGCACCTTCAGATCGGACATCAAGTCACCGTCGCCGCGCAGTCCGGTGTGATGAACGACATTCCCGATGGCGGCAAATGGCTCGGCTCTCCCGCCTGCCCGGACAAGGACGCCAAGCGCCAGTACATTGGCATTCGCCGGCTGCCCGAGGCGCTTCAGCGCATCGCGGAACTCGAGAAGAAGTTCGCGGCGTTGTCTGGCGCAAACGCGAAACCCTGAGCGATGGCTGCGCGTGACGCCATGCCTTCGGAGCCCGTGGATTCCCCCGGACGGCGGCGCCTGCCGCCGTTGCTGCGGCGCGCGTGGTATGGATTGAACCAGGCTTTCCGCCGGCGCGTCGCGCATCTCGGCATCACGCCGGACCAGTTCACGCTCATCCGCACGCTCATCGAGGGCGACGCGCGCGGCATGACCCAGCGTGAGCTCTCCCAATCCATGTCCAGCGATCCGAACACCGTCGCCTCGCTCGTGGAACGCATGGAAAAGGCGCGGCTCATCTCCCGATCCACCCATGAAAGCGATCGTCGCGCCCAGCGCATCCGCCCGGCACCGGAGGGGCTGCGACGCTACGAGGCCGCGCGCGATATTGCCGTGGCGCTGCAAACCGAGGTGCTGGAATCCCTGCCGGCCCGGCGGCGTGAGCTGTTTCTCGAGGACCTCGCGTGCATGGCTGATGCCTGCCGTGCTCTTGCGGGTAAGGGGCGGGACGAGCGGAAGAAGACGCAACGCGGCGGCTGAGGTGGCTTCGTCTTGCGGGCGGCACAGTTCATCGCGCGTTGCCGGCCCCTGTTTGGAATTCACTTCACACGCTTGCACTCATTTCGTGCCGTCCATGCTCTGGCCGGTAAAGAAAAGAGACCGGGAGGTCATCCCGGTCTCTCGCGAAAGGACTGGCAGCGGCCGCTACGGGTTCTTGAGGCGGTAGAAGCGGATGCCGTTGGTCAGGCCGTTGGTGAACGGCGAGGGGTTCGTGATGGTGGTCCAGAGCGTGCCATTGTTGGAGATGGCGGAGGCACGCTGGAGAGTGAAGACCGCCGGGGTACCGCAGGTGTCCGCCGGAGGATTGGTCCAGAAGAGCACGAGGTTTGTCCCGGCGAAGCGGGTCCACAGCTTGGGTTGAGCGATGGCTACGCCAGAGCAGGAGTTGGTGATCAGCACGGTGGCGTTGCTGCTGGTGACGCCGCACAGCGCGTTGTTCACCAACACGGAATAGACGCCGCTGTTGGTGGTCTGGGCCGGGTTGAAGACCAGCAGGTTATTGGTGGCCCCGACGATGTTGGTGCCGTCCTTGCGCCATTGGTAATAGATCGGCGCGGCGCCGGCGGCCACGACGTTGAGTTGCACGTTGGCCCCCACGCCGTTGGTTCGGCCCACGGGTTGCGAAATGATCTGCACGCACTCGGGAGTCGGTAATACCTCAGACGGACGGATAACGCTGAAGTCGCCAGCCCAAGTGATGTCGGAACTGGTGAGGTTGATTTGATGCACTTCCACCGCGATCACGTTGTCGCCGGCCAGTATGTTGGTCACATCCACGGTGTAGGGTCCTTCAAGCACTGCGTCGTCCACGGAAACATTGGCGAGGCTGTTGTAGGTGATTGTGCCAGTGGGCATGCGGATGCGGGAGATTTCCACGCCGTTCAGGTAGATGACCGCGCCGTCGTCGAGGATGGTGCGGAACACGATCTGGCCGTTGCCCGCCGCATAGGAATTGAAGTGAACGCGGAAATAGACGGTGGGGATTTGGGCGGAGTTGGCCGCATTGGAAATGGTGATCGTGGTCCGCACAGGTTCGGGGAGGGCGGGGACGGCACCGCGCTTGCCCTCGAACAGAGCCAGTCCGTTGGTCCACGGTTCGTCAAGATCATCATAAGCCACGGTTCGCCAGTCGGTACCCAGGTCGGTGCCGGAAGTGTTGTACAGCCACTGACCGGACAGGGCGACGATGCCATTCATGTAACCGATGACGACGGCGCTGTTCGGCACAATGGTGTTTCCGGCGGTCGAGGTGTCTTTCACGTTGCTCACGAAAACCGTGTAGGTGGCGAAAGGCAGTGACGTGAAAGAGAGGACTACGTTGGTGCCGTTGGTAAGCACCGCGCTGGAAACCGTGAGGGTCTGGCCAAGCGTGTTGGTCACCACGTAATTGGTGACATTGTTCGCCGTGGCCGCCGTGACCGCCTCGGAGAACGTGATGGTGATGGTTTTGTTGCTGGCGGCATAACCGGAAACAATCGTCGGTGCATTGGTGTCGGCGAGAACGCGGAGGGTGGCGTTGGTGCTGGTGGCGCTGTTGGTGATGCCGGTGACGACGACGCGGTATTTGTTGCCGTTCATGGCCAGCGTAGCCGCCGGCGTGGTGTAGGTGAAGTTCGTGCCGCCGGAAATGTTGTTGCTGTTCAACTGCCACTGGAAGGTGCGTCCGCCGGCCTGCACCACCGAGAAGGTCGCCGACTGGCCCTCGAACACGGTCTGGTCGAGCGGGCCGCTGGTGATGACCACCGGGCCGGTGACGAGCGATAGAACCTTGGCGTCCATTTGCACGGTGAAGACCTTGTCCGTATCCACACCAGTATATTGATGCAGTTCCACCGCGATCAAGTTGGTGCCGGTGGAGAGGAATGCCGAGGGCAGTTCGATGGGATCGGTCAGTGTGCCGTTCCACAAGCGCGTGGCGGCTCTGTTGGTGTAGGCAATGGCTCCGGTCGGCATGTTGTAGCGGATGGCTTCGTTGCCGTTGAACCAGAGGATCATGCCATCATCGACGTAGTGGCGGACATAGATCTTTGTTCCGCCGGGGCTGCCCGCAAAAGAGAACGACTTGCGGAAATAGGACGTCACAAATTCGGACTGCGAAAGCGCCGTTCCTGGGGCGGTGTCGAACGGGATGTCAAACGCCTGCGCCGGATTGGCGAAGTAGTAGAATGGTGACGGCCCCGTCGCCCAGGTGTTGGTCGGATGGTCTTCATTGTAACCGGGATAGCGCCAGGCCGTACCCTGATCGACGACATCGAAAGCAGCGTAGACTGGATCCACGAATCGGAAGTCCACTCCGGTGAGGGGGAAGATGTTTAGAGCCGTGGAGATAGGAATCGAACTGTTGGTGGCGATGAGGTTCTGGCGCGGCGACACGTCGCGGATGCTGTTCACGACCAGGATGTAGTTGCCAATGCCTGTCCGGGGATCGGTTGTGAGCATGACGTTGGTGCCGTTCACCAGCACGGCGCGGGATACATTGATGGTGCCGCCGAGGGTGTTGTAGATGCTGTAGTTGAGCCGGTTGGTGGCGTTGGTGGCGTTGATCAATTCGGAGAAGGTCACGAGCACGTTGGTCAACGCGATGGTGCCGTCCGCCTCGACAAGCGTCGGGGCGTTGGTGTCCGGATAAACGGTCAGGGCGACCACGGCGCTGGTGACGGAGTTAATGATGTTGGTGGCGATGACGTAATAGGTGCCGGAATCGTTGGTTGATGCGACCGGGATGCTGAACGGATTCGACGTGCCATTCGAGATGGCGACACCGTCCTTGTACCATTGGTAGAAGGCCGGGAAACCGCTGAGGCCGAGGGTGAATGTGGCTGTCTTGGTTTCCTCGATCGAGATGCTACTGGGCTGGTTGGTGATCACCAACAAGCTGGGCGTCGGGAACAGGACGTCGACGTGCATGCCCATGACCACATCGGAACTGGTTGCGTTGACCTGATGAACTTCTACCGCAACGGTGTTGGTGCCTTGAATCAACAGGCTGGACGGAAGGTTGGTAACCACCCACACACCTTCGCCAAAGTCGGTCGGGGCGAACGTGGTGCAGTTGAACGCGCCAGCAGTCATGTTGATCCGGTAAGCCTCGGTGCCGTTGACATACACCACGCATCCATCGTCGATGAGGTTTGATGCAACCAAGGTGACGGTTCGCGGGTCGTTGGTGAGTACGAACTGCGTGCGGAAGTAGTAATTCGTGAGGCGCCCTTGCATGTTCGTCAGGCTAAGGGGGGTGTTAATCAGCGGGGCCACTGCGGCAAGAGTTTCCAAGGCAAGCACGCCTCGGCCCGACGGCCATGCTCCATCGGCGAAATTGGTCGTCCGCCACTCGTTTCCGTAGCAAGCGCCCGACTGGTCGTAGCGCCAGAAGGTATTGGTCAAATGGATCACATTGTAGGGTGCGGCTGCAACCGCAACGACTGCGGTGCGGCTATAGACTGTGCCGCTGCAGTTGGCTATGGTGGCGAAATATTGTCCGGAATCACCGAGGACCGCACTGGCGCGGCTGTAGGTGGCGTTTGTTTCTCCAGCAACCGGGCTGCTGTTTTTGTACCACTGGTACTGGAACAACGGCGACCCGGTGACTGCCACTGTCACGGTGAACGGACTGCCGGCGTTCACGCCGACATTGGCCGGTTGTGTCGTGATGGCGATTGGTACGCAATTAACAGTCAGCACGGCGTTGGTGCTCAAAAATCCCCCGCTGCAATTCGTTACTGCGACTCGGTAAGTTCCCATGTCGGAAACGTAGGCCGGATTGAGGGTGTAGGCGGAGTTGGTTGCTCCAAAAATCAGGTTTCCGTCTTTATACCATTGATAACGGATGGGAACCGTCCCCGTGACGCCCGCACTCATGGTTACGATGGTGCCACCATTGACCGTCTGGTTTGAGGGTTGGGAGGTGAATGCAGCCGGATTGCAAAGCACTGTCAAAAAGGCGTTGGTGCTGAAGACCGCGCCACCCACGTTGCTTACAATCACTGAATAGAAGCCCTGGTCGCTGACTTGGGCGCTGGGGATGGAGTAGGTCGCGTTGGTCGCACCCGCGATATTGTTGCTGTTCTTCCGCCATTGGTAGGTGATGGGTTGAAGTCCGGTGGCTGTCACGTTGAAGTTGGCCGGCGTGCTTGGCGCCACATTGAGGGGAACGGGGTGCGCCGTAATTATTGGCGGCGGGGCGATTAGGGCGACTGCGAAGTTGTCGATCGTGTATCCGCCTTCGAAATTCGGTGCCGTGCCGCTGGCGGAGCCATTGTCATCCGCCCAAAGTAGATAAAGAGTTGAGGAGGCCGCCCAGCTTCCCAAAGGAAGATACGCCGATTTTGGACCAGACGCGGACGGGGTCGGCGAATCTAAAGCGGGGATTCGAACCCATGTACCGGTGGCCCCGGTCAGGCTGAAATACACCCGGTGCGCTGGAATTTCCTCGACGATGTTATTGGTTGCTCCTGCGGGAAGCAGGGCGCCAAGGTCGTAGCTCACGGTAATGGAAGAGACGTTCGTGCCTGCGTCGTTGCGCAACGCGGCCTGGAGCAGCGTGTAGCTGTTGCCAGTGGGACGCGTTTGAAGATAAAGCCCGTTCGAGTTCCACTGCGCGGTCCCGAGGGTGGCTGGTGGAACCACCGCTGTTGCCGGCAAGGCGACATTTACGCTGGCGGCCGTATTTGTTTGAACAGCCGCGTCGAGCTGCGGTCCGGTGGTGATGTTTCCTGTTGATGACGGCAGAACACTCAAACTTGTCCATGCTGACGTTGAGGAGGCGGAGGAGAAGTTTTGCGGCGCCAAGCCAGTTGTGCCGACAGACAACTGCCCGGAAACGGACGGAACCAGAAGGCCGACCGCTCCCGCGAAAGTGACAGCGAGTTTGAGGATCAATGTGTTTCTCATACGTGCAAAGGGTAGAGTTTGGATGGGGTGATTCACTCGGCGATACATTTGGTCTGTCATGGGTCGTTGAAGTGCAACAAGGAATCACGTCACAAAAAGTTTGGCAACTGGTAAAGCGGCTTCCTTGCCCCGATTTTGCGAAAGGATGGCCTGCCTTTGTCAAAATCCCGCCACCATGCAATTTCCGCGTTCCATGCGACCTATTCCGCCGGGGCCAACAACCCTGCTGGGGCGTCTTTTGCCCCCTCGGATTCTCTCTGCTAAAGTCGTTGCGACGCCTGCCGCTAACGTCAGGGACTTTCTATGAACCTCTCAGACGCCCTCGAACGCATTCGGTACGGCGCGCAACAAATGAACGCGCGCTACGGCGGCACCGTGTTCGATGAGTGGGCCGTCGTATCCTTGCAACGTGGCCGCGAACGGATCGTCAGCTACGAAGGACCCCGCCGGGAGGATTTCCAAAAGAACTTTGTCCGCGACCTTGGTGTCTTGCGCGGTGAAATGCTGACCAACCGCCATGAAGCTGGGTATTTCGACTTCGCGCGCCACGGCGTCGGCACAGGCTTCGAGGCCTTCATCTGCCTGGGCAACGAGCTTTACCTCATCTGCAATCATACCGGCCGCTCCATGGAAGACATCACCCGCGACCGCCGATGGCTCGATGCCCAGCAGGTCTTCGCTGATCTGACGGAGCAATTCCATGGCAAGGCCGTGGTCGCGTAACGGAAATCTCGTCTTTTCCACCCGGCCTCCGTGCGTATTGACCCGGCTAGCCCGTTCGGCCACAAACACGGGCATGAAGATTCCCTGGCTTCGCCGTGTTTGGCCTCTGCTCTTGCTGCTGCTCTGCTGCTTCCTGGCGTCCTCGTCGAGCGCCGCCATCACCCGGCCAAACATCATCTTCATTCTCGTCGATGATCTTGGCGCGACCGATGGCGGCGTGTTTGGCAGTAAATTCTACGAGACGCCCAATGTGGACCGCCTCGCCGCGCAAGGGATGCGCTTCACCCGCGCTTATTCCGCGTGCACCGTCTGCTCGCCGACCCGCGCTAGCACCTTGACCGGACAATATCCCGCGCGTCTGCACATCACCGATTGGATCGCCGGCCACAAGCGGCCCTACGCCAAACTCGCCGTCCCAAATTGGCGGATGTTCCTCCCGACCAACGAAGTCAACCTCGCCAGAACGCTAAAAAACGCCGGTTACGCCACTGCCAGCATCGGCAAATGGCATCTTGGTCCGCCCGATTGCTTCCCCGACCGACAGGGCTTCGACATCAATGTTGCCGGCTACGACCGAGGGCAGCCGCCGAGTTATTTCGCACCCTACAGGATCCCGACCCTTCCGGAGGGGCCCCAAGGGGAGTTTCTCACCGATCGCGAATCCGCCGAGGCTTGCCGTTTCATCGAACAACACAAGGACCGGCCCTTCTTCCTCTACCTTCCGCATTACGCCGTCCACACCCCGCTTCAGGGCAAAACCAATGTCATTTCCAAATACCGCGCCAAGGCCCTAGCCCAGGGTGGTCCGCAGACCAACGCCACCTACGCCGCCCTCGTAGAGAGCGTTGATGACAGCCTCGGCCGGATCATGGCGAAACTCGATGAACTGAAAATCGCCGACAACACCATCATCATTTACACCGGCGACAATGGCGGCCTGCTTCCCGTCACCTCCAACCTCGGCATCCGCGCCGGTAAAGGTTCTGCTTATGAAGGCGGCGTCCGCGTGCCGCTCGTTGTGCGTTGGCCCGCGAGAATCAAGGCCGGGGCGGTCAACGAAACGCCCGTAATCAGCGTCGATCACTACCCGACTTTGCTGGAATTTGCCGGGGTGAAGGACGCGGCCGGCCACGTTGTGGATGGCGAAAGTCTCGCTCCGTTGCTGTTTCAAACCGGCACCCTCCAGCGGGACACCATCTACTGGCACTACCCCCATTATCACCCCGGCGGCGCCACTCCATACGGCGCGGTTCGTGAGGGCAACCTCAAGCTCATCGAGTTCTTCGAGACCGGGAAGGCGGAGCTTTACGACCTTCGAGACGACCCGGCGGAAAGGAACGACCTTGCCGAAGTCCGCCCCCAAGTCGCTGCCCGGCTGCGCGAGAAACTCGTCGCCTGGCGAAAGTCTGTCGATGCCCAATTGCCCACGCCCAATCCCGACTACGAACCGGAAAGAGACCGCGGACCGCGGAAGAAGTGAACGCCCCCGGTAATTATTGCCCCTGCACCCGGTAGAATGCCCCGCTGCCATTGGCCGGGAAGGTTGCATTGGTGCCGTTGGTGGTCAGCACGCTGCTCCAGTTAGTGGGATTGAATGCCACGGTGCGCTCGATCTGGAAGGGCGCTGCACCTCCGCTCCAGCGCAAGGTCACGTTGGTGCCGCTCCGGATGGCATTCAACCGGATGGCCGGCGTCACGGTCACGATCACGGCGTCGTAGGCGACGGTGTGAATGGCATCATCGGCGCTGAATAGAAAGGTGTACGTTCCGGGGGCGCTGAAGTTGACCGTGGTGTTGGTTTGGTTGGTGGCCGAGAACTGCACGGCGGCAGGTCCGGAGTAGAGCCGCCATTGCAGCGCGAGCGGCGGAACGGCGGTGTAGGTGATGGAGGACTGGAGAATCGCGCTGTTGCCCAATGGAATGGTCTGGTCGTTGCCCGCATTGACGGACGGCGCGCCGGGTGAGCGTGGCCCCTGGCTGGCTCCTGTGGTTTGAACGACTTCGAAGTTGGTCAGGCTGATGGTGTTGAAGTTGGCGAAGGCGCTGCCGGAAAATCGCTGGTCGGGCGCGACAGAAATGGAGAAGAAGCCGCCGTTGTCGGCCACGATGGCGCCGTATTTCTTGAGGGCACGCAGCACGGCCTCCTCGGAGGTGCTCCAGTTGGTGGGGATGTTGAACCCGGCCTTGAGGCGGAGGCGCTGGCCCATGGCGGGTACGTTGTTGCTCGCGGCGGGAGTGGTCGAGGCGTAGTGCGTGGCGGGATAGATGTATTCGCGCCGGGTGCGCTTGACGATGAGTCGGATGGCGTGTTCGACCATGCCGCGCTGGCATTCGTCGTAACGCGCCAGCCCTGCGAACATGGAGAGCCCGCCGGCATCAGCAGAGGTCCAGCCGGCGGGACGCAGGGAGTTGTTGGCCATGTTGAATTTCGCGCCGGTGCCGGCGTGCCAGTTGGTGGGGCCGGTGTTGGTGTAAACGGTGCGCCAGGTTTCCCAGATGAAGTTACTGCCGGGCATCACGGCGATGCAGTGGCGGTCGGAGCCGTCGTCGTTGGTTTGCCACTGGCGCAAGGTCTGGCTGCCGGTGCCGCGCGGCCAGGTTTCGACGGGCGTGTTGGTGGCGAAGGGGTACGGGCTGGGATCGCATTCATCCGGGTAGAACTCGGGAGGATTGTCGAAGCCGATGGGCACGAGCGGCTGCGTGTCGGGCACGAGCACGAAGTTCATCTCGTAAAAAGCCTGCGCGGTGCGCCGGTTGGTGGCGAGGTCGGAGATGATTTGGGCCATCATCGCGTCGGAATTGGTCAGGACCGGACGGCGCGAGATGTCCTCGTTCCAGGCGTTGTCGCGGGGGAAGATTTGCATGGAGGCCACCACGGCATCCGCCTCGGGAGTATTGAAGACGATGGCGTTGGTGACGGCCGGTGCAGGCCCGAGAATGCGTCCTTCGTGATTAATGCGTTCGGCGCCGGCCACCGCGAGAACGGTGGCGACCAGGCCAGGAAGCGACCATCGGAACAAGCCAGACATGACGCCACTTTATCGGCGGAACACAGTGCGGGCCACAGGCCTCGGCAAAAATCAGGCGGGCTTCGCCGCCTTTACGGTGGTTTGGCGGATCGGGACCATTTTCCGGGTGGGAAAATCCGCGACCTTTTCCCCGCGTTCGCGCAACGAATCAGCGAGCGCGTATTTGAATTCGTTGGGCGCGGAGGTGAAGGCGGCCTTGAACGCCGCAGTAACCTGTGGGCCGGGAATTCGCATCAGGGCGCAACGTGCATCCTCGCGTGAATCCTTGTCCGCCAGCAGCGCGGCCATGGGCGCGACCGCGTCGTCGCCGCCGATCTCGGAGAGCAACCACACCGCTGTGTTTCGCACCGATGCTTGATCATTCCTCAGCAGCGCTACGAGTTCGGCAGTAACCGAGGCGGCTTCCTTGTCCGCGCCGGGCCGGCCGGCGTGGCGCACGATGCGCTGGAGCGCACGCCGGGCCGAGCGGGCGGTCTCGAAGTCGGCGTCATTCAGCAAGCCGGCCAGCGGGCGGATGGCGGCGGCTCCGGCTGCGGCCGCGTTTTGCCACGCCGGGCCTCGAATCTTGTCATTGGTGCTTTGGATGGCCGGGACGAGGTCGTTCACACCAACGGCGGCGAGGAGGGGAGAGACGGTGTTCATGGGAGGTGGGGAAAATGCCTAATGGCCAATGACCAACCACGAGTGAGGAAGGGACGGCTGTGATGTTCGCGATTCGTCATTTGCAATGTTCAGAGGCAATAGGGATGCCGTTGCGGGCGGCTCAACAGGCGGTTGGCCTGTGCGTCGCCGATGACTTCCTGGCGGTCGCCATCCCAGACTAGTTTGCGGCCGAGGAGCATGGAGAGATTGCCGAGATTGCAGAGGGTAGCGGTACGATGCGCGATCTCAATATCGACGGCCGGGCGCAGATGGCCCTCGCGGATGCTCTTAAACCAGTCGGCCTTGTGGTTCATGTTGAAGTCAGCGTATTCGGCGGTGCGATAAACCTCCTTGCCGCCGGCCGGAAGTTGGAACTGTTGCGCCTCGGGGTTAGCCGCCTTGTAGCCGCCTTCCCATTCGAGGATGAGGTTTGCTTTCTCGCCCCAGAAGACGTTGCCGAACTCCAACTTGCCGAGTTTCTGCCCCGGTTGGCCCCACTCGAGCGTCCAGTCCGGATTCTTGAATCGATAGACCACGTGCATGTCGATGGCGGTGTCCCAGAGGCCGCGGGTGGGAACGGTGCCGGTGGCGTCGACGGTGAACGAAGTCTGCTGGTCTGCATCCATGCACCAAAGAATGGTGCTGAACTGGTGTGCGCCACGGTCGCGGATTTGTCCGCCGCCGGATTCCATGATCCAGCGGAAACTCGCCGGGCAGTAACGGCGGTTGTACGGACGCCAGGGCAGGGGACCGAGCCAGAGATCCCAATCCAGGCCCTCGGGCGGTTCGCTATCCGGCACGGGCTTGTCATCCGCCGGGCTGGCGTAATGCCAGCAGGTGACTTTGTGAACCTTGCCAATGATGCCGTTGCGAATCGCGCGGCAGGTCTGCCACGCGCCGAGGGCGGTGCGGGCCTGCGCACCAACTTGCACGGCCACCCTGTTCTCGCGAGCCGCCCTCACCATCGCCTGACCCTCGCGCACGGTGACGGACGCGGGTTTCTCGACATAAACATGCTTTCCCGTCTGGCAGGCATGGACGGTTTGTACGGCGTGCCAATGGTCCGGCGTGGCGATGAGCACGGCGTCGATGTCCTTGCGTTCCAAAATGTAGCGGTAGTCGCGAAACGGCGTGGTTGTTTTGCCGGTGCGTTCCCATGCGGCTTCGAGGCGGTTGTCGTCGCAATCACACACGGCGGCGATGTGCACTTTGCCCTCCTGCTGGAAGCGCAGCATGTTCTGCAGGTGCGTGCCGCCCATCCCGCCGACGCCGATATGCGCGACAACGAAGCGTTCATTCGCGCCGGGCCGGCCGTTGCCGGCGAACACGGAGCGCGGCACCAGCGCGGGAAAAGCGGCGGCCCCGGCGGCGAGGGTGGCGGAGGTTTTCAGGAAAACGCGGCGTGACAGGACGGAAGGCAGCTTGGGTTTCATGGCGGGTTCACAGCTTTTTGGCGCAGCCGGCGAGGTGATCGCGGGCTTTGGCCAGCGCGGGCATCATCGCCTCCGGCTGCGGTTCGTGGTGCATGAACGGGTTCACAAACCGCGAATAACGAATCTTCGCCAGGGCGCGGAGCATGGGCACGAAATCAGCCGGACCGTGTCCCGGGAGTTGCTCAAGATCGTCCGCCTTCTGCCACGCGTAGAAGAAGAGGAGTTGCCGCCCGCTTGCTTCAATGGCCTCTGGGACTGAATCGCCCCGGGCCTGCAAATGGTACGGGGCCAGCGCCAGGCCGAGGCGTGGATGGCGGTTTAGGTCGGTGAAAGCCTTGAACGAATCCAGTGAGTCAAGCAACGCGTGGCCGTGGTTTTCGATGGCGAGGAACGAGTTGTGTTTCTCGCACAACTCCAGGTCGGGCTTCAGCGATTCGAGGAAGCTCTTCATCTTCACGGTCAATTCCGCCGGCTTGACCGGGGCCGCGCTGCCGCGCACGGCAACACCGCCGCCCACGTTTCCAAGGAGTTCCGCGTAGCGCCGGTAGCCGCCGACATAGACCGAGAAGGCGCAGAGCTGGAGCTTGTGCTTTTGCAGCAGCGCCTTGAGTCCATCCGCGCCGAGACGCTTCTGCGCATCGTCGAGATGCGGGCAGCCGCCGTGCGCGGACCAGAGATCGACCGCCTCGAATCCGAGCGCGGCGATGCGCTCGCAGGCCTGCTCGACGGACAGGCGGGTGAAGTTGATGGACGAACACGACTGGCGGAGCCGCCACGGCGCATCGGCGGCCAGCAAATCGCGCGGCAGAAGCGACAGGGCGGCAGTAGTCGCGGCAGCTTGCTGGAGAAACCGTCGGCGGTTCAGGGAAGGAACGTGCGTATTCATGTTCACCTCACTTTGAGCGACACGGACCCGTTGCCTAGCTTCTCAAACGGGCCGGGCGTGGGGCGGTCTGCGTTGCGTTTTTTGCCGAAATAGTCGGTGGCAATTGTGATGGTCGATCCGTCCGGATTTACATACGGCAACTGCGGAATCTTCGCCGTGCCGAGAAGCGGCGTGCCGGCCAGGGTAGTCGCGAGGTTGTTCCAGCCTTTGGCGAGGGCGAGATGCAGTGTGGTCTTCCTCGCCTCCTGCACAAGATGCACGGCGGGGTTGAGGTTGGTGAGCGCGAGCGTCGCGGTCTCGTTCGTCCAAGGTCGCGCGCCGTGGAGATGGACGTTGCCGGCCGCGAGCAACGGATGCGCGCGGAGGTCATACACCCAAAGCCCGTATCCGCTCACGCGGCGATGGCGCTTGTCATCCTTGGCCACCTCGCCAGGGCCGTGGCCGTTGCCGATGAAGACGTTGTTCAGGAAGCAGTTGTCCCCGCCCTGGATGTTGGTCAGCCCGGCGACGATCGTGGTGTGCGGTGGATGGAACGGGGTCTTGCGGCCGGGTTCCTCGATGGTGACGAGCCGGCCGGCGAAGAGGTTGTGCAGGTAGGCGCCGCCCTGCGACATGTCGAGCAGCGCGCTGGAGGAGAGGAACACGTTGTTGTCCACCACGAACGGCCCGTGGTTCACCTCCACGAACAAATCCTGGTCGATGTTGTCGTGAAATAGATTCTCTGAGACCCGCGTGCCCTGGGCCATCCAGTCCAGCCACAGCCCTCGCACGGTGCGAAAGATGTGATTGGCGCGAACGGTCGTGTCGATCGCGCCGTGAAACTTGATGCCCGCCATTTCCGCCCCGCTGAACAGGCGGCGGACGTGGATGTCGTGAATCACATTCCCGGTCACGGTGCTAAACGCGCAGCCCAGGCTCCCGACGATGCCAGCTTGCTCGCAATGCGAGACCGTGTTGTCGCGCACGATATGATGGCCGATGTGTTCCTTCGTCCACGGAATGCGGAAGGCATGGGCGCGCTCAATTGTCTTCACGTAGCCCTCGGCGGTGTCGGCCGAGGTATTGTCAAACTCATCGCCATGTTTGCCGAGCGCGATGCCGGAGGAGATCGAGTGGCTCACGACGTTGTTTTCGATGATCCAGCCCTTGCTCCAATGAGTGCCGATCAATCCGATCTGCTCCGCCGTCGGCGGCGCCCATGGCGTGGCGGCGTGACGCAGGATGAATCCGCGGACGGTGATGAAATTGCGTCCCGGCCGATCCGGGTAAAACACGGTCTGGCGCGAGTTGATCTCGACGTTCTGCTGGTTCGGATTCACGCCGGGGAACTGCGCCCAGATGGTGGTCTGGTTCTTGTCCACCTCGGCGAACCACAGGCGCGGGTTCACGGCGGAGCGTTTGTGGCCGCGGAAGGTCAGGCATAAATTCTTCGTGCCGCTCGTTGATTCGATCGCGGCGCGGTGCGGCGCCCATGCCTGCCAGCCGCCGGTGTTCGACACGGTGCAACTCCCGATCAATTCGCCTTCCGGCCCGTCCAGCCGTAGTTCAATGACGCCGCCTTCCGACGCGGAGGCGGTGCGGATTTCAATCTCTTTGCAGCCACGCGGGAACGCGACTTGATCGAAGCGGACCCAGTCGCCGGGCATGATCCAGCCGAGGCATTCGCCGCCCTCCGCGCACGGCGCGTTGGTTGTGCCCTGACGCGCGGTAAATTTGGTCGCGGGAATCTTCTCGCCGTCCTTTCCAACGCGCAGCGCGGCGATGTTCAGCAACACACGACGCTCGCCCTTGGTGACCCACGCCGGGCTGCCGGCCATCAACACCTCGTCGAGCTTCGTCGCCTCGGTCAGCCACTCGCCGTTCAGATAGACCGCGCCGGTGTGATGCTCGCGGCCGCGGCGGTCGAACCAGTCGCCGCGGATGACGTTGGTGAACGGATTGAAGCCTCCGAAGAACGAATTGGGCAGCGTCACCTTCCACGCGTTGTTCTGCACCTTGGTCCAGCCGGTGACGACTTCGGAGCCTGTGATCTCGACGCGCTCGCCTTTTGCGGCCTGATAGACGACGCGGCGTTGGTCGGACTCCCCGCCGCGCGGCGGATTAACGCGCTCGCGATAGACGCCCTCATGCACGGTGATGGTGTCGCCGGGTTGCGCGAGGTCGGCGGCGCGCTGGATGGTCCGGAGCGGCAGCCTCCGTGTGCCGGCGTTGGTGTCGCCGCCCTTGATGGCGACGTGGAACTCGGCGCCGTCCAGCATCGCGGCAGAGCACACCAGGATGGCGAGAGAGAGAATGTGATTTTGCATGGTTGGCGGTTCTATTTGCTGAGGCCGTATTCGCCGGGCAGAAAGCGCGCCGGGTCGGCTGTGGCGAGTTGTAGGGCGATGAATTCGGATTCGCTGTCTGGAAGTTCGTCGAGAGCTTCCTGCATGGCGTCCAACCACGGAATTTCGTTCGGAGTCACGCGCAACCGGCCCGTGGCATGGGCGTCGCGCAGGCTTTCCACCGCTTTGCGCGCCGCCACGATGCCGGCGTGATAATGTGAGTCCGCGCCCACGATGGCCTTTGCGATGGCGATGCTTGATTCCGGCGAGATGATGAAGGCCTGCGGGTCTTTTTCCGCGTCAGACTCGACCAGCCATGCTTGCAACATCCGCGCCGAATCGCGCCCGTGGCCGCGCGCGGTGTTCATCAGGCGGCAATCGTAAATGAGCTGCTCCATGAAACAGGTCGGCGCCATGCCGCCGAGCAGCTTGATGTTCTGCACGGACTCATTGGACCAGGTGTCGCAACAGGCGGCGGCGAGGTTTCCCATTGGACTGAGGTGCGCGCACGCGGAGGTTTTGCCCTCCATTGCCATTGGGCAGCCGGTGATGGCCTTGAGAATTGGATTCTCGTAACCGCAGTCCTTGCCCGGTCCCACCGCGCCGCATTCATAGGCGACCAGCGAACGCACGGCGGTAACTGCGCGAACGACGGCGGCGAAGACGCGCGGGATCATGCGTTGTTCCGCCAGCACCATGGCGGTATTGCCGAAGCCGCACGCAGTGTCGCCGGCGCATTTCACGCCGTGGCGGCCGGCGATCTCGTGAAGGCGAGTCCACAGGAACCGCATATCGCGTTCGCCGAGTACGCACAGGGCGAAGATGCTGCCGGCGAGATCGCCGTTGACGAGCGCGTCGTCGTGCAACTCCTTGCCGCCGACCGATTCAATGCTGAGAAGCTCCGCCCCTGCCGCCGCCGCGCCGTCAAACAACTCGACCATCGCCTCCCAATGACGTCCGCGGCGCATCAGCGGCGGGCGTTCAAACTCGCGGTTGTCATTTGGCGTCATCCGCAACACGGACTTGAGGCCGCTGCGGGCTCGTTCACGTTCCATGCCTTCGAGCAGGACATTCACGATTTCAAGGCCCCAACCTGGATGTTCCGTCATCGGCGGCAGCGTCTCGAATTCGATGACCACTCCCGGTGCCTCCAGTTCCGCCGCGCGCCGCAGCGCGCCTTCGATGATCTGTTCGTAGTGGCGTCGCACTTCGGGCATGGACTCGGCATTGATGTGCATCGGCGGGAGCGTGAAATTCAGCTCGGGATAAACCATGCCGCCGCCGATCACCATGCCGCTCCGCGTGGCAACGGGCTTTGGTGCGACACCGAACGTGAGGTCCGCTGGGTCGTCGATGGCCAGGGATTTGAAGCGCATGGAGTCCTTCCCGGCGCTGGCACGCTCAGGATTTTCCGCGCAGCAGATCCATGGCGGTGTCCACCGCGCTGCCCGCGTCGGGCGCGTAACCGTCCGCGCCGATCTCGCGCGCGAATTCGACGGTGATGGGCGCGCCACCGATGACGACCTTGACAGGCAGGCCGGCGGCGCGGACGGCCTTCACGGTGTCGCGCATGGCGGGCATGGTGGTGGTGAGAAGGGCCGAAAGACCGAGGAGCTTCGGTTTGTGCTGTTGGATGGCCTCGACGAACCTCGCCGGGGAGACGTTCACGCCGAGATCAATGATGTCGATGTTCGCGCCCTTCCACATCATGGCGACGAGATTCTTGCCAATATCGTGGAGGTCTCCCTCGACGGTGCCAATGACGGCGTTGTGTTCGGGTTTGACGCCGGCGGCAACGAGGAGGGGTTCGAGAATCTTGAGGGCCTCCTTCATTGCCCGGGCGGCGATGAGCATCTCGGGCACGAAGATTTCGTTGCGTTTGAACTTCTCGCCAATCTCCGCCATGCCGGGCACGAGACGTTGCTCGACGATATGGGCGGCGCTTTCGCCGGCGGCGAGGCATTGGTTGACGAGGTCGGGGACTTCCTTGCGGCGGCCGGCAATGATGGCCTGGGTGAGGGGATGGATTTCGCTCATAGCGCCGGCAGTGTGGCCGGCGCGCCTTCGGGCGTCTTGTAATCCGGGATGATTCTTTGGTGTTTCCGTGCTCTTGCCTGGCCGGAGCAATCTCGCCAAGAGGCTTGCCGACTGATCCGAACACCGACTTCCTGATCCGGACCTGGATGGCAACGCGCAGGCCCGCATTGAATCGGGGCGTGGGTGCCTGCGCCGACGGGTTACCGACGGAAAGGACTGCCTTCGGCGAATGGGTTGAATTCAGGCAGGAAATCAGGGCGGGCTGCGAGACAGATGAGCGCGGCAATCCCAACCAGTGCGAACGCCGCGAGCGCCAGCACGACCGGGTGAATGCGAATGCCGAAGAGCGGTCTCTTCGGCGGCATCACCGGGCGGCGCGCGATCTGTGGTTCAATATTCTGCATACAAAGTTCAAACGGACCCGCAGGGCATTGCACCGCCACGAGTCCGTTTGGTTATTTGGGCGGCGAAACCTCTACCGGGAATTCCCCGGTGTGTCCATCAGGTTCTCCGTCAGCGTTGAAGATCGTCAGGCCGGTGCCGCACCACGGCAAAACGCTGCGGGCTTTCACAACCGCCGGG
>CAYQWK010000058.1:0-19681 GCA_964420805.1 uncultured Bifidobacteriaceae bacterium | reverse complement strand
GCCCGTCCGGTTTGGAGGGAGGGGTGGCGCGTTGCGCCATCCCTACCCCTATCCATTGAGTAATGCGCATTCTGCAAAAGACTGAGATGCGCCCAGCGAAGCGCCCGCCCCGCCGGTTAATCCGGCGCGCCAAGGTGCCGATACATTGGCGTATGGATTTCACGTTCAGTTGGGTGGATCTGATCACGTTGCTCGTGCTGGTGATCGGTTTCATCCGCGGTCGCAAGCGGGGCTTTTCGGAGGAGTTTCTCGATGTACTCCAATGGGGCATCATCGTCACGCTGGTCATCCTCTATTACCGGCCGGTGGGTGAATTCATGAATCAACAGCGCCTCGTCAGCCAGGCGACGAGCTACGTCTTCAGCGTGCTGGCCATTGCCCTGGGGGTGAAGATGCTGTTCAGCCTCTTCAAACGGCGGCTCGGGCAAAAGATCATCGAGGGCGATGTGTTCGGGCGTTTCGAGTATTACCTCGGGATGCTGGCCGGGATGGCGCGCTGGAGCTGCATGTATTTCCTCGTCCTCAACATGTTGCACGCGCCGCATTTCACCAAGGAGTACCGCGTGGCCAAGGCCAAGGCCGATGATTACAACTGGGGCACAAGCATCTTCCCGAGCGTGATGTCGATCCAGGAGGAGGTCTTCACCCGCTCGTTCACGGGCAGGAACGCGGAGAAGTACCTCGTCGAGGTGCTGATTGCCCCGTCCTCCATCGACTCGAACCAGTTGCGCGATGACAACAGCATGGCGCGGCGGCGCGAGCGTGAAGTTGACCAACTGATGCGCGGGCGGTAACGCTCGGGCACCGTGGCCGGACTCGTTTCCCCAAACACCCTCGAGCAGATTCGCGCCGCCAATGACATCGTGGATGTCATCGGCGCGGTGGTTCCGCTCAAACGCGCCGGCGCGAACTTTCGCGGTCTCTGCCCGTTTCACCGCGAGAAGACGCCCAGCTTCAACGTCCATCCGCACAACCAGATTTTTAAGTGCTTCGGCTGCGGCAAGGGCGGCGACGTGTTCACCTTTGTGCGCGAGTACGAGGGCCTTGATTTCATGGGTGCAGTGCGCCGGCTCGCCGAGCGCGCGCGCATTCCGCTCGAATTCGAGAACAATCCCGCCGCGCAGCAGGCCCGGCACGTCAAGGAAGTCCTCTGGCAGATTCACGAGCAGATCACCCAGCGTTGGCACACGGTGCTGTTGAACGATGCCGCCGGCCAGATGGCGCGCGATTACCTGCGCAAGCGCGGGGTGACGGACGAGGCGGTGAAGCTGTTCCGCATCGGCGCGGCTCCGGAGTCCTGGGACGACACGGTGAACTGGGCGAAAAGCAAAGGGCACGATCTCGCCGTGGTCGAGCAGGCCGGGTTGATCATCCAGAAGGAGGGGACGGACCGGCATTACGACCGTTTTCGCGGCCGCCTCATTTTTCCAATCTGCGATGAGCAGGGCCGGGTCATCGGTTTCAGCGGGAGAATCCTCAGCGGCGACGAGAAGATCGCCAAGTACGTCAACTCGCCGGAAACGCCCATCTTCACCAAGGGCAAGGTTTTCTTCGGTCTCGACAAATCCAAGCGCGCGTTGCTGGACGCTCAGACGGCGGTGATCTGCGAAGGGCAGTTGGACCTGATCTCCTGTTACATGGCCGGGGTGAAAAACATCGTCGCGCCGCAAGGCACCGCGTTGACGCCGGACCATGCGCGCATCCTCAAACGCTACGTTGAGGAAGTGGTGCTGTGTTTCGACGCCGACAACGCCGGGCAGAACGCCGCCGTGCGTTCCCTGGAGCCGCTGTTGTCCGCCGGCCTGGCCGTGCGTGTTGCGGCGGTGCCGAGTGGCAAGGATCCGGACGAGTTCATCAAGGAACACGGCGGCGAGGCGTTTCAGAAACTGATCGCGGCGGCGGAAGGGTTCTTCGATTTCTATCTCAAACGATTGTGCGCCATCAACGACGTGCGGACGGACAAGGGCCGGATGACCGTGCTGCGCGAGTTCAATGAGGCGCTGGCCAGAACCGGGAACGCCGTGCTCATCGACACCTATGCCCAAAAGGCCGCGCAACGTCTCGGCGTCGAGGCCCAGTCGGTGCGCGCGGAGTTCAAGAAGGTCAAAGCCCATGCCGCCCCCGTGCATGATGACGAACCGCCGCTGGACATCATCGCGGATGAAGGGGCAGGGCAGGGGGAAACAATTCTGAACCCGCCCACGGCGCACGAGATGCAACTGCTCAAGATCATCCTCGAACACGACGAACAGGCGCAGGCGGCGGCGGATCTTCTGCAACCCGAGTGGATCCGGCATCCCGTGCTCCTGCGGCTTGTCGAGAAGCGCCTGACCCTTGCGGCGCGGCAGGAACACCGCAGCGCCCCGGCCTTCTTCAGCGAGTTTCAGGATGATCCGGCGGCGCAGGAGATTCTCAGCACCGTGATGGCGGATGACCGCCCTTTGCCCAGCCCCGAGGTGCAGTTGCGCGATGTGATCGGGTGGTTGCGTGTGGATTTCTTCAAGCGCCGAGCGACCGAATTGCGGCACGCGATGGTTGATCCCGCGTTATCAGATCCACAACGCGCGCAGGCCATGCGCGACCTCAACGAACTGCGCCAGGTCGAGAAGGCGGCCCAGATTCAGAGCCTCCAGCAGCGGATGCCGAAGTGAGCTTCCGATCCCGAGGCATCCTCCCATCAAGCGAACAATGACGTGACCGCCTTCGCCTTCACCAGTTCGCGCGGCTGCTTGAGGTGGTTATAGACGATGGTCTCGGGGTCGATGCCGAAGGCGTGGTAGATCGTGGCGAGCAGTTCCATCGGGTGAACGGGGCTTTCTGCCGGGGCGCTGCCGGTCTTGTCGGACTTGCCGTGAACGTAACCGCGCTTGATGCCCGCGCCGGCGATCACGCTGGTGTAGCAATACGGCCAGTGGTCGCGGCCGTCGGCGCTGTTGCCGTTGCCGGAGGTGCTGACGCCCTTTTGCGGTGAACGCCCGAACTCGCCGAGCGCGACCACGAGCGTGTCGTTCAAGAGTCCGCGCTGGTCGAGGTCCTCGATGAGCGCGGAGAGGCCCTGGTCGAGCATGGGGCCGGACTGTTTCTTCATGCGCTCGGTCAGCCCGACGTGATGGTCCCACGAATGATTGTCCGAGTTGGCGACCTTGGGCCAGATGACCTCGACGACGCGTGTGCCGGCCTCGACGAGCCGCCGCGCCAGCAGGCAGCTCTGGCCAAAGGTGTTGCGCCCGTAACGGTCGCGCATCTTCTCGGCTTCCTGGGTGAGGTCGAAGGCGTTCCGCGCGCGGCCGGAAACGATAAGGCTCAGGGCGCGGTCGTAGTATTCGTTGAGGTTGTAGTTTTCGACCGCCTTGTCGATTTCAGGCATGGCCTTGTTGATGGCGTCGCGGAGTTTCGCACGGCGTTCGAGGCGCATCGCGAAGACCTCGGGCGGCAGCTTGAGATCGTCGGTCTTGAGCCGGTCCATCTTCGCCATGTCCATGTCATCGCCTTCGGGAAAGAGCGTGTAAGGATCGAAGCCTTTGCCAAGGAATCCGGCGGAGCCGCCCTTGCCGACGACGTTCGATTCCTGCAAGGGGCGGGGGAGCATGACGAACGGGAGCATCGGCTCGGTGACGGGTTTCAAGCGCACGAGGTTGGAGCCGAAGTTCGGGAAGTCCTTCGCGTTGGGCGGTTCGAGCTGGCCGGACGGGCTGACCTTGTCGGTCGTGTAGCCGGTCATGATCTGGTAAATGGCGGCGGTGTGGTTGAAGAGGCCGTTCGGCGTGTAGCTCATCGACCGGATCATGGTGAACTTGTCGTTCTGCTGCGCGAGTTGCGGCAGAATCTCGGTGAAGTTCACGCCGGGAATCTTCGTGGGGATCGGCTTGAACGCGGAGCGGATGTTGTCCGCCACATTCTCCTTCGGGTCCCAGAGGTCGAGATGGCTCGGCCCGCCCTGGAGGTAAACCATGATGACGCTTTTGGCGCGGCCCCAGCCCGGCCCGCCCTTGGCGGTTTCTTTGGCCATGGCCTGGAGTTGGAAGATCGAGCCGAGGCTGAGGCCAAGCACGCCGCAGCCGCCGACGCGCAGCAAGTCGCGCCGCGTCATCTTGAGGTTTGCGTCGCACAAGTCGGTGCAGAGTTCGCCGGGGATTTTGATCATAGGTCAGCGTGGGTTTGGTTTGATTGCAACGGGCTGTCGGGGGAAAGAGCGTTTGCTGTCGGCGCGGCGGGCGGAATACTGTCCGGCCATGACGACCGTCCTCGAAACAACCGCGCGCGCGACCGACGCGCGGCACCTGGAACTCGACGCGCCACTGATGGTGCCGGCGGGGGGAAAGGTGCGGGTGATCGTGCAGGTGGAAAACAACCGCCCCTCCGGCACGCAAAGTCCGGCCCCGACGGTCGATGAGTGGCTAAAAGGCATTCCTTCCCTGCACGCAACATTCCCCGCCGCGAAATGGCCTGGCACGGATGAGTTCATGCGCGAAGCCCGCGAGGGTGATCGTTCCTGATGGCCTGGGTGGTGGACACATGCGTGGCGCTGGACGTCTGGAGCCGGGATGCAGTGCACTGATCGGCGAGCGCTGCCTGTCTCTTCGCTCGTCAGGGCGATGGATTCATCCTGTGTCCGGTCAGCTATGTGGAGATGGGGCCGGCCTTCCAAGGCGATACGTTGCAACTCGAAGGGGTTCTCGCCGCCATGAAGATTCAGTTCGCTGATCCGTGGACGCACGTTGATTCTCAAGCGGCCCTGCGGCTTTGGCACAACTACGTGTTGCGCAAACGCTCTGGTGCCGTACCGAAGCGCCCGCTGGCCGACATTCTCATCGCCGCTTTCGCCTTGCGCTTTCAAGGCATCATCACCCGGAACCAAGCCGACTTTTCCGCGATTGCCCCAACGCTGAACATCGACACTCCTTAAGGGGGCGGCCTGGGGCATTTGGGCGTGAGAATACAGCGGGGCCCTCTGTGGTTGAACAGAAACGCCGGGGTGTTGATCAACGCCCAGGCCAGGTCCTGCGCCATGACGAGACGCTTGTTGCCCAGTTGCTTCTCGCTTGCGGCAACGTCCTCGCGCAGTTGCAACAGCGTCGCGTCGAGCTTCACGCCTTCGGACGCCTTGGCGATTTCGGCGCGCAGTTGCACCAGCTTCGGATCCTCGGGCAGGGGCCGTTTCGCGACAATCAGGGCCTGATCGCGCTTGCGGTGCTCGGCGTCGGCTTGCTGATGGAACTTCCGCAAGACTTCCACCTGTTCCTTTGTTCGCGCCGCGGCGGCGGTCTTTAGAACCGCCGCCACATCCGCGGGAACACCCTCGTTCAGGGGATCGACGGAACTGGTTGCCCAGAGCCGGAGCCGGCCAATGCTGCGGCCGTCCTTGTAACGCTGGTAGATGCTGAACTTCAGCATTCCGTCCGCCTCGCGCGCGAGCGGCTTGGTCAACTGAAACGTGGCCCAGTGCGGATTGCCGGGAGGCGCGCCGCCGATGGACCAGCCTTCGCGCGTTCCCGAGGCGTCATTGCCGTCGATGACCTGGTTCGTCTTGTAGCCGTCTTGAAGGTAATCGACCCGCACGTCCTTGAGCGCCACGTCGGCAAACTTGCCATCGATTCCGGTGCCTTTGCCGGCGGAGCGGAATCGGAATTCGGAAACCACGAAGCTGCCCGCATCGCGGCCCGGTCCGAAATCCGGCAGGGTTTCGTCCGGCAACGCCTCCAGCTTCACGCCGGTGATGTTCGTGAGCGCGGAGGTGGCCGTGATGAGATAGTCGGTCTGCACCTTCGGCCCCGAGGCCTGCACGCTGCCGTCGGGGAGCTTCTTCAAGTTCACGCCGGTGCTGCCGCGGACCTCGTTCACCGTGACGGGAAGCCACGCTGTCGCAACGCGAGCGGCCAGGGTCTTCTCGAAGGCGTCCAATTCCCCGGCGAGCTTTGCTTCGCGCTCTTTGATCGCGGCCTCGGCCTTGGCGAGCTTGTCCGCGTGCTCGCGCTTCAACTGCCCGGCCTTGGCGGCGATTTCCGTCTCGTAGGCCGCGAGCGCATCCTTCGCGCGGCCGATGGCGTTCTCGCGCTCCTTCTCCTTTCGCGTCAGCACGGGCTTCCACCAATCCTCGCGTTGCGCAAGGGCGAGTTTCAAATGGTCGCTCTCCTTTTCCAGCGTGGCCGTGTTCTCGAGGGCTTGTTTGATTTCACGGTCGGTGGCCGGGCGGTTCAGCACGCGAAGGAAGATCGTGTTCACCAGGTCACGGTCGCTCGTGATCTGTTCAGTCAGTTTGGCAATGGCGTTCTTCGGATCGTTGATCGCGCCGCTGACCGCCGGGCCGCTCAACAGCGCCATCACCGAGCCGAGGCGCAGGTCGCTGCTGCGCTCGCACTCGCAGGCGCTTTCGCGAACGGGGCGGCCGAGGTTGGCGAGGATGCCGCTGGGCGCGTCCATCGCCGCGTCCGTCAACTGCGCGGCGCGCGTGCCGGGTTTCGCGCCGGGAAAATTCGGCGTCGATCCGGTCACGGCATAAACCGCGTCCATCAACGTCTCCGCCGGCAGCCGCCGCGCCTGGGCATGCGAGTAATTGACGGTGTCGTCCGCGTTCCACTGGTTCGGCGTGATGGAGAGTTGGTAGGTGCGTGATTTGCAGATGAGCTTGACCAGTTCGCGCGTGTTGAAGCCGCCGCTCACAAACTCGCGGGTCAGGTGCTCAAGCAGTTCCGGGTTGGTGGGCGGATTCCCGGCGCGGATGTCGTCGAGCGGTTCGATGATGCCGGTGCCGAGCAAGTAGCCCCACATCCGGTTCACGAAGCTCGACGCGAAGTACCGGTTCTCCGGCGAGGTGATCCATGCGGCCAGTTGGTCGCGGCGCAACGGCTTTTCCGCCTTCAACTCGAACTTCGCCGGATACGGAAAATCCGGCGGGGTGATCTTTCCGGTACGGTCATGGGTCACGTCGCCCGCGGCTTTGTCCTCGACCATCTCGAAGAGCGGCTTCGCGCCTTCGACAGCGGTGCCGCCGATGGTCTTGCCCTTCGCCTCGGGATCGGCCTTCAAGCCGACCTGGGCGAACCACGCCGCCATTTGATAATACTGGTCCTGGGTCCAGCGCTCGAAGGGATGGTCGTGGCATTTGTTGCAATTGAACCGCGTGGCGAGGAACAGGTGCGTGGTGTTCTCCATTGTCTCGGCGGGGGTGCGGAGAATCTTCCAATAACTGGCCGGCGGGTTCTCACGGTTCGAGCCGCGCGCGGTGATGATCGCGCGCACGAACTGGTCATAAGGCCGGTTGGTTGCCACCTCGTTGCGAATCCAGTCGCGGAAGATCTGCGCGCCCTCCGTGCCGAGGAACTTCCGGTTGACCTGCAACAGGTCGGCCCACTTGTTCGCCCAGTGATCGACGTACTCCGGCGTGATGACAAGATGATCGACCAGCGCGTCGCGTTTTGTCCGCGACGGCCGCGTGTCCGCAAGGAACCCGTGCAACTGCTCCAGCGTGGGCGGCAGGCCGGTGAGGTCGAGATGCACGCGCCGGGCGAACTCGGTATCGCTGCAAAGGTCGGAGGGCTGGATCTTCATCCGCTGCCACTTCGCGGCCACGAGTTCGTCGATGCGGTTATTGGCGGGCGGTTGTTTCCAGACAAAGCCGGCGCGGTTGCCCATCACGGTCACGGTGGTCGCGGCGTAGCTGCCCTCGAAGCGCGCCAGCATGGGCGCTTCGCCGCGGCGCAACGTCGTCACCAGGCCCGCGTCGTCGGCCTTTGCCACGTCGGTGTTGCCGCTCTCGATGAACGACTCCGCCGTGACATCACGCGTTGAGCCGTCCGCGTAAGTCGCGACCACGCGCATTTGCTGGCGCGAGCCGGTTTCCTGCACCACGGGATTTTGCGGTTGCAGGTCGATCTTCGTCACGCGCGGCGCCTTCATGTCGAGCTTCGCGCCACCGGCGATCCACTCCCGGACGATGCCGTAGTATTTTGAGCCGGGTGCCATGCGCCGGCCGCCTTCGTGCGGAACCTCCGCCACGGCCTTGAGCAGCATCAGACTGTCATCGGGCGACGCCGGGCTGACGCGGCGCCCGGCGAGATCATCCATGAACGCGCGCAGGTCGAACTCAGGATCATAGCCGCGCAGCGAGAGCTTGAAACCAGCCTTGCCGTCTTTCGCGCCGTGGCAGGTGCCGGCATTGCAGCCGACCTTTGAAAGCACGGGGTTCACATCGCGGATGAAATCGGAGCGGAACGGGTCTTTCTGCCCGCTGATATCGAGCTTCGCCGTCGCGGTCTGGCCCTGGAACGACGCGGTGAGCCTGCCGGAGCCGTTGGCGCGCGGTTCGACGAGGCCGCGTTCGGAGATGGCCGCCAACTTGGCGGGTGCGTCCAGTTTCGCCATGCGCGTCACGTCCACCGTGTCGCCATTGTCGAGCTTCGCCGTGACGAGCAGTTGGGCGTAATCGTTGCGGCTGGAGAACGCGAGCTTGGCCGGTTCGATGGCCAGCGCAACCACGCGGGCGTTTTTTGGGAAAGGTTCCTTCGTCGCAGCGGCGTCTCGGGAGGGCACCGCTGTCTTCCTGTCGCTGGCTTTGGAGGCAACGTTGGCGCTCTGTCGGGATGCCGCCACGGGAACGACGGCAAACGCCTTCGTCACCGCGCCGTTGGTGGGTTCAATGATGCGGATCTTTCCATCATCGCCAGCCGCGAACACTCGCCGGCCTTCCGGGCTGAACGCCACCGCGTAAGCCGCGGCGGGCAGTTCCGTGCGGGCGATGAGTTTCACGTCGGCGGTGGTGTATTTCTCGATGGCCTCGCGTTCCTCCTTGGTGTACTCGCCGGCCGTCTTCTTGAACGCGGCCAGGATGTTCGTCGGGAGTTTGGAGTCGAAATCGGCCGCAAAGACGGCGACCTGGCCTTTGCCATCGAGGCTGCTGGCGGCGGCGATGCGCCGGCCGTCGCGACTGTAATTCACGCCGAAGATGCGGCCGTTCATGGCCGGGAACTTCCGCACGAGATTCGCGTTGTCGCCGATCTTGCGTTCCGCCTGGCGGAAGACGCGGTAAATTTGCGGCACGCCGTCCGAGCCGCCAACGAGCACCTCGTCGCGGGCGGGATGTCGCGCGACCGCGTGCAAGCCGCCGCGCAGCGCGCCGGGCGTGATCGACGTGATGTCGATGAACCGCTGCGTTCCGACGTCGTAGAGTTTTGCCGCCATGTCGCGGCCCACGGAGATGACGTTGCTGCCGTTGGTCGTGAAGACGGTATCGATCACCCAGTCGTTGTGCGCCAGCACCTTGAAGACTTCCCGGCCGGACTTCGCCTCGATGGCGCGGATGGTGTTGTCCGCGCAGCCAAAGGAAACCAGCGCGCCGTCCGGCGACCAGTTCACGCCGTAAAGCGTGTCGTAGGTGACGGGCGCGGACACGGCGAGTTTGCGGTTCGCCACGTCCCAGATTTGCACCTCGCCCATGCGCGCGGGATTGCCGCCAGCTGCCGCGAGCAAAGCGCACCGACTGCACGCGCTCGGAAAGGCCGATCAAGCGCCCGGCCAATCCGCTGCCGTCCGCCTTGTGCAACAGCACTTCATGGAAACCCGCCACGGCCAGCAGTGTTCCGTCTGGTGAAACATCCATCGCGGCGATGACCGGCGGGCGCGTGTAAACAGGCGGATGCTTCTCATCGTAGTGCTTCACCGCGTCGGCAGGCGTGTCATCAACCGCGCCTTGCGCGATCCAGAGCGCGACGCGCTCGATCTCGTGCGGGAGCAGCGAGGGTTTGCCCTTGGGCATCTCGGCCTCGCCGTCCTTGGGCGTGATCAACTTCAGCAGCGCGCTCTTGGACGGCTGCTTCGGAACGACGGCCGTCTCCTTGCTTTCGCCGCCGGCGAGGAGCTTCTTGAAGTCGCTCATCACGTAACCGCCTTTGGCTTTCGACGGCTGGTGACAACCGAGGCACTGGGCCTGAAAGACCGGGCGGATTTCGTGGTAAAAACTCACCTTCTCCGCAGCGACACCGGCGGCGCGGATGGAAAGGGTGACAAGCGCAACGAGCGCGATGCTTCCTCGCAAAGACTTCATGGGTTGTTCCGTGCCTTTAGTAGCCGGGCAGGGGGGGGGCGGCAATGGAATTTCCATGCCGGCAAGGGCGGAATCTCGAATGACGAATGAATTCTGAGCGTGCCTGATGCGCGGCGAATCGCCGATCAAGCCCGCTTCGCGTACGGCAGCTTCCAAGGCTTGCGGTATTTCACCCCCACGAGCTTGTCGGCGCGCGGGTCGTTGGTGATCTGCTCGCGGGCGGCGTCCCAAACAATCTTGCTGCCGCTGCGGAAGGCGATGTTGCCCAGGTGCGCGACAGTCGAGACATGGTGGGCGAGGTCGAGGTTGAGCACGGGAGGTTTCCGGGAGACCACGCAATCGAGGAAGTTGCGGACGTGGGCCGGGCGCGGATCGCCGCTGGTCTTTTTCTTGAGCGGTTCGAGGCTGCTCTTGCGGCGTTCGGGCGTGAGCTGCCAGCCCTCGTCGTTGAGGACGATGGTGCCTTCGGTGCCGCTCCACGATACGCCCCACGGACGGCTGTTCAAACCCACGCCCACGCCGCTTTTGTGTTCCCATTGCAGCAGGTAGTCTGGGAATTCATAGAGGGCGATCTGCGAGTCCGGGGTTTCGCGCATGTCCGTCTGCACAAACGTCCCGCCGCTGGCGCAGACGGTTCTGGGCGGCGCGGCAGGCATGCCCATCAGCGCCATATTGATGAGATGCACGCCCCAGTCGGTCATCAAACCGCCGGCGTAATCCCAGAACCAGCGGAAGTTGTAATGGAAGCGGTTCGCATTAAAGGGGCGCTTGGGCGCGGGGCCGAGCCACATCTCATAATCCGCGCCGGCCGGCGGGTTACCGTCGGCGGGCCGGCCGATGGATGGCTGCCAGTCCAGCCACGCCCACGCGCGGACCATGCTGACCTTGCCGAGTTGGCCGGATTTCACAAAGTCCGCCGCCTCAATGATGTGCGTGCAACTCCGCCACTGTGAACCCATCTGCACAACGCGGTTGTGCTTCTGCGCGGCGGTGAGCATGGCACGGCCCTCGTCGATGGTCGTGGCGAGGGGTTTCTCGACATAAACATCTTTGCCCGCCTGGCAGGCCATCACGGTCGGGATCGCGTGCCAATGGTCCGGCGTGGCAATGAGCACCACATCCACATCCTTGCGGTCGAACACGCGACGGAAATCCCGCGTGGTGTCCGGCTTCGGCCGTGAGTGCTTGGCGCAAAGTTCGACGCCTTTCGCCAGGTGCGAGTCGTCCACGTCGGCGATGATCGCGCAGTCCACCTCGGGATTGCGGAAGAAGCATTCGAGATCGCCGCCGCCCATGCCGCCGCAGCCAATCAACCCGAGGCGCACCTTCGCATTGGCCCCCGGTTCGTTCGCACGGGCGACGCGGAAAAACGGCCCGGCCGCGGCTGCCGCGCCGGCGGCGAGCAGCGATGAACGAACGAACGTGCGACGGGAAAGAGAACGGGGTTCAGACTGGCGCGTGGAATTCATGGGCAACGGTTTAGCAACAACGCCAGAAAAGCGAAGGGCAAAAGCGCCGCGAGCGCGCGTCTTGAAGTTGCTCTTGCTGCTCACCTGATTGCGGCCAGCCGATGTCAACCAGATGAGGACAGCCAGATAGGAATCGAAAACTTCTCCCTTCCGCTAATTTGGTTGCCCTGACCTTGCGTGCGTAGCGGCGTCTCGGCAGAGCGGTCCTTCGGACTCATCTTCGGCGGCTCTCCGCTGCTTTCCCGAGGCGCGACATGTCGCGCCGATCCGAAGCGCAGACATGTCTGTGCAGTCCAAATCACAAGCACCCTCCCTTTGCGCCTTCCGCTGTTGGAAAAAGTTTCCAACAGCGTTTTGGCTCCTCAAGCACGTGTCTTGACCTATTCCGATGCCGATCTGGTCAAATATGGTCGAACAGCGATGGTTCAACTGCGCGCGCGAATTTATCGGCGCGCAGTGGGACGTCGCCGCCTAGTTTATTATCCGCTCCACGCAGATCAACGATCCGAGGCCGTTGATGAGCGCCTCGCAACTCCGTCACATGACCGTGCCCAGAGTGCGTAACACGCCCAACTTGATACCTTGCTTTCTCGTGGAGCCCGGTACGCGGGCGGCCTCCGGCCCGGCCGGTTCCGTGCGCGCTTCCTTGGCGCGGTCTTCTCGACTTCCAGACCGGAGTTCAGCGGAATTCCTCGTTACGCTGAACTTCCAGCCGGCGAAGATTTCCACTGACTTCATCAGGTCGGTTCGGTTACCAATCGCCGCGAACCAACCCTCGCAGCACTCAACCCGGCCGTTTTGTTGGGTTGCTACGTGGTGTTCGAAACCGAACCGAAGTGACCAAAATCATGAAAAACTTGTTTGGACTGATCGCGTTTGCCGCCCTGATCCCCGTCTTCCATGCTTCCTCCGCCGTCGTGAACGTGGCACCGGGTACCACTGCGCTGGCCACGCATTCGTCCGACATCGGATATCCGGCCAGCCGCGCGCTGGACCGGAACTACGGGAACTTCACCCACACGGCTGCCGAGGCCACGGACAACTGGTGGCGTCTCGACATGGGCGGCGTGGTGCCCGTCAGCCACATCGTGATCTTCAATCGCGGCGACGGCTGCTGCGGCTACCGCCTGCGCGACATCACCGTCAGCTACTACGACACGAACAACGTCCTGATCACCAACTCGCCGATGCTCAACCCCGGCAACGTGCTCGGCAGCCCGGCGAGCATCGCCTACACGAACGGCGCGCCGGTCAACGCGCGTTACGTCAAGATCACGCGCCTGGCCACCGGCGGCGCGGGCAATCACGACGCCAACACGCTCTCGATGGGCGAGGTGGAAATCCACGCGGCCAATCTTGCCCAGGGACAACCGGCCACGCAGTCCACCGACTGGCCCGGACTGCCCGCGAGCAATGCCGTGAACGGCAACCCAGCCAACTACAGCCACACCACGGGCGAGGCCACGCCGAACTGGTTGCAGGTCGATCTCGGCGCAAACTACGAAGTTGATTCCGTACTCGTCCTGAACCGGCCGGATTGCTGCGGCGGGCGTTTCCGCGATCTCACCATCACGGTCCTCAATGCCAGCCTTGCCACGGTTTACACCTCGCCATTGCTCAACCCGAACAACTCGCTCGGTGGCGGCGCGGGGGATTACAGCAACGGCCCGAAATCCCTCGGGGCGCACATCCGGTTCCTCAACGGCGGGCCGGTCGTTGGCCGTTACGTCCGCGTGACGCGCACGGCCACAGGCGGAGAGGGCGACCACAATGGCAACGTCCTCGCCATCGGCGAGCTTCAAGTATATGGCAACGTGCCCTCCGGCATCGCGCCAACCATCAGCACGCAGCCATCGAGCCAGTACGGCTTGGTGGGCGGTTCCGTCACCTTCAGCGTGGCCGCAGTGGGCACCGCACCGTTGTTCCATCAATGGATCCACAATGGCACCAATGTGCTCGCCGGCCAGACCAATGCTTCGATGAGCCTTTCAAGCCTGAGCCCCGCCAACGCGGGCGGATATTCCGTCGTTGTTTCCAACGCCTTCGGCTCCGTCACCAGCACGGTGGCGAATCTCACGATGTTCCTCTGGAATTCAGCGCGGTTCGGCACGGCTTCTCAGTCAACCACGGACAACGGCGGCGTGGCGGCACGGGCGATCGACGGCAACACGGACGGCGGATGGGGAAATGGTTCGGTGACACACACTGGCAATGCGCCCATTGACAACGAATGGTGGGAGGTGGATTTCGGCGCACAAACCTACGTGGATCGGATTCACCTGTGGTTCCGAACCGACTGCTGCCAGACGCGCAACGAGAACCTGCGCATCGTCATCTACGACACCGCCGGTCCCGGTCGGCAGGAAGTCTGGTCCCAGAACGTGGGCACTAATCCCGGATCGAACAAGGGTTTTGATGTTTCGCCCCCGGTCATCGGTCAGGTCGTGCGCGTCGAACATCCCACCGGGACCGTTGACGTGCTGTCGCTGGCCGAGGTGCAGGTCTTCGAGGGACCGCACGGGCAGAGCCTGTTCTGGGTGGGCGGCAATCCCAACGCCAACTGGGACACCACGAACACCGTCAATTGGGACACCGGGTTGGGCGCGGAAGTGTTCCGCACCCGCGATACGGTTGTGTTCGACGACAACTCGATTGAAACACTCGTGAACCTCTCCGGCACCAACAGTCCGAATACCGTGACCGTGGAAGGAGCACAGGACTACACCTTCCAGGGTTCCGGAGCAATCCGGGGCGCCAGACTCGTCAAGAATGGGGACACCACACTCAAGCTGATCAACACCGGCGCAAACAACTTCACGCTCGGCACCCTCGTCAGCCAGGGCACCCTGCAAATCGGCGACGGCGGCACCACGGGCGAACTGCCGGGCGGTTCCATCTCCAACAACTCCGTCGTGGCCTTCCACCGCAGCGACGACATCACCGTCAACCCCGGATTGACCGGCACCGGCTTGCTGCGCAAGGACGGTGCAAACGTGCTCACCCTCTCGGGCCCAAGCAGCCAGGCCGGTGGCACCGTGGTCGCCTCTGGCACCGTCCGCTTGCAGAACAACGCCGCGCTCGGAGCCACAGCCACCGCCATCACCACCGTCAGCAACGGCGCCTCCCTGGACATCTCCAGCTACGAACTTTGGAACTACACCCAACCCCTGGCCGTCAGCGGCACGGGCGTTGGCGGGGCTGGCGCGATCTTCAAGAGTGCCTCCGGCAACCAGAACGGATTGGCCCTGCGCTCAATCACCCTCGCCGCCGACGCAACCCTCGGCGCTGTGGCCGGCGCCCGCATCGACATCGGTCGCGGCGATTGGGGCGGCGCCACCGTGACCGCGCCCATTCACATCGATGGCCAGGGCCATACGACCTTTATCTCGGCATCCTTGCCGGCGCGCAGAATCTGGCTGGCATCAACGTCGGTGCCGGGACCGTCGTTGCGCCGCACGCGGACAACTCGATGGGCGCGGCCACGGTGACGCTCAATGGCGGCACCCTTTCGCCGTGGGGCAACAACCACTTGTTCTCCAATCCGCTCGTGCTCAACAGCGGGTTCATCGACAATCAGGGCTTCTTTAACACCTACTCCGGACCGGTTCAGGTCAACGGCCCGCTGCAAGTCAACGCGATCAACGGCGGCAACATCAGCTTCAACGGCAATCTCTCCGGTGCCGGATCGATTCGGAAGATCGGCTCCTACTCGGTCTTTTTTGGCGGCGACAATGGCGGCTTCACCGGTTCCTACACCAATGACGAGAGCAACGCTTTCTTCACATCCGACAACTCCGGCAGCGCGGCGGCGGCGTGGGTGGTCAACACGGGCATTTTCGCCGGCTTCCAACCGGGCGCGCGCACCATTCAACTCGGCTCGCTGGCCGGCGCGGGCGGCACGGTGGCGAACAACCTCGCCAATCCCGACACCGGCGAACTCACGCTCGTCATCGGCTCGAACAACCTGAGCACCGTCTTCTCGGGACAGATTCTCGACACCGTGAACCAGGCCGGCACCGTCGCCATCATCAAGGCGGGCACGGGTTCCCTCACCCTCGCGGGACCGTGCGCGCACAGCGGCGTCACGCTTGTGCAAAGCGGCGTCCTGCGCATCGACGGCACCGTGAGTGCAAGCACCGTGACCGTCGCGGGCGGCGCGCTCGGCGGCAACGGAACCATTCTTACCCCCGTCACGGTGCAGGCCGCCGGCACGCTCGAACCTGGCGCATCCGTCGGCGTGCTCACGGTCAGCAACACGCTCTCGCTGGGCGGCACCGCCCTCCTCGAGATCGACAAAGCCAACGGCACCAACGACCTCGTGCGCGGCCTTTCCACCGTCACCTACGGCGGGACGCTGCGCGTGACCAACCTCGGCGGCGTGCTGGCCGACGGCGATACCTTCAAGCTCTTCGAGGCATCCAGCTACACCGGCTATTTCTCCACCTTCGACCTGCCTTCGCTGACGGTCGGCTTGGAATGGAACCCAAACCGCCTGCTCGTGGATGGAAGCATCAAGGTCGGCCCGCCCAACAACCCGCCCTCCGCTCTCGACCGCACCCTCGGCGCATTGGTCAACCAAAGTGCGACCATGGAGAAGGCGCGGCTGCTGCTTGGCGCCACTGATCCGGACAACGACGTGCTGTTCCTGCTCTCCGTCAGTGCCACCAGCACCAACGGCGGCACCGTCGCAGTCGTCGGGACAAATGTTGTTTATACGCCCGCCTCCAACTACGTCGGAACAGATGCCTTCACGTTCACCATCTCCGATGGGCGCGGCGGCACCGCGGTTGGAACGGTGTTAGTCAGCGTAACCAACGGCCAGACGCAGAACATCGTGGGCGCAAGCTACGACTCCGGTGCCGGCGCCATGATCATCACCTTCGCAGGAATCCCCGGCTATTCCTACCGCGTGCAGTACGCCACCACCCTGACGCCTCCAGCTGACTGGGCCGACCTCAGCACCAACCTCGTGCCTCCGGCAGGCATCTTCTCCATCACCAACGTTGTGGGCGAAAGCACCAACCGCTTCTACCGCACGGTCCATCCCTGACGCGCTTACGAAATGGACCGCCAAGAGACGAATGATTCAGCCGAATCCATGCGGTTGTGAAGGTTCCACCAATTGGGGATTGATTGGTGGGTAATGAAGAACACGGGATAGTCAGAAACGCGCCCGGATTACCAAACGGTTGGAGTTCAAAAGCAGTGGCAAGGCAATTGCCACTGAGTTCACCGGGCAACCGCTTTCCCCGCATGTGGACAGAGCCAACGGTGCATCAAGAGGATTGGGATCAAACGTAGAGCGCCGTTTCCAAATCGCGCACGAGCAGGGTCATGACGGGGTGGCGTTTGCCAGGGTCGCGGTCTAGGCACTTGAGAATGGTCTTCTCGACGAGGGCGGGGATGTCGGGGTTGATCTCGCGCGGCGGGGTCAGGAATTGCGGGTCGAGTTGCTGGCGGAGGACTTCCTCGGGCGTTTCGCCGGGGAAGGGTTTGCTGCCAGCCAGCAGTTCGTAGGCGGAGACGCCAAAGGCGAAGATGTCGGCGCGGTGGTCAATGGGCTGCCGCAGGAGTTGCTCGGGTGCCATGTAGGCGGGGGTGCCGGGATTCTTGGAGAGTTTGATGGGTTCCTTGGGAATGGGCAGGGAAAGGTCGAAGTCCACCAGACGCACGTTGCCGTTGCGCGAGACCATCACATTCTCGGGCTTGAAGTCGAGGTGCATGAACCCGCTGTCGTGGACGTGCTCGAGTCCCACGGCCATGTCGATGAGGATGTTGCCGACGAATTGGTGAAGGAGTTCGTCGCCGCGGGCGAAGAGTTGTTTGAGGTTCGAACCTTCGACGTATTCCATGAGCAGGTAGAGCGCGCCGTCGATCTTGCCGTGTTCGTGGTAGGTGATGATGTATTCGTGGTGATGGATGCGAGAGAGGACGTCGCAGCCACGGAGGAATTGCTTGCGGGCGGCGAAGTCGAGGAAGCCGGATTTGCGAAGGCGGCGCAGGGCGTAGTGCTGGTTCGTGGAGTCGGTGGCGAGCCAGAGGTCGGCCGTGCCGCCGCTGTTGATGAGTTCCTGAAGGTAAAAACGGCCGAAGGGACCGGGCTGTGGTGCGGTCACTGAATCGAAATCGAAGTCCGTCGAGGCCATCGTGTGCGGGATGCTTACCACGCGCGGGCGCACGGGGCAAAGGGGGAATCTTGGGGGGCAGGTTCAAAGCTCAAAATTCAAAGCTCGAAGAACCAAGTTATTGGGACGTTTCGGCGATCGATCGAGAATCGGCGCGGCATCTGCGTGCTCGGTATCGATGTGGGCGGGCGTCGTGGTTTGAGGCTTGGAGCAGTCCGCCGTTGGTCTCTACGCTCGTGCTCATGCGGCGTCCGGTCATTCTGGCCTCGTTCATCCTCGGCGTGTTTCTCGCCGGGGCGTTGTTGTCGCCGTTGATTTGGCGGGTGGTGCAGTCGTTGGCGGGTGGCGCGGAGGTGGCCTTTCCGCGGGTGTTGAGCCGGGTGTTGATGGGGCTGACGTTCCTCGGCTTGTGGCCGCTGGCAAAGCTGTTGCGGGTGTCGCGGGCGGAATTTGGGGTGTCGCGCCCTTGTTGGAATCAGACGGCGCGCGGAGCGTTGCTGGCGCTGGTGGGCATGGGACTGTTCATGGCGGTGGCTTTCGCGTGCGATGGGCGCGACTGGCGGCGGACGTTGACGGCGGGTTCGCTGGCCCAGTCAGCGGCGATGGCGATGCTGTCGGCAGTGGTGGTTTCGCCGATCGAGGAGTTCGTGTTTCGAGGGGTGTTGTTCGGTTTGTCGCGCGGCCGGCGGAGTTGGGTTCCGGCGTTGGTGGTTTGCAGCGTGTTTTTCGCGGTGGTGCATTTTCTGCAATCGCCGCGCGGGGCGATGGAAGTGCGGTGGACGAGCGGGTTTGAGGTGTTGCGGGTGATGATCTGGCCGGAGCAGGGCGGGGGGGCATTACGGGTGGTGCAACTGGTGAACCTGGCGTTGTGCGGTGGAGTGCTGGCGTGGGCCTACCAACGGAGCGGCGGGTTGTGGTTTTCGATTGGGCTGCACGCGGGATGGATATTCTGGCTGAAGTTCGCCAACGCGCTGACCACGGTGCCGCGCGACGCGCACGCGTTCTGGGGCAGCCGGAAGGTGATCGACAGTTGGGGCGTGACCGCGCTGCTGGTCGTGACGTGCGCCTTGCTGCCGTTGCTGCTGCCGCGCAGGATGGCGGCGAATTCACATGCGCGAGAGCCGGCCAAATCCCCTGCGGCGCTGGACTGATGTCCTGCTGGGATTCTTTTACCCGGAGGTCTGCTCGTTGTGCGGCGAACAACCGGCCACGCATCATCAGGGCTTCGTCTGCGCGCGCTGCTGGAGCCAGGTGCGCTTCATCCGGCCGCCGTTCTGCGAGCGTTGCGGGTTGCCCTTCGAGGGCGAGATCACCGGTTCGTTCGAGTGTTCGAACTGCCGGGACATGATGCTCGATTTCGTCTGGGCGCGTTCGGCGGTGGCGGCGCGCGGGCCGGTGCTTGAGGCGATTCACCGCTACAAATATCAACGCCAGATGTGGTTCGAGACGTTCCTGGCCGACCTGCTGGTGCGTGAGGCGGCGGAGACGTTGCGCGATGAGAAATGGGACGGATTGGTGCCGGTGCCGCTGTTTCCAGTGCGCGAGCGGGAGCGGGAGTTCAACCAGGCGGAACGCCTGGCGCGGCATCTGGCCGGGGCCACCGGTATTCCGCTGCAAAGCAAGCTGCTCCGGCGCGTCGTCGCCACGCCGAGCCAGACGCGGCTCTCGAAGAAACAGCGCTCGGACAACATGCGGAACGCCTTCGCGCTGCGGGGTCGGCCCGACCTCAAGGGGCGGAGTTACGTGGTCATCGACGACGTGCTGACCACCGGGGCGACAACGAACGCGTGCGCGAAGTTATTGCGCAAGGCGGGTGCGGAGCGAGTGGCGGTTTGGACCGTGGCGCGGGGGATCTGAACGCGGATCCCGAAGCGGGAACTGCGAATGGGCGCGAATGGCTGCTGCGGCTCAGACCGTAGCGGCATTACGAGCCAATTTCTGCGGCGGCATCGGCGTTCAGGTCCCGCGAAAGAAGATCCACCAGACCAGCAGGAGCATCGGGCCCATGATGGGCATCGCGGGTGTGGTCCTGCTGTGGCTGTCGCTCT
>CAYQWK010000057.1:0-19984 GCA_964420805.1 uncultured Bifidobacteriaceae bacterium | reverse complement strand
GTGCAGGCCCCAGGGGTTGGGCCGGTATTTGCCGACCGGCTCGGTCACGAATCCGCCGTCGTCGAAGCGGTCGTCGCGCGGCATCCAGTCGTCATAACGGTTCGGGTTCTTCATCGGGCGTTGCGCGGAGTAATGGTCGAGCGAGGTGTCGGCGGCGAAGTCGCGCAGGCGCTTGTCGGCGAGGTTGGCGTGGGTGGAATAGTCGGCGTCGAGGCTGCCGAAGGAGAACGAGTCGGAGCTGCCGGCGCGGCAGGCCCATTCCCATTGGGCCTCGGTGGGGAGGGTGAAATGTATTTTCGTTTCGCGTGAAAGCCACCGGCAGAACGCGATGGCTTCGTCCCACGAAACGCGCACGGCTGGTTGGTCGGGACGGTCCTGGTCGTAGCCCACGGCACCGAACTGGTAGCCGTTGCGGTCTTCGGTGCGGCTTTCGTGGCCGGAGTCGAATTGCTTGAACTGCTTGTTGCTCGTCTCGAAGCGCGCCATCCAGAAGGGCTTTACTTCCACGACAGAAGGCGGCGTTTCGTCGCCATGCCCGTTGGTTGCGCCGATTACAAAGCGCCCGCCGGGCACGAAGACGAGTTCCAACGTCACGCCGTCGCCGAGGTTCACAGTGCGGCTCGCGCCATTGGTGGCGGCCCGCTGTTGCATGACCGCAGCTTTCGCGGCATCGAAGGGCCAGCCGGTTAAATGCGGAATGCGGAATGCGGAATGCAGAGCTGTCGCGGTGGCGACGGGTGTGGAATCGTATTTCGCCGCTGGTGGGATTTTCTCGTAGTCCGGGAACGGCCCCATGGGCACGTAGCGTTTGCGCAACTCTTCGGCGCGAAGGGTGGCGTTGCTCAACTGGGCGCATTGCAAGTTGCCGTAGCCGCCGGAGAACTGCGGGATTTCGCCCCACGTTCCGTAGAACGGCGCGTTCAGATCAAACCACGTCACCAGCCGGTCGAAGCCCTCGCTGTCGAGCGTCACACCATGATGCCCCTTGCGCAGGAGTTGGCCAAGTTCGGTGGTGTTGAAGTGGTAGTCCATGGGTGTGAACATGCGTCGGTCACCCTCGATGCCGGGCCTACGGACAAAGCGCTGAAGTTCCCAGTAGCTGGTCGTGAATTTCCCGCCGCCGCCCCAATGCCCGGAAAGCTGCGTCTTCCAGTCCTTCAACATCTCGCCGCCCTTGAACGAAGGAGACGCGCCTTTCTCCGAACCGTCGTGGCAACGGACGCAATGGCGGTCGAGCACCGGTTGCACTTCGCGCACGAAGGCAAATCCGCGCGCGGGGCCGAACCAATCGTCGATTTTCGAGGGCGCGCGGCGCATGGCGGCGGTATTGCGGCTCACGGCGGCGGCGTCCTGGCTTTCATGGCAGCCGAGGCAGGAGACGCGTTCGCCGGGCATGCCGACGAACCAGCTTCGTTCAAGTTGCAGCGCCTGGCCCTGGGCATCGAGCGGTTGCACGGAGACCGGCGTGTTGGCCGGCATGGTGAAGTACGCCGAGCCATCCGCCTCGACCGGCACGGTGCCAAGCACGCGCTTCACGTCCCATGGGCCGTCTGCGCCGAGCGTGCCGTAAAGGCCGCCCATGCCGCGCTTCGAGAAGTAATATTCGACCACGCGCAGCTTCTTCACCGTGCCGCGCGGGACGCCTTGCAATCCCGGGCCGGCGTTCACGTCGGCCACGAAGACCGAGCAGGCGTCCGTGTCCGGCTTCACGCGATCCTGAATGACCGGGGGCGGCTCGCGTTTGATGACCGGCGTGGGCCAGAGCAATGCAGCGCCTTCGACCTCCTTCACCAGCACGAGGTTGTCGAACACGTCGGCGAGGTAAATGCCCCAGAGTGAATTCGCGGTGAGCTTCGCGGCGACGAGGTGATATTTCGCGCTCAACGGCGCGGGCATCAGAAATTGCGGCCACACGCCATCGACCAGCCGGTCGCGCACGATGGGTTCCACGGTTTTTCCGCGGCCCGGGATTTCCTGCACGATGCCCTCCGCTTCGCGACGGCCACGGCTGGGGTCCATGATCAACAAACGACCTGAACGCGGCGTGCCGTGATGGCCGCCGGCCACGCCGATGATCTGGTGGGCCTCGCCGGGAATGGCCTTGGCGTAGAAGAACGAGCCGGGGAACCAGGAGCCGCTGCCGCGAAACTCGCGCTGGTCCGTGCCGTCGGGATTCATGTGGAAGAGGATGCGCGAGTTGGCGTGCGACTGATCGGTGTATTCCCAGCGCAGATAAAGCACGCGTCCGTTTGGCAGCAGGGTGGGGCACCAGTCGCTGTCCTGCTCGAAGGTGAGTTGGCGCGCATTTTTGGTTTTCGGGTCGAGCAGGTAAAGGCACGTCATGGCCTTGCTGCCGAACTCGCAGGGCAGCCCCTGATACGAGGCCGTGGAGGCAAAAACCACGCGTCCATCCGGCAGGTAGCAGGGATCGAAGTGACCAATATCGGCGCCGTCATCGGCGGTGATCTGGCGGCGGCCCGAACCGTCGAGGTTCATTTCCCAGAGCCGCCAGTTTTTCTCGCGCTCGCCGTTCCGGGCGAAGAGCAGGCGGTTCGCATCAAAGTGGAGCACGGGATCGATGATTGTCTCGTGATTCGTCGGCGCGTACACGGTTGTGAACGCCGGCTCACCGCGCAGGTTCGAGAGCACGGCGAGTTCATCGCGGAACTGGCCCTTGCGCGGGATGGTGTCGCTGGTGTGGGCGTTGAGGTCGCCGATGCCGAGCGAGCCGCCCATGGCCTTGCGCGCAGCCGCGGAGGGAACGCGCTTGAGGACGAGCAGTTTGTCGAAGTCGAGCAGGGGATTGGCGAGCAGCGCCTCGCGTTGCAGGTCTTTGAAGGCGGCGGTGACATTCGAGCCGGAGGCGGAGAGGTGTTCCAGAGTCTCGATCCGCCGCGACCATTCCGCGCCTCTGGGATATTTCACCCCGAACGTCGCGCGGAGGTCGCGAATGGCGAGGCGCAATGCTTCGAAATCCGGTGGAGCCTGCGCTCGCGTTTCCAGCGCGACTGGCACGGGACTGACGACGAACCGCACGCTGCCTTCGCCGCGCTTTCGCGAGGCATCCACGCCGACCCACGCCTCGAAGAACGCGAACTGGTTGGTGAGCCGGTAATGAATGGTGCTCTCCGCGTGCGTGCCCAGGCCGCGCGTGAACTTCCGCTGCGCGATCTGCATCGGCCCGCCGATGGCGCTCTTGTTGTCGCGTCTGAAACGGCCCCATTCCTGTTCTGCGGTGGCGGGTGTCAGGGTGTCGAGAAAGACTTCGCGTCCGTCTTTCAACACGAGCTTCGCTTCAGCCCAATTCGCGACGTCGTGGTTGTAATCACCGTCGTTGTTGACCACGAGGTAGAGGTCACGCCAGTCGGAGATGTCCACGCGCACCTGCTGCGGCGCGTCCTGGCCGCGCAGGACGCCAGTGGAGAAAGGGCCGGCGGCTTGGGCGGCGATGCCCGCAAGAAGGGCCAGTGCGCAAAATGACGAATGACGAATGACGAATGACGAAATGCGGCTCATTCGCGCGCGCCCTGGCCGTAATGATTCGTCATTGGTGATTGGGAATTGGTCATTCTCCATCTCTATCTTCATCACAGTCTCCTTTCCGGTTGATCAATCAGTGGTTCGACGTGGCCGAGATCGGCCTGCCATCGCGGCGTGGCTTGTTCGAGGGTGTGAAATCCACACGTGCCGACCTTCACGCCGTCGCAGCCGCCTGCGGCGTCATCCTGCGCGGTCAAGGCAACTGGGTTGGCGGCATTGAGCCGCGTGGCGAGCAGCCAGTCTTTTTCGACTGCGGGAGGAACGGCGGCGGTGGAGGCAGTCACGAGGCCGGCGGCAAACACGGCCGCCAGATTCCAATGAGAGCGCATGTTCATCTTCTCAGCTCATGTTTACGGGACACGAATGATCCAACGTCTCCACATCTTTCCGCCGGATTCTTCATGCCGGCACCTCGTCGTGGATGGGTTCGCCCAACGCCGCCACGTCGCGTCTCATGCGCTCGAGAGTGGCGGTTTCGAGAACGAGTGAGCCGGCGCGCGCGTTCTCCTGCGCCTGCGCGGCGCGGCGCGCGCCGACGAGCACATGCGTGACGCCCGGTTGGGCGAGCGTCCAGGCCAGCACGAGTTGGGCGAGCGTGCATTGATGTTGCGTGGTGAGGTCGCGCCAGCCGTCGAGCAGGTCGAGAATCCGGCGGCGGTTCTGCGGCAGATACCACGGGTTCCACGCGCCGTTGCTGCGAAACTCTTCCTTGCTGAACACGCGGTCCATCCCGACCTTCCCGGCTAGCAATCCCTGTTCGAGCGACATGTAGGTGAGGGTGGCGATGTTGTTCCGCGCGCAGCATGGAAGGATTTCGTTCTCCGGTTCGCGATGAAGCATCGAATAGCGGAACTGGTCGCTGGCCACCGTGCCGTGCGCGCAGTTCTCCTTCAGTTCATCCACCGAGACATTCGACACGCCGATGGCGCGAATCTTCCCCTGGTGCTTCAGCTTGAGGAGGCACGCCATAGTGTCGGCGATGGGAGTGTGGTCCGGCGGGCAGGCGGGCCAGTGGGTCTGGTAAAGGTCGATGCACGAGACGCCGAGGCGTTTGAGGCTGCGCTCGATTTCGATCTGGATGGTGTCCGGGCGCAGGCTGCGGCGCATGGACCGGCCGTCGAATTCGCAGAAGTACGAGCCGCGTTCGTCATCGGTCCAAAGACCGCACTTCGTGGCGAGCACCACCTGATCGCGGCGCCCTTTAATGGCGCGGCCGACAATCTCCTCGCCGTGGCCCCAGCCGTAGGCTGGCGCGGTGTCGATGAGATTCACCCCCGCATCGAGCGAGGCGTGTATGGCGCGGATGGACTCGGTGTCGTCGGGGCTTCCACCCCAAACCGAGCCGCCGCCCATAACCCAGGTGCCGAGTCCGACGACCGAGGCGTTGATGCCGGTGTTTCCCAAAGGACGTGATTGCATAAATCAAAACAAGCCGCTCCCGCCCGGATTCGCAGCGACAAGGGCTGTGGTCTGAGCGTGCAACGCTCAATCGACGCTTTCTTCGCCGGGCCAACCTTGACCTGTATCAAAAACCAGCAGCAGCGGACTGAGGCGCGTGCTTTGGCCGCACGCCAACCTGAACGCCAAGCTTGTGTTGCCGCGGTGCGTCCCTTACTTGTTCCCCGGCTCTGCCGGCATGGAAAAAAACGCACTCGTCATCATTCCGACCTACAACGAACGGGACAACCTCCCGAACATGGCCAAGGCCCTCATGGGCTTGCCCGTGAAGGTGGACATGCTGGTGGTGGACGATAACTCCCCAGATGGAACCGGCAAGATCGCCGACGAACTCGCCGCCGCCGAGCCCCGCATCCATGTGTTGCACCGCGCGGGAAAGGAAGGCTTGGGGCGCGCCTATCTCGCCGGGTTCAAGTGGGCACTGGAACAGGGCTACGAATTGGTCATGGAAATGGACGGCGACTTCTCGCACTGCCCGGATGACGTGCCGAAATTTCTCGAAGCGGCAGTGAAGCAGGACGCGGATTGCGTGCTCGGTTCGCGCTACAGCAACGGCATCCGCGTGATCAACTGGCCTCTCAAGCGCCTGATCCTGAGCATGGGCGCGGGCGTTTACGTGCGCACGATCACAGGCATGCCGATCACAGACCCAACCGGCGGCTTCAAGTGTTTCCGCCGCCGCGCGCTCCAGGCACTCGACCTTGATGCGGTGCGGTCGAACGGCTACAGCTTCCAGATCGAGCTTTCCCACAAGCTCTGGCGCGAGGGCCGAAAGATTGTCGAAGTGCCGATCACTTTCGTGGACCGCTTCATGGGTTCTTCGAAGATGAACCGGAAGATCGTTTGGGAAGCCCTGTGGGTGGTTTGGCGGTTGTGGCTGGAGAATGGCTTGCGCCGCTGGCCGAAGCGCCGGTGATGCCGCGGCGGTCTTCCGGGGCTGCTTTGCGTAAATGGCGGGCGAGTAGGGGCGAAAGAGGCAGGGCTCCGAATGCCGCCCCGGCACGAGAGTGTTTCCGGAGCCCAGTTCTCAAGAAATGAGATGCGTCCCGGAGAAGGAACTTCCCCGCTTGGTTCTTGGAGCGTCGAACCTCCCGGCCCATAATCCGCCGCGTCTCCGCCGTTCCCATGCCGCTTCGCGCGTTTAAAATGTGGCAGAAACGTCCCGCCGCCAGCGGTGCGCTGCTTGTGGCCTGTGCGGGGTTGCTCACCTGGCTGCTTGCGGCTGGCGGTCCGCTGGCACTGTGGAGCTTTGACATCCCAACTTTGCTCAACTCGACGCGCGGATTCCCCGAACTCGTGTTGATCGAACTCGACGAGCCTTCGCACGAACACCTTAAGCAGGACCGTGGCAAACCGTGGGACCGCCGCCTGCATGCGAACCTGGTGGATCACCTCCGTGCCGATGGCGCGCGGACCATTGTGTTCGACGCGGAGTTTTACGAGCAGGGTGATGATCCCGCCGCGACCGCCAAACTCGCCGGCGCGTTCCGCGCCCACGGCCGCGTGGTCCTGGCCGCTGCGCTCGTTCACATCGGCAAGGCGGGTTTCGGCGGCACCACCGTCCGCCGTCCCCTGCCGGAACTGCTCGTTCCCGGCGTTTCATGGGGCGTGTCGTGGAACATCCCCGGTCCGCGCGGCGAGGAAGACGGCGTGGTGCGTTTTCATCCCGCCGGCCGCGATCCCGATCCGTCGCTGCCGTGGGTCGCGGCGCGTCTGGATGGCGCCGCGGTCACCACCAACGCGCCGCATGACGCGGAACGCTGGGTGCGCCATTATGGACCGGCCCGCACGCTGCCGCGCCTTAGCTATTGGCAGGCGACCAACGAAGCGCCGGGATTCTTTCGTGGCAAAACCGTCTTCATCGGCGGTCGTCCGGGAACAGGCTTTGTCGGCCAGGAAACCGATCAGTTCCGGACCCCGTGGGGGACCATTTCCGGCCTCGAACTTACCGCCACCGCGTGGCTCAACCTCCTGCGCCACGACTGGCTGGACCGCGCCGCGCCGCGCACGGAACTACCCGCGCTCGCCGCGTTCGGCGCGTTGCTCGGCCTCGTGGTTCTTCGCGGGCCGATGTGGCGCGGATTCCTGCTGGTCGGCATCGCTGCGGCGCTGGTGGCCGCCCTCGCGTGGTGGCTCTTTTGCACGCAACGCGTCTGGTGCGCGTGGACGATTGCCTTGCTGGTGCAAATTCCCGTTGCGACGGGGTGGCGCTTCATCACCAGCTACCGCGCGTTGCATCGGGAGAAGGAATGGCTCGAAGCCCCGCTTGGCGACCTCTTCGGCGGATCTGCGCCGGCGTCCGGTTCCGCGGTGGAACAACCGCCCGTGACCGCAAACGCGACCGCCGAGTCCGGCGCGCCTCATGTTCCTGACTACGAATTGTTGCGCTGTGTCGGGCGTGGCGCCTACGGCGAAGTCTGGCTGGCCCGCGATGTCCTCGGCGGTTTCCGCGCCGTGAAGATCGTGCGCCGCGTCGCGTTCGACGATGACGGTCCCTATGAACGCGAGTTCCGCGGCCTGCAAAAATTCGCGCCCGTCTCGCGCGAGCATCCGGGCGTCGTGCAGATTCTCCATGTGGGCCTGAACCGACCAGCGGGCTTCTTCTATTACGCGATGGAAGCAGGCGACGACGAGAACACTGCGCAGAAGATCGATCCCGGGCATTACACCCCGCGCAATCTTGGCCGCGACCTGCGGCGGCGCGGCCGTTGCACCGCCATCGAAACGGTCCGGCTTGGCGTCGCGCTGTGCGATGCCTTGGAGTTTCTGCACGGGCGCGGATTGATCCACCGCGACATCAAACCCGCCAACGTCATTTTTGTGGGCGTCGCGCCGAAGCTGGCCGACGTAGGCCTCGTCACCGACGCGCAAGGTGGCGCGTTCGGAAACACGCAGGTCGGTACGGAGGGATTCATCCCGCCTGAAGGCGCGGGAACCGAGGCGGCGGACATCTTCGCGCTGGGCCGGTTGCTTGAGGAAACGCTTGAGGAAACACCGTCCGCAGGCGGCACCGGCGGGGATGACGCAGGTGTTTTCGTGCTCCGGGAAATCATCGCCCGCGCGCACGCCGCAGAACCCGCCGCGCGTTTCCCGTCCGCCCGCGCGCTCGGCAACGCGCTGCGCGACTGGCAAAACAAGTGTTTGCCCGGACCGGCGCCCGGCGTTTGAATCCCGTCATGCCCCCTTCCGCCGAGCAATCAGGCAGCGCGGAGTTTCCCTCCACGCGCTGGAGTGTGCTCGCGCGGCTGGACGCCTCGCAGACCAAGGTCGCCGCTGAGGCGCTCGAGACGCTCTGCCGCGCCTACCATTATCCGATCTACGCCTTCCTGCGCCGTTCGGGACACGGTCCCGAGGACGCGGAGGACTGGACGCAATCCTTCTTTGCCTACCTCATCGAGCGCCGCCTGGCCGCAAAGGCTGAACCGGAGAAGGGGCATTTCCGCTCTTTCCTGCTCGGCTCGCTCAAGAACTTTGTCTCGACCGAGCGCCGCAAGCAGGCCGCGCAAAAACGCGGGGGCGGCAAGTCCGCGGTGTCGCTCGATGAACTGACCGATGAGGAACGTTACGCGCAGGAGCCGGCGGACCAGCACACGCCGGAATCGCTCTTCGAATTGAGCTGGTCGCGGCAGGTTCTGGTCCGCGCGCTGGGTTCGCTGGAGCGGGAATTCCAGAAGCGCGGCCAGGAGAAGGTGTTCGCCCTGCTCAAGCCCTGCCTCTCGCGCGAGGACGACGCCCTGAGCTACGCCGAGATCGCGCGCGCCCTTGGCAAATCGGAGGACGCCATCAAGACCGCCATGCTACGCCTGCGGCAGCAATTCCAGCAATGCCTGCGCGCGACCCTGCTCGAAACCGTCGGTTCATCAGAGGATGTTGACCGCGAACTGCTGCACCTGCGGCAGGCGTTGAACAGGTAGGAAGGAATCACCCTCCGCGCGTCCGCTTCACGAAGCGCGCAATGCGCTCTGTGGCCACCTGCACTTGATCGAGCGCTGTGGCAAAGCACGCGCGCACGTAGCCCTCGCCGCTGGCGCCGAACGCGCCACCCGGAACGCATGCAACCTTTTCCTGTTCGAGCAGCTTCACCGCGAACTCCTTCGAGGTGAGGCCGGTGCTCTTGATGCACGGGAAGGCGTAAAATGAGCCGCGCGGCAGATGGCAGGCGAGGCCCATGTCGTTGAACGCCTTCACGATCAGATTGCGGCGCAGCTTGTATTGGTCGCGCATTTCGATCATGTCCGCCCAGCCGTTCTCAATGGCCTCGATGGCCGCCTCCTGGCTGATGATGCTGGCGCAGAGCATTGAGTATTGATGGATCTTCATCATCGCCTCGATGACCTCCGCCGGGCCGCAGGCGTAGCCGATACGGAAACCTGTCATCGCGTAGGCCTTTGAGAATCCGTGGAGGAAGATGGTCCGTTCGGCCATGCCCGGCAGCGACGCAATGCTCGCGTGCTCGCCCTCGAAGGTGAGCTCCGAGTAAATCTCGTCCGTCATCACCAGCAGGTTGTGGCGCTGCACCAAGGCGGCGATTTTCAGCAACTCCTCGCGCGTCATTGTCCCGCCGGTGGGGTTCGTCGGGAAATTGAGCACCAGCACCTTGCTCTTCGGCGTGATGACCTTCTCGATGGCCTCCGCCGTCACGGCGAATTTGTCCTCCGCCTTGCACGCCACCGGCACCGGCACGCCGTGGGCCAGCGAAATCCCCGGCGCGTAGCTCACGTAGCACGGTTCGTGGTAAATGATCTCGTCGCCCGGGTTGATCACCGCGCGGAAGGCGATGTCCATGGCCTCGCTTACGCCCACGGCGATGATGATCTGGTTCTTCGGGTTGTAGGTGACCTTGAATTTCTCGGCGACATGCGCGGCGATCGCCTCGCGCAGGCGGAGCAAGCCGAGGTTCGAGGTGTAGCTGGTCTTGCCGCGTTCGAGGGCGTAGATGGCGGCTTCGCGGATGTGCCACGGCGTGACGAAATCGGGTTCGCCGACGCCCAGCGAGATGACGTCCTTCATCCCTTGCACGATGTCGAAGAAATCGCGAATGCCCGAGCGCGGGATGTTGCGCACGGTGTTCGCGACGAATTTTTGCGAGTCGAACATGGCCATTCTCAAATCGAGGGCGTGAGTAGAATCAGCCGCCGGCAAAACCGCAACCGCATTAGCGCCGCATGCGAAATTCAAACGCCGCCGATCCCATCACCAATTCCCAGGCCCGCTCAAAACAACTCGCGCTCCCGAGGCTTCAATGGCGCGAAGCTCATCCGGTGCACCGGGCACGGACCATGCCGCGCGATGGCGGCGAGATGGTCCGCCGTGCCGTAGCCCTTGTGACCGGCGAAGCCGTACTCCGGCCATTGGTGGTCGAACTCCATCATTTTTCGATCGCGCGTGACCTTGGCCAGCACGCTGGCGGCGGCGATTGAATAGCTCTTCGCATCGCCCTTCACCACGGGCGTCTGCGTCCAGCGGGCGCTGGATCGTTGATTGCCGTCCACCAGCACATGCGCGGGTGCGGGCGCCAGCGTCCCGATGGCGTCGTTCATGGCGCGGAAGGTGGCTTGCAAGATGTTGATCTCGTCGATGACCGCATGGTCGGCGCTGGCAATGGCGAAGCGAATCTCCGGCATGGCCGTGAGCACGGCGAAAAACTCATCGCGCCCGGCCGCCGTCAATTGCTTGGAATCATTTAACCCGTGAAGCGCGCGAGGAAGTCCGCCGGTAATCCACTCATTGGGGAACATTACCGCCGCCGCGACCACTGGCCCCGCCAGCGGCCCGCGTCCCGCCTCATCCACGCCCGCGACGCTTGCGCAACCGCGCGCCAGCAACTCGCGCTCGAAACGAAACCGGGACTGGCCAGGGGGATTCAAGACGCGCGGCTAGTTTCGCACCCGCGCGCGGAAGAAATGCGGCGCGGCATCACCGACCCGCAGCGAGCCTTCCAGCGACGGCGCATTGGTGGTCACGATTACCGCGTCGCTGGCCATCTTCTCTTTCAATCCGCGTTGTGGCGCCACGGCCGGCGGCGGAGTGGTGAGGCGGCCATTCAGAACGATCAATTGCCGGAGCGTCCGGTTTGTTCCCGACACGCGGAACGGCACGTCGTTCGACCGCGCCGGAGCGGTTACCGTCGCGGCGCCGGGCGCGGCGAGGCCGGCGCGTCCCCCTGTGATTAAATTGTTGGCCGGCAACGGCTCGTTCACCGTGAACCCGCCTTCATAGACCGAGCCGTCGGCGTCAGTGACGCGAACCACGTTGCCGAGTTGCTCGAAGGTGAAGTTGCCCAATGCCGCAGTCTTTTCGCCTGGCGCCTTGGCGAGGTGGAGTGAATCGACTTCGTCAGCCCGTTCAAATTTCAACGGACGTGGCGTGCTTTGTTCCGCAAATGCCATGCCTAACGTCGTGGCGGTGACCGTCGGTGCATCCTCGGTGCGGAGCCGGTAGAAGCGCGTGGCGGCCGGGGAAGGCGCAGCAAGCCTCTCCGCTCCGGAACCGGCTGCGGAGGCAGGCGGCGTGACGGGAGCGGGAGCGGATTCCGTGGTCAGCGGAGCGGCGGCCGGAGCCGGCGCGGAACGGCTCGCGAGGGCTGCTCGCGACTTCTCCAATCGGCTGCCGTCGGTTTCAGCGGCGTCTGTCGGCGGACCCGTTTTGCGCGCCAGCGAGCGCGTGGGTGGCGGCTCGGACCGCCTCATATCAACGCTTCGTCGCAGTTCTTCCGCTTTGCTCTGGTCTGCATCCAAGGCGGATGCGGAATACACCAATTTCGCATCCGCATCCTTGGCCGCGACCATGGTGCTGGTGACCGCGGGTGACTGAGCCGCCTCGGTAGCCGCAGGAGGAGTTGTGGGAACCGCCGGGGCTGCCGCATCCGCCTTCGCCAATCTGGATGGCGCATTGCGCCGGAGGTTCTCCGTAGCCAGCCATGCCGCGGCTCCGAGCACTGCCATGCAGGCTGCCGTGTACGCCACGAGACGCCAGCGCGCGAGCCACGCAACGATGCCGCCGGCCGCCTTTTCCCGCGCGCGGCCGGCCGCAAAATGCCGGGCCACCTCGCCCTGCAACATCTGGCGCGTGGCCGGATGCAGGGCGAAATCGCCGCCTTGCGCACGGCGTTTCTCCGCGTGCTGGCGCAATTGCTCGTCGGCTCGGTTTGATGGCTCGGGTGGCATCGGTGGTTAGACGGACAATGGTTTCTTTTTCTCCCGCGAAACTTCAGGCGGGTCGGCGAGGTGGGGCTTCATCAGGTTCTCGATCTTGTCGAGGCATTTGCTCAGGCGCGAGCTGACGGTCTTGGGATTAAGCCTCAATTCCGCGGAAATCTCCTCGTAGCTCAGGTCAGCGAAGTAGCGCAGTTCAATGATCTCCTGGCAAGGCCCGCCCAGTTCGCGCAATGCTTCGGTGACGAGGTCTGCTGCCTCGGCGTTCAACAAAGCGCGGTCCGGCCCGGGCTCATGGCTCGGCGGATCGATGGTCAGGCCGTCCGGAGTTTCCGCATGGAGCGAGAGTGTCTTCTGCCCGCCGCCGCGCTTTGCCGCGCGCTGTTTTTCCACGTAGTCGTGCGCCTTGTTGGCCGCGATGCGGAAGAGCCAGGTCTGGAACTGCGAGTTCCGTTGAAAGGTGTGCAGGCTCTTGATGACGGTGAGAAATGTCTCCTGGCAAATCTCCTCCACGTCCTCGGGCGTGAAGCTGGAGCTGATCTGGAATACAAACCGGCCGGCTGGCGCGTAATGGAGGTCGAACAATTCATCCCAGGCGGCAGCCTCGCCATCGAGGCAACGCGCGAGCAGTTGGGATTCGGCACTCATCGCGGCGGAGCCTACGAGGCCGGGTTCCGGTTGGCGAGGCCGCGATTCAATACCGCTGGATCAACTCCATCATCTTCCGGTCCAGCTTGCGCCCGTGAAAATCTTCATACGCCACGTCGGCGCGCCCGCTGTCGAGCGGGCCGAAGGCGCCGCGGAAATTCCACATGGCCCAGCCCCAGCCGGCCTTCTTCCAGTTGGCGAGGCAATCCTCCATCCAGCGCAACGCCACATCGTGCGGCGTCTTGTTGAACGCGCCCCATTCGCCGACATGCACGCCCACGCCCAGCGCCTCAAGTTTTTTCCATGGCTCGATGCTCTGCTGCCACAGCCAGGCGGCGTCGCGCGCGCGCGGACCTGTGAACGGATTCGCCGCGCCCGGAACATACCGCACCGGTTCGGGCTTTTCGCCCCAGCCGCCGACGATGGTCAGCAAGTCCTCCCGCGTGGCATCGGCTGGCTTGAAGGCGATTTCCCCGACCTGCACCCAATCGCCTTTTGGCACGTGAACCTTGATGTGTTTCGTTCCTACGGGGATTTCCGCCGTGTAATCGCGGTCGTAAATGTTCTGGTAGATCTTCCATTCCGGTTTGAACACGACCTTCTTCCATTCGCCTTCGCCCGGTCCCGGTTTGAACTCGTGGTTTAGCACTGCTTTCCCATCCGCCTCGACCAGCAGTGTGCTGGCCGACGACACAGTGCCCACGCGCAGGCGCATCCGTGTCGCCGTGGCGAAAGAACCGTCGATGACGATCGCGTGCGAGTCCTTGCCTTTGGCCGGGCTGGCGAGCGTGCCGCCCGAGAGCATCACGCGCGGCCATTGCGGCGTGGGCTGCCCGGCGGTGTTCACCCACGAGGCCTGATAGTGGCTGATCTCCATCGGGTTGTAGCCGCGCGTGCTCTGCCCGACGCCGAGGTCGGCCAGGCTCATTACCGGCTGCGTGCCCCACTTCAAACCGTCGGCAATCACCAACCGCTGCGCGTCCTCGGCGCGAATGGCGGCCACCAACTGCCGCACGACTTTCGCGTAGGTCTCCTCCTTGATGTCGGAAGGCTCGTTCAACAAATCGAAGCTTACCTGGTCGTTGGGCATGCCCTTGTAACGCCGGGCGAACGCCGCCCAATGCAGCGCGCACACCTCCTGCGCCTCCACGTTCGTCCACAGGTCCAACTTTTCCTTGGGCGGATTCACGCAATAACCCGGCCCCCGATGGAAATTCATGTTCACATGGATGTGGTGTTTGCGCCCGAATTCGACCGCCTGGTCGATGTGCTTCAACTCCTCCTCGCGCGAAAGTTTCCGCCAGTCGCCCGCGTCGGTCCAGCAGAGGTAGGACATGGGCAGGCGCACGAAATTGAAACCAAAGTCCGCGATCATCCGGAAGTCGTCCTCGACGAACGGAGGGTTGCCGCCCTTCCGCTGGACGAATTTTTCCAGGAGGTTGAATCCGCGCCAACGCGGCAGCTTGCTGGCCGATGGCGCCGGCAACTCGGCGGATTGGAGCGACAATGGCGCGGCGGCGATCACGGCAACGGCGCAGGAAGTGGATTCGAGGAAGGAACGGCGGTTCATGCGGAGGTTCCGACGCCGCGGCATGGACGGAACTTCACCTGCGGCGAGGCCGCACAGCGATAGCAACAGCTTTGTTTTTCGCATCGCCAACCAAGTCCCCGAACGCCAGAGTTGCGCACGTCAGCGAAAGAAAACATCAACCCAGATTCGCAAATGGAAACCACCACCCCACCTCCGGTCCGCCAGCAGAACGGTCTGGCCGTGACGAGCCTTGTCCTCGGCATTTGCTCCGTGTTCTGCGCCTGCCTCACCGGCATCGCTGCCATCATCACCGGACACATTTCCCTCAGCCGCGCCAACCGCGATCCGTTAAAGTACGGCGGCAAAGGGCTCGCCATTGCCGGACTTTGCCTCGGCTATTTCTTCTCGCTGTTTGGCACGGCCATCCAGGCCGGCTTGCTCCTCCCGGCCCTGGCCAAGGGCAAGGCGCGCGCCCAGCAGGTTGCCTGCGTCAACAACCTCAAGCAGATCGCCATGAGTGCCCGGATTTACGCCGACGATCATGAACAGAAACTTCCGCCCTCCTTCGTCGCCATGTCGAACGAGCTTGTTGCCCCGAAGTTCCTTGTTTGTCCCGGCGACAAGCACCACACCCTCGCTGCCGGCTGGTCCAGCGCCTCATCTGACAACATCAGCTACGAGTTCGTCACCCCGGGACTCGACATCGGCAAGCTCGCGTCACCCGGCACGACCGTGATCGTCCATTGCCCCGTGGATGGAAACGAAGCCATGGCCGACGGCAGCGTGCAGCGGAACACCGGAAAACGACCTTCTCGCAAGCGGTAAGACCGCGCGGGCACAAAGAACACCCAGGTTCGCCGCCGTGCTGAACGACGGCTGGAGAACTTCGCGTAGCGAGCAACACGCGGTGACGACGCGCGGCCGACAGAATTTGTTGGGGTTCTTGATGCATCCTCCCTGAACTCGACCAGACGCCCGGTTGACGCCCGGCGTGGCGCATGAATGAATCACGCCATGACCATCGTGCGCCTTCTCTTCGTGTTGTTCGGGCTTTACCTGGCCGCCGCTCCGGCATTTTCCGCCCGGCCGAATGTCCTTCTCATTGCCATCGACGACTTGAATGACTGGGTGACGCCCCTTGGCGGGCATCGCCTCGTGAAGACACCGAACTTCGACCGCCTCGCCGCGCGTGGAACGACCTTCGCCAATGCCCATTGCCAGGCACCGCTTTGTAACCCTTCACGCACCAGCATGCTCACCGGACTGCGCCCCTCGACCAGCGGCGTGTATGCCCTTGACCCGTGGTTTCGCACGGTCGAACCGCTGCGCGACGTCGTGACCCTGCCGCAGCATTTCATGGCCAACGGCTACAACGTCGTCACCTGCGGAAAGATCTTTCACGATGCCTATCCGCCCATCAAGCAACGCACCAACGCGACCGAGTTCTCTGAATGGGGACCGCACGGCGGCTCAGGCAAACTGAAGCCCGCGAAGAAGTTCGTGGACACCCCGAGCAAGATGGCGGCAGTGGACTGGGGCATTTTCCCGGAACGCGACGAGGACTGCTATGATTACGACCTCGCCACATGGGCTACGAACCGCCTTCGTTCCCTGTCCGGCGAAACGCCATTCATGCTCTGCGTCGGTTTTCGTCACCCACACGTTCCCTGCTTCGCGCCGAAGAAATGGTTCGATCTCTATCCCGACGACGATTCCGTGCTGCCCGCCATCCAGCGCGACGACCGTTCCGACGTTCCATCGTTTGCCTGGTACTTGCACTGGCAGCTTCCCGAACCGCGCCTCGCGTGGCTGGAAAAGGCCGGTCAATGGCGGAACCTCGTGCGCTCCTATCTCGCCAGCATCAGCTTCATGGACGCGCAGGTCGGTCGCGTGCTTGATGCACTCGACGCCAGCCCCGCCGCCGCGAACACCATCGTGGTACTGTGGAGCGATCACGGTTGGCACCTCGGTGAGAAGGGCATCAGCGGCAAGAACACGCTCTGGGAACGCTCAACGCATGTGCCATTGATCTTCGCCGGGCCGGGCGTCGCCAAAGGCGTGAGCTGCGCCCGGCCCGCCGAGTTGCTCGACATTTACCCGACGCTCGCCGAGGTCTGTGGCCTGCCTGCGCGCCAGGGACTTGAAGGACACAGCCTTGCGCGTCAACTGCGCGATGCAAAGGCCACGCGCGAGTTTCCCGCCATCACCTCGCACGGACAGAACAACCACACTATCCGCACCGAACAATGGCGCTACATCCGCTACGCCGACGGCTCGGAGGAACTCTATGACATGGCGCGCGACCCGAACGAATGGACCAACCTCGCCAAGGACGCGAGGCACGCGGCGACGAAGCGCGACCTCGCCCGCTGGCTGCCCAAGGTGAATACCTCGCCCGCGCCCGGCGGCGTCACCCGCCTCGTCGAGATCAAGGACGGCGTGGTGTGGTGGGAGGGCAGGGCAATCGAGAAGGGTGCGCCGGTGCCGGAGTGAAGGGAGCAAACACTTGCCGCATTGATCGGTCGTAGCTACGGTAGCTACATGAAGACAGCCAAATTGTTCATCACGGGCGGTTCGCAGGCAGTGCGTCTGCCCAAGGAGTTCCGCTTTGAGGGCAATGAAGTGCTCATTCACCGCGAGGGCGACGCGGTGATCTTGAAGTCCAGGACGAAACGGCGCTGGCCGCGGAACTTCTTCCAGTCCATTCGCATCACGGACCCGAAATTCACCCGCCCGCCACAGGGGAAGCTGCCACCCGTCCGGGAGCTGTGATCTACCTCCTCGACACCGACACGTGTATCGCTGTGCTGCGGAACAATTCCGCCGCGGTGGTGCGGCTTGCCGCCCTGAGTCCGGACGACTGCGGCGTCTCGTCGATCACGGCATTCGAGCTGTTCTCCGGCGCCGAAAAGTCGCGCGATCCGAGGCGCGAGCGGGCGAAGATCGAGCGTTTCATCGGGCAGGTGGACGCGCTGGAGTTTGATGAACATGCCGCTGCCGAGGCTGCGGTGATCCGGATTGCCCTGGAACGCGCGGGCACGCCCATTGGGCCGTATGATCTGTTGATTGCCGGCCACGCCCTGGCGCTGGGTTTGATTCTTGTGACCGGCAACACCTCCGAATTCAGGCGCGTGAACGGCCTGCGGATCGAGCGATGGACCTGACTCGCCTCGTCGGGATCAAAGACGGCGTGGTGTGGTCGGAGTGAAAGCTGATCGCGAATGATTGGCCGGTGCCAGAGTGAAGGTCACAGCAGTTTCTTCAAATGCGCAATGGATCGCGCCGCCTGGTCCACGGTGCCGCATTCAACCGAGAACACGATGTCACGTGGGCAGCGGCGGCAGATTTCGATGACGCGCTTCCAATCCACCACGCCGTCGCCGCAGGCACAGCCCACGGGCGTGCCGGTGACCTTGCCGCGCTCGGCGGTGCCTTGCTGCACGGAGATGTCCTTCGCATGCAGATGCACCAGACGATCCGCAACGCGTTCCAGCCACGCGAGCGTGTCGTGGCCGCAGAGGTAGCCATTGCCGGTGTCGTAGTTGATGCCCACGCTCGGGCTTTTCACGAGCGACCAGACGCGGTCCAAGCCTTCCGGCGTGCGCGTGTATTGCTGATGGCATTCCAGGCCGATCAGAATCCCGCGCGGCTCGGCGACGAGCGATGCTTCCTTGATGGTGTATCTCATCAGCGTGAAATCCTCGGCCTCGGTGGTCCACGGCTGCTTTGGGCCTTCGTCCGTGTTCACAACCGGCGCGCCGCACTCGGCGGCAAAGCGGATGGCCTGCTTCAAATACTCAACGCCGATTTCGGGCTTGGTGAGCGGCGTGTGCGCGGAAAGGCCCGAGCATTTCACGCCGAACTTCTCACACGCGCGCCGGATGCGCAGCGGGTCGTCGAGCATCGACACGCTGTGAAAATAGCCGGCCTCGCTCAACAATTCGCGGCCCCAATGAACCATCGGCTCGATGCGCGTGTAGCCGAGTTCGGACGCCTTCTGCGCGCCCCACTCGAACGATTTATCCTCATGCCGGACGAACTCCAGGTTGATGCCAAGGTGGATGTTTCCCATAGATCGCTCCTCACTTTGTCTGCCCCGCGTCATTGAGCCAGCGGGCGTGGCGTTGGTTCAGGTTCTCTGGCGTCACGGCGCCGGAATGCACCGTGACGAGATAACGAATGTTGAATTTGTCGCCGCGCGCGTAATCGAGCGGCTGTTTGTCCAGGTTCTGCGTCACGGCCAGATAGGCAAAGGGCTTCACCATCGTAAAGAACCGCGCCTCGCCTGCGTTCGGCGGCCAGGCAAATAGTGTCACCGTCGCCTCCTTCCCGTCCGCGGTGCCGGTCACCGCGCTCCAGCGCGCGGCGGTGACGTCCCCGCTGTGGTTGGGCGAATAGGGCACGTTCCCCGAGTTCTGATGCCGCGCCGCGAGATCGAATTCCTTCGGCAGCCGCAGCCCAAGGCCGTTGTAGCTGCTGCCGTGCAGACGTGCCCGTTCCGCCGCCGGACCGATGACAAAGTCGCCGCTCCAGTCGAGCGCCAGTTCGTTCGCAGCCGGGTTGATCGTGACTGCGAGCGTCCGGGTTTCGATGAGCAATGCGCTTCCCGCGGTATCGGCCAGTTCGGCGTTTGTATGCGCGACCCAATGAAGCAACTGGCTGAAGCGCGCCTGCGGAAGTCCGCCCGCCGTCTTACCCGTGCCGTGGGAAAGCAACTTCACAGACACCTCATGCCCTGGCCGGTTGACCTCCTCCCAAAAGTTCGTTCCGTTCACGCGGATCGCGTACATCAGCCCATGATGATGCAGGTGATCCGCCGGCGCGTCGCGCACGACGTTCAACCCGTTTGGCGCGTAGAGTTCGCGGACATAGGGTTTGAACTGATTCTTCGCGAACGCGTAGGCAAGCACGCGCTTGCCGCCGTAGTTGATTGCCAGCTCACCGCGCACGTCGTTGATGTCGATGGCCGCGCTTTCGGCGGCGCGCGCGCCCAAGGCGAAAGCCAGCCAGGCGGCGCAGGCCAGGACGAGGAGGCGGAGAGTGTTCACGGCGCGAGGTTAGGGGGCGCGAACCCCGCGGCCATTGATTTGGGTCAACAGATGAATCCCGGTTTGCCGGTTCGCGCGCGGGGCAGGGCGCGGACTGGCGTCATGGAGCGGGCAGGGGCGGGCGATTCCGGTTGTCCGCGAAATTCCATTTGCCCTTCTTGTTACGCGCGGGGGATTTTCGACCCATGAAATTCCAGTTTCTTTTCGCAGCGGCGTTTTCGCTGGCGCTGTCGGCGCAGGCCCAGGTGAAGCAGCCGGTGTTTCGGGCCGTGACGATCGACGACAAGATCCAGATCGGTTACGGGGTGGTCGCCGCCGACGTGGATGGCGATGGCAGGACCGACATTGTGCTGGCGGACAAGAACCAGTTTGTCTGGTACCGCAACCCGGCGTGGGATAAGTTCGTTCTCGCCGAGAACCTCACCAAGCTCGACAACGTATGCATCGCCGCGCGCGACATCGACGGCGACGGCAAGGCGGAGATCGCCGTGGGCGCGGGCTGGAATCCCAACGACACCACCAACAGCGGCGCTGTGTTCTACCTGGTCGCACCCAAGGATCGCGCGCAGAAGTGGGAGGCGATCGCGCTGCCGCATGTGCCGACG
>CAYQWK010000056.1:17493-20031 GCA_964420805.1 uncultured Bifidobacteriaceae bacterium | reverse complement strand
CGGTCGGTGCCGGACCATCGCGCCACGAACTGCCGGGCAACGTCGAAATCAAATCCGCCACCCTTGATTACCGGAAGCGAGCCACATCCCACTGACACCAGGCACCACCACGGGAAAGCCTGGTCGTTCTTCCATCGCCGCCTCGCGGGGCTGATGCGCTGGCTGCACATCTATGTCTCGATGTTCACCTTCGTGCTGGTGCTGTTCTTCAGCATCACCGGCCTGACATTGAATCATCCCGATTGGACCTTCGGAACCCGGCGGCAGCAGCAGGAGTTGAAAGGCCAGTTGAAGGTCGAGTGGGTTCGCTCCGGCCTGCCGGAAACACAAATTGCGAAACTCGAAGTTGCCGAGCATCTACGGCACATTCACGCGCTGCGCGGCGCGGTTGATGAATTCCGCGTGGACGAAGGCGAGTGCATGGTGTCTTTCAAAGGTCCCGGTGCGTCGGCGGACGTGTTCATTGACCGCAAGACCGGCGCTTACCAAATCAACTCGGCGTATGAGGGCCTGGTCGCGGTATTGAACGATCTGCACAAGGGCCGGCACACCGGCTCCGCGTGGTCGCTGGCCATCGACCTGACGGCGGGTTTGATGACGTTGATCTCGTTGTCCGGCCTGGTCCTGCTGTTTTACGTGCGCAGGCGGCGCGTGTCCGGGCTGTGGATGGCGGCCATCGGCGGAGCGTTGGGATTGCTGGTGGCATGGCTGCTGGTGCCGTGACGAAGGCAGCGGAAGGCCAATCCGGGTTGCCTCAGACCATCCAAACTCACACAAACGCGGAAACGCCGGCTTGGAACGGTGCCATAGTCCCCCTACCCTTCAGCGATGATTGGGCTGCTTGGATACCTGCGCGGTCTCACCACCGGGCGGATCATTCTTTGGTGTTACGCGATTTGGTACATCGTGAACGTTTGCCACCACTTCGACACGCGTCCGCGCCTCTGGATCACGTCGCTGGGTTTGAGCGGCATCATCGGCGCCGCGCTGTGGATCAGCACCCGGTCCGCAAGCCGGGGGACGACGCAGTTGGACCGGTGGCAGATCTTCCGGCTTTTCCTCATGCCGTTTTGTGTGTCGAGCTTCGCGGCGTTGGTCAAGGACGCGGGCTATGTCCTCATCTTTCCGCCTACGTTGCGCGAGAACGCGGCCGGGTTGGCATTGATGGCTGCGTTCGTCGGCAGTGTCATGGTACTTAAGAGACGAAGCGTACCGCAGAAAGCTGATCAATCGCCGCCGCAATGAATGCTCGCCCTGCTCACGCCGTCAGCCATGTGGTGAAAATCGCGAACAGGAGCAACTCCGGGAGAGCAAAGGGCAAACGACGCCTTTTCATCACTACCTCCCGTCGCTTTGCTTTTGTTGTCCGTGACCTTGACTTGATTTTTCGAGTCTTGGATTTTCGCCTGCAAACTTTGACATGAATAACTCGCCTGTAATCCAGCCGGCCGTGGCCGACCTCACGCGCCGGGATTTCGTGAAAACCAGTTCCATCGCCGGGGCCATGACCGCGTTCGGCGGCGTCGAGCTCTTCGCTGCCGACGAGAAGAAGGAGGCCGGCAACTTCGACTCCAACGCCGTCCTCAGCACCACCAAGGTCGGGGTGATCGGCTGCAACGAGTGGGGCCGCGAAATCCTGAACCTCCTCGCGCGCATACCCAAGGCCGAGGTGGTGGCAGTCTGCGATCATTATGAAGCCACGCTCAACCGCGCCAAGAACCTGGCACCGAAGGCAGAGCCGTATTCAGATTACAAGAAGCTCCTTGAGAACAAGGACCTGCAATCAGTGATCATCGCCACACCCACGCACCAGCACAAAGAGATCGTCCTGGCGGCGCTGGCGGCGAACAAACACGTCTATTGCGAGGCTCCGCTGGCGGACAACATCGACGACGCCCGGATCATCGCGCGGGCCGCGCGTGACAACCCGCGCAGTTACTTCCAGTGCGGCCTGCTCATGCGCTCGGATCCTGCCAAGCACTTCCTGCTCAAGTTCGTCCGCAGCGGCGCGGCCGGCACGCCGATCAAGGCCCGCGCGCAATGGCATAAAAAGAACAGTTGGCGGCGCAAATCACCGAACGCGGAACGCGAGAAGGAGTTGAACTGGCGCCTGAACAAGGAGACTTCCACTGGCCTGCTCGGGGAGGTCGGCGTGCAGCAACTCGACGTGGTGAACTGGATGTTGAACGTGAAGCCAAACGCAGTGACCGGCTTCGGAGGCATCCTGTTCTGGCAGGACGGCCGGGCAGTCGATGACACCGTCCAAGCCATCTATGAATACTCGAACGGCATGACTTGCAGCTTTGAGGCCACGCTGGCCAACTCTTTCGATAGCGAGCATGAGGTGATCTACGGCAGCGACGCCGCCATCATGGCGCGCAGCAACAAGGCCTGGCTGTTCAAAGAGGCCGATGCGCCTTTGCTGGGCTGGGAAGTGTACGCGCGCAAGGATGTGTTCTACAACGAAACGGGCATCGCCCTCGTGGCCAACGCCTCCAAGAGTGCCGATGGGGACACTGGCGCGGGCCAGAACACGGT
>CAYQWK010000056.1:0-17483 GCA_964420805.1 uncultured Bifidobacteriaceae bacterium | reverse complement strand
GGTTGTCGAGCACCGAGTACAGGGGCCGGCGCATGGTTCCCGTCACGCCGCCGCTCGAATTCGCAATCAAAGCCTTCGTTGAGAACGCAGACCTCGTCGGCAACGCGATTGAGGACTTCGCGGCATCATTCGACATCAAGGATTCAAAAGCCTTGCGCGAATATCTCGCTGGCGTCGCCGGCAAGAAGGACGCAGCCGGATACAAGGAAGGTTTCGAGGCCGCCGTGGTGGCCATCAAAGGTGCCGAGGCGGTGGCCAAACGTGCCCGGATCCAGATTCCGAAGGAATTGTTTGAGATTTAGTCCCCTGAACATCGAACCCATCATATGAAACCTATACTACTCCGAACCCTCGCACTCACCATCACGCTGTCCGCCGCGTTGTCCGCGCAGGCGCAGAACACCGTCTTCTCCGCGCAGCCCACCGGCAGCAAGATGAAGATTGCCGGCACCTCGACCATCCACGATTGGATCATCGAAGGCGGCATCATCACCGGAAGCTTGGAACTGGACGCGAAATTTCTGGCGGATCCAACCAAAGCCGCCGCCGGAAAGGTCGGCGCCAAGGCCGATGTTTCCATTCCCGTGCGCACGCTCAAGAGCGGCAAGACCTCGATGGACAACGTCACTTACCAGGCAATGGACATGAAGACCCATCCAAAGATCGAGTACAAGCTGACCGAACTCACGCTGAAGGAAGCGCCCAAGGCCGCCGATGGCCCCTACTCCTTCGACAGCAAAGGCGAACTGACGATCAAGGGCACTACGAAGACCGTCACCTTCCCGGTCACCATCACGCGCAGCGGCAAGGCGTTGAAGGCCAGCGGTTCAACCAAGCTGAAAATGACGGACTACAAGGTACCACCGCCCGCACCCAGCATTCTCGGAATGAGCCCGATTAAGACGGGAGACGAGGTGACGCTGACCTTTGACTGGGCCACGCAGGAGAAATAACCGGCGTCGATCAGATTTTGCATTTACTCACAAGCGCCGGCCCGCAAGCCGGCGCTTCTTGCTTTTCCAATCCATTCGATCACGCGGGTTCCGGCGCGGGCCGATGCTTCCCAACCAACTTCTCGAAGATTGGCGAAGCCATCAAAGTGGTAATCACCGCCATGATTACCAGCGTGGCGAATAAAGCGTGCGAAATGACGCCACGCTCCAGGCCGATATTAATGATGATCAATTCCATCAAACCGCGCGCGTTCATGAGCGTTCCGATGCCAAGCGCCTCGCGGTTCGACACGCCCGTGACCCGCGCAGCCAACCAGCAGGCCACGCCCTTCCCGCCAATTGCCGCGACCAGCACCATGGCCGCCATGCACCAGAGATAAGCCGAGTCGAGCAATCCAATCTGGGTGTTCAAACCCGAGTACGTGAAGAACAACGGCAAAAGCAACGCCACGGTCAGCGGCTGAATGCGCGCGATCAGCGTCTCCGCCACCAACCCGCGCGGCATCGCCGCGCCCATGATGAACGCGCCGAACACAGCGTGTAAACCGATCGCGTCAGTGAACCACGCACCGAGCGACATCAAGGCCAGGCAGATCACAAACTCGCTGTCCGACACGTTGCCACGAACCTGAATGCCGCGCGCCCATCGCGCGAGGATTGGCCGAACCACAAGCAACGTGAGGCTCACGTAAAGTATGCCGCCGCCGATGTTCTTCGCCGCGTGGCTGAAATCACCATCGAAGCTCGCCAACACCACCGCGAGCAGGCACCACGCGGCGGCGTCATCAATCGCCCCGGCCCCGAGCGCGACCGTGCCCATGGTCGTGCCCGAGAGCTTCTTGAAATGGATGATCCGTGCGAGCATCGGAAAGGCGGTAATGCACATTGATGCCCCGAGAAAAACCATCGCCTCGAACAGCGATGTCTTTTCCGGAAACAGCTTGGTGTAATGAAAAAACAGCCACGCCAGTCCGGCGCCAAAAATGAAAGGCGTCAGCATGCCCGCCAGCGAAACCGCCACGGCGCTGTGCATCCGGCGGCGGATGATGTCCACGCGAAATTCCAGGCCCACCACAAACATGTAAGCGGCCAACCCAAGTTGCGCGGCCGGAAAGAGGACTTTCATTGACTCCTTGGGAAAGAGCTTGAGTGAAAGCTCAGGCCAGAGCAGCCCGAGCAGCGACGGCCCAAGCAAAACGCCGGCGATCATCTCCGAGACAACCTGCGGCTGGCCGAGGAACCTACGTCCAAGCGCGCCGACCACCTGGCAGATGCCCAGAATGACTGCGATCTGCAGGAAGAACTGAATCGCTAATTGGAGGTTACTCATGTTTTGCGCACCATGCCGCAAGGCCCGTGGTAACGGAAATAAAGTTTCGCTATCAGCGTGATGCCGTGCTGTTATCACGAGCAGTCTTCATGGAACTGCGTCACATCCGTTACTTCCAGGCGGTTGCCGAGGAATTGAGCTTTGCGCGCGCGGCCCGGCGGCTCCGCATCGCCCAGCCAGCCTTGAGCCGGGCGGTGAAGGAAATCGAGTCCACGCTGGGAATCGCGGTGCTGGAGCGATCACGTCACCACGTCCGGCTGACCCCGGCGGGCGCGGTTTTGCTGCGTGAATCAGCCATGCTGCTCGAAAGCTGGGACGAATCCATCCAGCGCGTCCGGCGAACTGCGGCCGGGGAGGAAGGTGAGTTGCGGCTCGGTTACATCGGCCCACCCACCCAGCCCTTCCTCGGCCGGCTCCTGCACGAATACCGGGAGCGCTATCCGCTTGTGGCGGTCCACCTTGAGGAACGAACTCCGGAACGCGTCTGGGAAATGGTCGCGAAAGGCCGTTTGTCCGTCGCTCTCACCCGACCAGTTCCGACTCATCAGGCACTTGGATTGAAGACGGAGGTGCTTCGGCAGGAACGATTGGGCGCGATATTCAAATCCACCCACCCGCTGGCAGGCCGCAGGAAGCTCTCGTGGCGGCAACTGGCCCGGGAACCGCTCGTGGTCCTGGCCCGCCGCGAGGGCATGGGGCTTCACGACGCGGTTCTAGCCGGATGCCGACAGGCGGGCTTCGCCCCTCGCCTGGCACACACGCCGAGTCTCATCGGCACCGTGTTCAGCTATGTCGAAGCCGGTGCCGGCGTGGGAGTGGTGACGGATTCCGTACTACATCCGTCCAGTCCGTTGCAGTTCGTTCATTTGGTTCCGGCAGCGACCGTCCCTTTGGTGGTTGTCTGGCGCGAGGACGATGATCCGCCGCCCGTGCAACGCTTTCGCGATCTGCTTCTGGAATGGAAGGCGAAGGGGCTCCTTTGGAAATCCGACTGAGACTCCGGCGCATGTCCGGCCATAAGCCTATAACGCGGCATTGTCGATCAGCCGGGTCTTCCCGATAAAGACCGCGAGCGCCATGTGCGTCCCGCGACGAAGCCGCGCCACAGGCTTAAGCGTCGTCGGGTCAAAGAACTCCACGTAGTCCAACCGGGCCTCCGGTTCCGATTCAACGAACCGATTTAACCACGCTTTCATTTTCGACGCCGCGACGTCCTTGCCGGAAGCAACACGCGATTTCGTTTCACCAATCGCCCGCCACAAGACTGTGGCCTGCTTGCGTTGCGCAGGCGTGAGGTATTTGTTGCGCGAACTCATTGCCAACCCGTCCTGCTCGCGCACGGTCGGCGCAACGATAATTTCGAGCGGGAAGTTCAAGTCGCTGGTCATCCGCTTGACGATCGCCGCCTGCTGAAAATCCTTGGCCCCAAATACCGCGACCTCCGGAAGCACGATGTTGAACAACTTCGCCACCACGGTCGTGACACCGCGGAAATGAGACGGCCGCGCCGCACCTTCCATCCTTTGCGCAAGCTTCTCTTCGACGACGTATGTCGAGTACCCCCCCAAGTCACGTCCCGGATACATCGCGCTATCGTCCGGGAGAAAAACCACGTCCACGCCGGCCGCGCGGCACAAGCGCGCGTCGCGATCCAGATCACGTGGATAGCGGCTCAAGTCCTCGTGTGCGGCAAACTGCGTCGGGTTCACGTAAATGCTCAGAATCACCACACCGGATTTCCCCACCCGGCGGCGTGCCGCCCGCACGAGGCTCAAGTGGCCTTCATGCAGATAACCCATGGTTGGAACAAGCCCGACACGCCTGCCCTCGCGCCGCCAGCGCAGCGCCATCCGCCGCATCGCGGAAACCGGTTTCACAATTCGCATGGCGGAGTTTTCGCGGCCAGGCTCGCCGGCGCAAGCCCCGGCGGAATGACGGCTGAACCGCCACCAGCGAATTCTCCCGGTGCCCCGACAGGGACAAACCCCGATAGACGCCCTTTGTCAAAAGCGTAACGTGCCTTCGTCGAACCTGTCCGCACGCAGGAAATCGGGGACAAAGCACCGTCGCTGATGGGTTCCGTTCGAGGGGTGGTAACGAGGGTGGGTTTGGATTGGGGTTCCAGATCCACCCTCCACACTTTTCAGGCCTGCTTCCGCCTCGAGCCTGTTGAACCTTCGCGTATCAACCCCGGAGTTCGGTTGCAAATCTGCATTGCCCCCGCCACCCCGCCATTCACACTTGCGCCATGCACATCGAGGACATCACAGCGCGAATCCGCGCGTTCCGGGACGAGCGGGAGTGGAAGCAGTTTCACGACCCCAAGTCCATGGCCGCGGGCATCGCGGTCGAGGCCGCGGAGTTGCTCGAACATTTCAACTGGAAGACTCCGGCCCAGTGCGAAACCGTGGCGGTCGCGAAACGGAACGAGATCGCCGAGGAAATGGCCGATGTCGCCATCCTGCTCTTCGAGATGGCGGACAACATCGGCGTCAACCTGGCCGAGGCCATCGAATCGAAGCTGGCCGGAAATGCGGTCCGTTACCCCGTCGAGAAATCGCGAGGCTCGAACCGAAAGTACAACGAACTTTGATGGACGCCTCGCCCAAAGAATCCGCGCCGCCGAAATTCAAGCGACGCCCGCGCTACGCGGGGAAACATCCGCGCAAGTTCCACGAGAAATACAAGGAACTGAATTCCGCACGCTACGGCGCGGATGTGGAGAAAATCCTCGCCAGCGGCAAAACGCCGGCCGGGACACACCGCCCGATCATGGTGACAGAAATACTCGAAGTGCTTGCGCCCAAGTCCGGGGAGGTCGCTGTCGATTGCACGCTGGGTTACGGCGGCCATGCGCGGGAACTGCTCTCCCGCCTCGTGCCGGGCGGGCGCTTGCTGGGTCTGGACGCCGATCCCATCGAACTTCCGCGCACCGAGTCCCGGCTGCGCGCCGCAGGTTTCGATGACGCCGCGTTCACTGCCGTGCGCAGCAACTTCGCCGGGTTGCCACAGGTTCTGGCCCGGCACGGACTTGATGGCGCCGACCTCATTCTCGCGGACCTTGGTGTGTCCTCGATGCAACTCGATGATCCGGCGCGCGGATTCACTTTCAAGGAGTCCGGCCCGCTGGACATGCGCATGAATCCGTCGCGCGGCGAGCCGGCCTCGCAATTTGTGGCACGCATCGCGGAAGAAAAACTCGCTGAACTGCTGGCCGAGAATGCCGACGAACCCCACGCCCGCGAAATCGCTGCCGCGATCAAACGCTCCCCCGCCCCACTCGCGACCACCGGACTTCTCGCCGATTCCATTCGCGCCGCGCTCACGCGCTTGCGGCGCGAGGAGGCCGAACTTTCCGTGCGCCGCGTCTTCCAGGCCTTGCGCATAGCAGTGAACGACGAATTCTCCGCGCTCGAGACGTTCCTGCGACAACTGCCCGGCTGCCTGTGCCCCGGCGGGCGCGTGGCCGTGCTCACGTTTCATTCGGGCGAGGACCGGCGCGTAAAGAAGGCCTTTCAAGCCTTTGAACGCAGCGGGGTCTTCGCGTCTGTCGCCCCCGACGTTACGCGAGCTTCGGCGGTGGAATTGCGCGCCAATCCGCGCGCGGCTTCGGCGAAACTCCGCTGGGCCATCCGCGCGTAAAGCCCCACCCGCCACCATTTCGGAGAGCAGGGCATCGTTGCGGTTGCCGCCTGCGGGGAAACCCGCTAGAAACTCGCGCGCAGATAACCACCAGCACCAAAATGAAGAACTTCCAAACCGCCTTTGCCCTGCTGCTTGTCGGCGCGCTCCTCGCCGGCGCGCAAACGAATTTCCCCGGCTACATCGACACTTCGTTCACCGCGAACTGCCTGACCAACAATGCCAACAACACGGTGAAGAGCCTCTACATTCAAGACGATGGCAAGATCATCGCGGCGGGCGCGTTCCTGACGGATTACAACCACACCTGCGAGAACGTCATATTTCGCTGCGACAGCAACGGCGTGACCGACGCCACCTTTCACAGCCCCTTCACCCTCTTCCCGAATATCAGCGCGATCCTTCCGGCAGGTGGCGGCAAAACTCTTGTGGCCGGTAGTGTTTATGTCGGCTTCGTGACCCATGCGCTGGCCCGGTTGAACAGCAACGGCTCGCTCGACAACACGTTCACCCTGAGCCAGACGAACCCGCCCGGCGTGGCGGTGTTCGCCTACAATGCGATCACCTTCGATCCCGCAGGACGGATTATCGCTGGCGGCGCAGCCAGCAGTCAGGCCTACGTCCGGCGCTTGAACGCCAATGGGTCCGTGGACGGCACATTCACCGGCGGTGGAGTCATTTCTCCGTCCGGCGAAATCACGGCTGTGGCGGCGCAATCTGACAACAAGATTCTCCTCGGCGGCACGTTCACGACCGTCAGTGGGCAGGCTCGCAACGGGCTGGTCCGGTTGAATGAGGACGGCACGGTGGACGGGGCGTTTCTACCGCCATTCGGCGCCAACTCCTCGGTGGCCGGCATCCGTTTGCTGACCAATGGCCAGATACTCGTGGCCGGCTATTTTCAAAATTCCACTGGCGGGCTTTTTCGCACGGTGGCGCGCTTGAACGCGGACGGTTCGTTCGATCCGGCGTTCAAGCTGGTGAACGGAAGCACCATTCGCGGCACCGCCCTGGCCGTGCAAGGCGACGGCAAGATCATCGTCACCCATAACTACGGCGCATCGCGATTCAGCGCCGACGGCACGCTCGACACCAACTACTTCAAAGGCGCGGGGATCATCTCAGCTCCGCTGTCGGGCCTGGTCAGTATCGCCCTGGATTCCAGCGGTCGCGCGGTGGCTGGAGGCGAGTACCTCACCGTCGGCTCGACGACGCGGCGCGGTCTCATCCGGCTTTTCGGCGGCAATGGACCGGACCCGATTCCACCACAAATTGTCACGCAACCCGCGGACCAAGATGCTTATGCGGGCGGCAGCGCGACGTTCTCCGTGACCGCAAGCGGAAGCGGGCCGTTGATCTATAACTGGTATTTTGGCGGCGTGAACGTCGGAGACAGTTCCACCGTGACCTTCGGCCCTCCGCTCGACATCGCCCATGACAACACCAGCATCTACTGCGTGATCACGAATCTTTACGGCCGAGTCACCAGTTCAGTGGTGACGCTTCGTGTGTCGCCGCCGCCGGTAGCGCCGGTCATCACCAACCCGCCGGCAAGCGTGTCGGTCAGCAACCCCGCGCCCATCACCGCGTCAATGCTCACCGAGGTGGCGCTGCGCGGAAAAATGTTACGGATGCTGATCCGCGCCGGGGCCGCGCCATTTCCGGCCTCGGGAAGCTACGACGTCCTGCTCGCCAACAGCGGCAACAGTTATTCCATTCCCGCCGGCGGCGCGATGGGCGCGAGTTCGGGCACATGGACCTTTGGGCCGGACCTCGGCATCGACACCGTGCTCACGTTGAGCAGTTCTTTCCCTGGCGGCGGCCCTGTCAAAGTCGCGCTGCTTGCCAACGGCACTTTCGAGATGTACGCCGACGGCGTGGTGAACAACCAGAGCGGCACCTGGTCGATGGCATATCTGGACGGAACGCCAGTGGGGCCAACCGTGATTTTCTCCGTCGGCGCGAGCGGGACGGCACCGTTTGCTTATGCGTGGCTGTTCGACGGATCGCCCATCGCGCCACCTCCGCCGGCCAAGGCGCTCACGGCCGCAGTGGCGGGCAACGCCTCTGGCGCGAACACCGCCACGCTCACCATCAGCAATGCCACGCCCGCGAACGCCGGCAAATACCTCGTCATCGTCAGCAACATCTCCGGCGCCGCGACGAGTTCCGTGGCCACGCTGACTGTCAACGGCTTCAACGGCGGAACGCCCGACCGCGTGCCACCCAAGCTCGTTGTGAAATCTCCGCCCGCCAGCGTCCGAGCCGTGGGCAGCAATCATGTGAACTTACTCGGCACGGCAAGCGACAACGCCGGCCTGGCTGTGGTCGCCATATCCGTGAATGACGGCGCGTTTGTCCCTGCCTCCGGCCTCGCGGCATGGTCGGCGACGGCGGCGTTGAATCCGGGTTCCAACGTCATCCGCATCCGCGCCACGGACATTTCCGGCAACGCGGTGACGAACACGCGGGTGCTGGTCCACGCGCCCGCCATTGCGGCGGCGGGTGTGTTCAACGGCCTGTTCTACGACACCGGCCTGCCGGCTCATGCCCGCGCCGGCGCCGTGTCGTTCACCATCAAGCCGGACGGGAAGTTCTCGGGTACGGTGCGCATGGGACTGGCGTCATATCCGCTGGCCGGGGCGTTCGGCACGGCTTTTGCAGCCACTTCGACCGTCCCGCGCACGGGGCTGTCACCATTGCAAGTGGTGCTTCAGCTCGCCGGTCCTCGCATCGAAGGCACCGTGGCCGAGGGCGCGAACTGGACGGCGCTGCTGGTCGCGTATCCGGCCAGGGCCGTCGGCGCGTTGGCGGGCAATTACAACCTCGCCTTGCCCGGCTTCGACGATGCCGCCGGATCACCGGGCGGAAACGGCTACCTGCCGCTGGCGGTCAGCGGAGTGGGCCGCGTCTCCGGCAGCGGCGTCATGGGAGACGGCTCCCCCGCTCGCGCCGCACTGACGCTCTCGGCCGACGGGTTCGTGCCGTACTACCTGCCCCTTTACAACGGCGCGGGATCGATGTTCGGCTGGCTCGCTTTCGGCAACGGCGCGCCGACAGAAATCTCCGGCGAGCTTAACTGGTCCAAGCCCTCATCGGCAGGAGGCGCGTATTATCCGGCGGGCTTCACCAATGTCGTCCTCGCCACCGGCTCGCGTTACCTCGCGCCCGCCGCGGGAACACCGGCGCTGACGCTCACCAATGGCGTGGTCATTCTCGACGGCGGAAATCTCGCCGGGCCGATCATCCACCGGATCACGCTCGGCACGGACAACAAGATCACCGGCTCCAACCAACTCGCCATCACCATCGTGCCGGCGAAGGGAACCTTCAGCGGCAGCTTCGTTGATCCAACGACATCCGCGAAACGAACCATCAAGGGCGTGATTCTGCGCCGCCAGAATTTCGGCGCGGGCCAGTTCCTTGGCACCAGCCAAAGCGGCGGCGTTTACATCGGCGAGGAGCCGTGAACCGCGCGGTTCACAACAGAAATCCCACCGGCGGCGCCGACGAATTGAGGCTGTAGAAGTTGCCGATGTTCGGCAGGACCATCGGCAGGCTGCTCTTGCTCACGCCGAGCCACAACGCGAGTTCGGCGAAGTATTGATCGCAACTCAACGTGGGGATGAACCGCCCGCGGCCTGTGTCGAGCGGGTTCACCTCCGGCCCGCTGTCCGGGTTCACGGCCAGGGACGGGTATTGTCCGAATATACGCTGCCCTTTCACCGCGCCGCCAACCACGACCTGGTTGCCACCCCACGCATGATCGGAGCCGCGCCCATTGCTGGTCAGCGTGCGGCCGAAATCCGAGGTGGTGAACAGCGTCACGTTGTTTTGCACGCCCATGGCCACGAGCGCGTTGTAAAACGCGCCAATCGCCGCGCTCACCTCCGGCAACATGCTGGCCTGTCCATCGAGCACGCCGTCGTGATGATCCCAGCCGCTCCGCTGGATGAAGAACGTCTGGCGGCACGCACCAATGGCCGCCCGGCCCTGGATCGCCTTCGCGACCATTTCCAGGCGCTGCCCGAGGTAGCTGCCGGGAAAAGTCACGCCGCCCGGCAATGCAGGCGCGGTAGCGTTGGCAAATATGTTGTAGGCGTCGAGCGCGGCCTTCTTGCGCGTGTTAAATGTCTGCGCGAGTACGTTGCTGTATTGCTGCGCCAACTGGCCGTCCACGGCGGTGCTCAGGGCGTTTTGCAAATTCTGGTATTGCACCCAGCCCGCGTTGTAGCCGTTCAATGCGACCGCGCCATCGGGCGTGATCGAATACTCCGCAACGGTATTGCCGGTCTGAAAAACGTTCCCGCCGTCGAGCGAGATGTTCATCGGCACCACCTGGCTGGCGTTGAGTTCCTTCAGTAAATCCGCCATGCGCCCGCCCCAACCAATGCCGCTGCGCGAATGCGGAATTCCGGTCTGCCATTGCTCGATCTGGTCGGAGTGCGAGTAGAGGCCCAGCGGCAGACGCTTGAGGTTCTGGTTCACTTGCGTGCGGTTTTGTACCGGCTCGATCAGCGAACCGACGTTGGCCACAAACGCCGCCTTGCCCGTCTCGAACAAGCTTGCCAGCTCCGGCATCCCGCCATGCACCGCGAAATTCGGCAGGCCGATGGGGTGAATATCCGTGAGCTGCGCCGGGGATAGCGCGAGATTCGACCGCGAGGCCTGATACGTCGCGTAAGCCGAGGCCTCGCGCGGCACGAGCATGTTGAACGAGTCGTTGCCCCCCGCGAGGAGGATGCAGACCAGCGCGCGGTATTCGCCGCTCGACGGCGTGGATGCAGCGGCGATGCCCTCAGCCAGGCGGAGGTTGATCAAGGTGTTGAGCAACGGAATGGAACTCAACGCGGCGCAGCCGGCACGGCCGAGAAACTGGCGTCGATTGGGGTGGTGCTTCTGGTTCATAGTCTCCTTCAAGTTATCGCATCACGTTGAAATCCGCCGAGGTCACGATCAGGTAGATCGCCACGCGCAGCCGGTCCCGGTGCCATTTCCAATAGCCCGTCGGCAGCCGCAGCATCGCCTCGCGAATGAGCTGGAACTGCCGCGGGGACAAGGTGCCGCCGGTCAACGCCAGGTCGAGCCGGCGCAACAACGGGTCCGGGTCCGCAGCCGGGCCGGCCGGAACGTCCTGGTTGATCTGCGCCGCCGGCACGATGAGCGCCAGTTCGTTCGTCACGTTGATCCGCACTGCGTTCTCCGGTTCGCCCGAACCCCAGCGATGCAGATCGTACTCGATGGCGTTCCAAAAGTAGTTTGGCCCGGTGATGGCGGAACTGGCATTGATGATTTGGAACTCCGGCGCGACCAACCCCATCTGAGTCAACGCCCCCGGCGGGCTGTGCGCCGGGAGGTAGAAGTTGAACACGCTGGGCGCGTTCATCGGATCCTGCATGTGGTCCAGCGTGAACTGGTCCAGCACATACCAGTCGGAAACCGACCGCGCGTTGAAGGCGCGCGCGAAATTGACCACGCGCAGAAACGGCTCGCGCAGTTTCCCGAACGTCGGCTCGTTCATCATCTGCGGGTCGCGCGCCTCGGGATCGAGGAGAATGGCCTTCACCACGGCCTTGAGATCGCCACGCACGCCGCTGCCGTTGTTGGCAAACGCCGCCGCCACGCGCGCCACATAGCCCGTGCTCGGGTTCGACGTGACCAGGCGCTGGATCAACTGCCTGCCAACGAAAGGCCCGACGTTCGGATGCACAAACAGGTTGCTCACCGCGGCATCCAGGTCCGCCATGCCGGCCACGCCCGCGTTGGTGGGGCTCGCGACGCGCGCGGGCAATTGCAACCCGCCGAGCAGGGTCTTCGCGTTGCAATCATGGAAGGCATCGAAGCACTTCATCGGCACCGCGAAATCGCGCGGATAAAGCGTGAAGAACTGGTTCGTCCCAAACGTGAATCCAGTGAACACCCGCGCCAGTTCCGTGATGTGGCTGTTGTCGTAAGTCGCGATGAAATTCCCGTTCGTGTCCAGCTTGCGCGTACCGTCCGCGTTCAATTGCCAGAGGCCGATGGTGAAGAGCTGCATGATCTCGCGCGCGTAGTTCTCATCCGGGTAAATCTTGTTCACGGGATCGGCCTTCTGATTTCCGAGATGGCTGAGGTAGATGCCCATCGCCGGATGCAGCGACACCGCCATGAGGAGGTCCCGGTAATTTCCAAAGGCGTGCGTCACCATCAGGTCGTAATAATTCGCCATGCCGCGCTGCTCGACGGCCAGTTGCTCCGGCCGGTCTGACACAACCAGAATCTGGCTCAACGCGAACGCCACCCGCTGCCGCAACGGATCGGGAATCGTGTTCGTCGGCATGTCGGGATGCAGCATCGGCACACCCATCGCACGGTTCCACCACGAGTATTCCTTCCAGTTGCCAAACAACCCCGCCGCCGGGCCGTTCACCGCGCACCAATCCACAAACGGCTGGATGAATCCATGCGGCCTGGCGAACTGGTCGTCGATCCAGCCCTCGAAGCCTTGCGCCATCACCGTCTGCACCTGCGGCGAGATGCCGTTGACCGGCGCAGAATCCGGCCCGAACGCCGCCTGGATGAGGAACCGCGCGGCAGCCTTCTGGTTGGGCAGGCCCGTCGCTGTCTCGTTGCCCAAGGTCAGATTCGCCACCGTCGCCGGGCCCAGTGCATAGCCGCTCCCCGCCAGCGCCGTCACCGTGATCGTCTCCGCGCCCTCCCCATCATCCGCGTCGGCCACGGGCTGCAACTCCAGCCACACCTCACGCACCCCTGCCGGAATCACCACCGTGTTGCCGGGCACTGAGGCCGTGTAATCCACGCCCCGCACCGCCGTGCCGCCGAAGGCGAGGTTCACCGTCAACGCCGCCATTCCCCCGCTCCGCCGGATCGCCACCAGGCCGGGATCGGGCCAGCGCTCGAACATCAACGGATCCAGTGCCGCCACCGTGACCACGCTCGCCGCGCTCAACGCGTTGGTGAACCGCTGGAAATCCACCGTGTCCTGCCGCTCCGAATGCCCCGACGCCGGATCGAATCCCAGCGAACGCTCCTCGTAATCCGTCAATCCGTCGCCGTCCGAATCCACATCATCTACCGCCAGGCGGAAGAACCGTGCGAGCGACCCCGTGGGCGCAAACTGCCCAATTCCGCCGGCGTCGTAGCCGATCAACACCAGGTTCGTCTCCCATGCGCCCGCCGCCACGTTCGTGCGCGACATCATCCGATACCGTTTGCCCGCCGCCGCGTCCCAGTGCAGCGAGATGCTGTTTGTCGTGCGCGCACCAAGCCGGACCCGCGGATGCGACGCCGCGTTCCGCGGGTCCGTGCCGGCGGCACTCTCCTCAGCGTTGGTAAATCCATCGCCATCCGCGTCGCCACCGGCGGGCAGCGCCGTACCGGGGAAGACCAGTTCCCAGACGTCGTTCAACCCATTGCCGTTCCGGTCGAGGCCGGCTCCCTCCAACCGGACAGACAACCCGGGCACGGCCACACAAGCCGCAACAACCAGCGCAACAACTGATGACTTCATGAGCGCGCAGCTTACACGAAATCCCGGCCGACGGAATACGCCTTTCGACCTATCCTGCATTTCTTCAAGGAACAGCGTGTCCGAAAGCGGCAGGCGTAGTGGGGCGGGTGCCCGCGCCTACCATTGTAGCCCGGCCGTCTCGGCTGGAACCAACGATCAATGCCGGCGGTGAGAAAGGCAGGCTATGCCGCATTCCTGACCGCCGGATCGCATTGGGATCAGCACGCCTTGGAATGCCGCTGGTGCCATTGGTGCCCTGCCGCAGGGTGTGGTAGATGCCCCCGTGCGGGTCGTATTTGTTCTCGAAGCACCAGCCCAGCGCGCCGGAGTCTGGAGCGAGCATTTCCGCTGATTTTCCGGCCGCGGGAGTTGATTTTTCGGTTCGGGGAAGCGGTTTCAAAACTCCGTTGGCACCGGAATTGGCGATCCGACGCCCCAGCGGGAGGCCGGACGGGAAGCAGCAATTCTCATTTTGGCGCGCGGCGTTCACGCCGCTTCAACTCTCGCATCGGACAACATGTGGAAAAGCATTGAGAACCCTTGCCAATTCGGTTGCTGAAGCGACCTAAAGGCCGCGCTCAAAATCAAAATGAGAATTGCCGGACGGGAAGGCCATGCTCTGGACGATCCCCTGGTTTCGCGTGCAACGGTGATTGAGTCCGTGGCTCGGAAATCAGCATCAGTCCGCCGTCGAGAGCGGCGGGGCACGAAATGAGGAAACCATATTATGCCGCCTTGGGGTGCGCGGCATTCCTCAGGGCAAAACCTTCACGCGGTAGAACCGCTTGCCGGGCAGTCCGCCGGTCAATGAGCCGTCGTCGTACCATCGGGCGATGTTCGGCTGGATGAAGGAGAGCGCCGGCGCGCCGGGAACCGTGTTCCAATTCTGCACGTCGATGGAGTATTCAATCCGGTAACTGGGAGCGCGGCCAGGCTGGGCTTGAAACTCGACCACGGCGCGGCCGACTTCATCGACCCAAAGCCTGGTGATAATGAGACCTTCGAGCGGATTGTAGGGGTCGGTTCCGCCAAGAAGTTCATGGTAGTTATCCACCAGGTCGCCGTCGGCGTCGCCGGCATTGGAGAGATAGGCCCCGATGATCACGCTGCTGGCGAGGTAGGTGATGGTGAAGGTGCCAATGCCGTCTGAAGTCTCGATGCGGTTGTTGAAGAGAATGGCGTTGGTGAAGGTGCCGGCGATGGAGTTAAAGCTCAGAAGGGTGAAGGTGTTGTCCGGTGCGGGCGCAAACCCGTCGGCAATGCGCAGGGAAAGCCCCCCGAGAAGTTGGAGCACATTGGTGCCGGAAATGGTGTCGTATTGGTTCGAGGCAAGAATGCCGCCGATGTCGAAGGCAAGGACCGAGGAGAGCGAGAGCTGCAATCCGCCGCGGAAATGGAGTCCGCCGAATTTGTTGCCCGCGGCGATGGTGCCGCGGTTGGTCACGCTGCCGATGACGGTGCCGCTGCCGGTGAGTTGCGCGTTGGTGGAGATGAGAAGGCCCTGGCTGAAAAGGTGGTTACCGCTGCCGGCGAGGTGGAGGCGGGCGGAGTCCACGTTGTTGCCAACCACCAAGGACACGCCGTTTGAGACAACGCTCGAACGCGTGGAAAGGGTGCCGCCGGAAAATTGAATTCTGCCGGCGTTGTTTTGCAGCAGGAGCCGGTCGGTTTCCAGAGTACCGCCGGCAAGGACGTTGGTGCCGCGTCGGAGGTCGAAGCTGGCATTGGCACCGACGTTGGTGGCACGCAACGCTCCTTCGGTGAGGGTCACACGGTTATTCAGGGAGCCGGAGTTCGCGCCCACCACCATGTTACTGGAGACGACCAACGAGCCTCCGTTGGTGATGAACAATTGGTTGTTCGACACATCCTGCCCGACGACGAGTCCACCTACGATGAACGTGCCCGCGCCGGAGTTGGGAACATAGGCGGACTGCCCGGTGGAGGTTTCGATGAAGAGGCTCCAGCTTTCAAGTTCACCGGCGTCCACCGCACCGTCGTCGCTGATGTAAAGTGACCAAACGCCGTTGGGAGCGGTGCCGTTGAACACGCTGAGGCGGCTGCCGAAAAGGACGCCAGGCGGCACGGGCGCGGGAAAAACATCGGCGGCCTCCTTGTCGGTGGGATCGTAGGTGCCGGGGTCAATGCGGCTGTCACCGGGCACATTCTGGGAAACACGATCATCAAAAGTGAGCGTGACAAACGAGAGCGATTTGTCGCCGCCGCAATCAGACATGAGGATGCTGGCCTGTCCACCGGGGCCGATCAGCAGGATGTCGAGATCGTCGGGCCATGTGTGGGAGAGGTTTGAAAGCGTGACGGTGATGTTGGTGATGGTGCCGGTGAGTCCCGCGACATTGGCCACCGAAGGGTACGGAGAGGCCGGTCCAAAATCCCGGAGCAGAATCGAGCGCGAGCCGAGCCCCACGTCCCAGGTGACCGCCGGAGATGCCCATCGTCATGTCGTGGCCGTTGGCGACATAGCCACCACGCGAACTGAGGGTGCCAGCCTTGAAGTTAAAGTCCGCGTTGGTGCCCTCGACGATGAACCGGTCCACGTTGATGGTCCCGCCGCTGAATTGCACGGAGCCGCGCCGAACGTCCAGGGCAGCGGTGCCGTTGGTGTTCGAGGCCACGAGCGTCGAGTTGACCACGGCAAGATTGTTGTTCAGGGAATCCGAAAGCGCGCCGACGTAAATCGGCCCGCCCGCCAGCAGGGTTGCGCCGTTGCTGACGACGACGGTGTTACCGGAGCCGGCATAACCGATGTCAATTTCGCTGCCGACGTTCCAAGTCGAGCCGGCACCACTGATGATCACGGCGTTGTTCGCCGATCCCAACTGGTCCCCCATGGAAACGAACCCGCCGTTGTGCATCACGCCGCCGCCGGAAACGACGAGCACGTTTCCGGTGCCAGCCGCGCCGATGTAGAGATCCAGCGCGTTGGTCCACGCTGAACCGGCCCCGTTGATGACGAACTGGTTGAAGTTGTTCGAGCCGCCAAGGAATGCCGGGCCAAGGCTGGTCACGGTTCCGCCGTTGGTGACCAGCACGCTGTTATTCGCGCCCTGAAAGCCGATGTCGAATTCATCTCCGACGCTGAAGGAAGACCCGGCCCCGGTGACAACGACGCGGTTGTTGTCGCCCGTGGCCTCCTCGCCCAACGAGGCGTAGGCAGCCGCGTTAACGCGCGCGCCGTTGCTGATGATCAAGGAATTGCCCGCGCCCTGGTTACCGACCACCAGCGCGAGCGCAGAGTGAAGAACTGAGGACGGGCCGGTGACCAGCACGGTGTTGTTCTGCGAGCCGAACTGGTCTCCCACGGTCATGTAACCGGCGTTCGAGACCACGCCGCCGCCGGAAATCGTGAGGCTGTTGCCGCTCGCGTACACGCCCACGCCGAGGGCGGTGGTTGTTTCGAGATACGATCCTGCTCCGCTGATTTGCGCCCGGCTGCTGTCCGCTGTGGTGTCGAAGCCGATGAACGTTCCAGCGCCGACGGTCAGTCGGCCGCCGTTGGTGATGAGCAACGCGGAGTTTGCCGCAGCGTGCCCGATGGTCAGGCCAAGGCTCACGCCCGACCCGATGGCGTTGCTGCGCAAATCGAGGACGGCCGGGCCGGAACCCGCGTTCTGGCCGAGGACAAAATCACGCACGTTCGTGACGGCCAGCAAACGGGTGGTCAACTGACCGCCGTTAAAGGTGATCGTACCGGGACTGTTGGTGATGAGAAACCGGTCCGTGGTGATCGCGCCGCCATTGAAGGCGAGGTTGCCGCGCCGCATGTCAAGCGTGCCAGTCTGCGCCGCGTTGGTGGTGGTGAGCGTGCCGCCGCCCACGGTCAACTGGTTGTCGGTGGAAAGGAACGAGCCGCCGACGGTGAGATTCGTGCCGTTGAACGCGCCGCCGTTCAGCACCTCCATCGTGTTGCGCGGACCAAAAGACCCGAGCACCGCGTTGCCTCCGCTGTTCCACACCGAACCCGCCCCGCTGATGGTCACGCGGTTGGCGTCGCTGAAGCTGCCCTGGCCGATGATGGCGTTCATCG
>CAYQWK010000055.1:0-20170 GCA_964420805.1 uncultured Bifidobacteriaceae bacterium | reverse complement strand
CTACTATCCAGCTGCCGTCTATCTCGGAACCCTCTTCAGCGGATCGCAACCCTACGCATCCGTGGTGCGGGCCATCGACAGCAGCGTTGCGAATCTCATCACGCTGGCTTCGGCGCAGGGAGACAGCGGGACGAACTTCACCGGCGGAGGCGTCATCACCATCGTGCCAAGCCAGAAAGTGAGCGCAGCCAATCCCGGATATTTGCAGCTTCGACTCGCGCCGTTCGCGGCCGTGCGCGCGGGCGCGGCGTGGCGGTTGCAGGGCGACACTGCTTATTCCACCGCGACAAACTACACCCGGGCGATCACCTCGACCAATGCGCTCGTCATCGAGTTCAAGCCGCTGCCCGGGTGGAATCCGCCAACCAACCAATCCGTCTTCGTCACGCCCGGGGTGTTGATCACAAACACTGCGTTCTACAACGTGACCAACCCGGTCATGGCAAGCCGGCTCGCAGGAATTGGCATGACCGGCACCACCGGCACGGTCTATCGCCTCGAACGCAGCAGCGCGCCAAAGGGCGCGGCGTGGCTGACGGTCAGCACCAACAGCATCAACTCAAATGGCTTCAACCTCCTGCTCCCCACGCCGTCCACGAATCCTCCGACCACCTTCTACCGGCTGCTCTGGCTGCCTTGACGCCGTCAGCATTGTTTAAGAACCAAACTGCCGCCGGGGAAACACCTCTACGGAAGCGGGAACGCCATTCCAAAAGCCGCGGAACCGCGCACGCCTGGCGGCCTCGGAACGGGCACGTAAGTCCAGCAGGTCCCATTGGCGCGGATCACGCCCTTCGCCCAAATCCACGCCGCGGCACCAGCGAGTGCCGCCCGGGATGACGCCGGAGAGTTCCTGCCAGAATTTCCGCACGAGCGCGGGATCGGGCAATTTGGCCTCATCAGGAAATTCCCGCTCGAACGCGTCCGGCTCACTGCCATCCTCTGACGGCAAGGCGACACGGCGGTCTGATTCAGCATCGCGACCGGTCAGGCGGGTAAAAGCAGCACCGGCAGCCACGGCGGTGCGCGGGTCAGGGCTTTCCACGGCGGAAAGCAGCCAATCAAAAACTGAGGGATGGCCCAAAGTTGCCAAGAGCTCGAACCGGCGGGCTCCGAGATCAGTGCGCCCTCCAAGGGCGGCCAGGCGCGGCGCATCCTCCGGCCCCGCCAGCGCGGCGAAGAGCAAAACCGCGTCCCAATGCACAGCCGGTTCGGCGAGGCGGGAACGCAGAATCCTCAGGAGATCCGGATGCCGCGCCCATGCCGCGCACTCCAGTGCGGCGCTCCGGACGGCGGGTTCTGCATCCTGAAAACCGCGGTCGAACACCTCAGGTTTGCAGGCGATGCCTGCGAGCGTGATCACACGCCACGCCACAACACGCACCGCAGGCAACTCATGGCCCGCCCAGTTCACCAAACGCGCCGGCTCGACGATCGGCTGCCCTTGCGAAGCCAGCGCCGCGGCGGCAATAAGCGCGTTCAACGGCCGGCCCTCCGCGACCGTCGTTCGCAACGCGGTCCTGACCAGATGGAGCGGAGCGTGACACAACGCGTCGCCAATGCCGTCGACGGCCGGGCCTTCAGCCAGCGGCAAAGCGTCAGCCACGAGTTTCGCAGCGGGTTCGGTGTTGAGATGCAGAAGTGTGAACGCGGAGGCAAAGGCCACTGCTGACTGGCCGGCCGTCAACCCTTCACGGACGACGGAAATGGTCGCTTCGCCCCCGACCATCAGGCCCTCGAGATGCGCGGCGATGCGTTCTTCGAGGCGCAGCAAATCCCGTAGCGTCGCCTCGGTGGATTGCAAGGCATTCGCGCGCTGGCTCCAAAGGAACTCGAGTTCCTCGAAATGCTCGACAAGAAGGTCTGGGATGACAGTGGCGGGCATGACGGCAGGTCAGTTGATGGCCACCGAACCGGCCTTGATGCGGGCGGTGCGCTTTGCCCGGGTCAGCACGTCTTTGCCGAGTACCATGAGTTTTCCGTCCTTGCGCATTTGCAGGGAGCTTTCACCGCAAGTGAGGGTTAGGGATTCCGCCGCCTCGATTGCGACGTGAGCCTTGGCCGGCGCCTTCGCAGAGGCCGAGCGATGGCGCGAAATACGCCCGAGGACAACGCCGCGATCCGTGCCGGATTCCGGGCAGAGAACAAGGACATGATCGCCGATCGCGAGATTGGAAAGCGGCGCGTCCGAACCTTCGAGGCAGTCACAAGGGAACTTCCGTTCCCCCGGCACGGTGACACCGACAATGATGTCGCCGGAGTCAAGCAGTTCAATGACGAGGCCGCGCGTGATCTGGCTTGGATGGGCGGCACCGACGAGCGCCTCGAAAGATGGATGGGCTGGAAGTTCGGGTTGCATGGCGCTCATCCGGCCCAGTCCTCGGGTGGAATGAAGGTCAAGGTATTGATGCCGGCTCCCAGCAAGCACGCGCGAACGCGATCATGCACGACGATGGCGTTCACAGATTGTGCAAGTCTGAATAGCAACGCGCCGCGGATGGCAGCGTGGTTCATCACGATGGAATCAAAGTCCATCGAGATCATTCGTTCGGACAGACTAGAGTCGAAGGTGGAGGCCTTCAAATCCGCGCCCGCAACCGCCCCGATGATGTTAAAAGCGAGGTAATCGCGGTGCATTGTCTTGGAGTGCGGGTCGAAAACCTCCGCCGGGTAAACATCAAGATTGGCCACTCCGGCGTTGAGCAGGGCGGCGTGAAGCCGCCTTGTCATCAACGGAACTGGGTTGTCCCAGAACTCCGCCATGTTGCCCTCGTAGTCCGGCTTGATCTCGGCGCGGACGGGTTGCGGCGGCGGCACGGAAAACCGCGCACCAGAGCACCAGACGCGGCGCGGATCGTCGGACCGATGGGTGAGCATCGCGTTGTCGCAATCCGGGGGGCTGAAGCAATGCAGGATGAAATACATACCCGGTTCAGAGGCCCGCATCCACGGCAGGATTTTTGGCCACGCGCGCCTCCATGTAGGCTCGGCCCCACTTGGAGGTGTAGATGTTTATCCGCCAGGTGTTGCCATTGAGGAAGGTCATGAACTTCGACGAAACCTTGTTGAGCCGGGAAACCAATCCAAAGGGTGTTGGCGCGCCCAGTTCCTTCGCCTTGTCCGCCTTCTTTTTGCAATCTGGGCATTTTCCATCGTAGATCTTCTCCTGCTCGAGATGCTTATAGTTCGCGTGGATCTTCGCGAGGACACTTTGCACGAACGTGCTGTAGTCCACATGCCGGTCATGGAACTGGCCGGGACACTTGCGAACGGCCTGGTTCACGTACAGCCATTTTCGGTTGGAGAAACTGACCTCGTTGAGGGCGCCGGTGAGCATCGGCGAATCCGCACCAACGCTGTCCGCCATCGCGTCCATTGGACCATCTTCCGAAGTATCCTCGTCGCCGTCGTCCTTCCCGGTCCAGAATCCGCTCCTTCCGCTCACGGCATAGCTTCCAGGCAGGAATATCCCGTTGTGACCGCCGTTCACGTCGTAGCCAACATCGGCCCAGACAACGCCGTCGGCGTAACTGCCGCCCTTGAGTGGTTCGCCAGCGCCTTTCTTGCACATGTAAGCAAGTAGCGGCGATTCCTTGAGCGACTCCTGCGCGGGAATGCAGTGGTGGGCCGCACAACTGACCGGGTACTGATGCTCGTGTTTGGTGCCGGAATCATCCTCGACCACGATCTTGACGCACTTGGCTTTCTGGAAGAAGGGATGGCCCGAACGGTCCTTTGGATTCAGTACCGGAGAGAATGCCTCCGCGTATTTGTCGTACTTGAACGTACCTTTGCCGCCCTTCATCTTCTGCGCGAGCTTCGTTCCGACTCCGATCAAATCGTTCTCGACGGGCGGCGGCTCATCACTGTGGTCAAACGGGCATTCGACTTCGTCCTCATCAACCATCCCGACCGCGACCGCCTCGCCAAGTTCTGACATAAGTCACCCGCAGATGTTCTTCTTGTTGTGCCAGAGAGGGTCGCCCATGCGACATACATTGCCGCCGTCGATCATCACGGTGAAGGAGTACAACAGAAACTCGCACTCCTGTTTGAAAACGCTGCTGAGAACCCCGCCGGCGCTGCCGGCCTCGTCGCCGCTGCTCATCATGTATTTCGCGCCCTTGATCATGATCATGTTGCCGTCGGCCTTGACGGTACTGCTGCCCTGCGAGGTGTTCGAGGCCTGGCCAATGTTTGGATAGGGGATGGGAATGGGACCGCCGGGCGTAGGCGTCTTGCAAACATCGGGGAAGACCATGCTCATGCCGCCGCTGCCTTTGTGGGCAAAGCCTTGGATGTTGTGAACGGTACAGGGCATTGAATGATTCGTTCAGGTTTCAGCCGCCAGGCCAAGGAGCACCGCCGCGCGCTCGCCGTAATCCGAGGAACTGAATACTAGCGTTGGTCCAGCTGGGCAAGTTTGTTTCGCCCGGAAGGCCGCCAACCCGAGCAACACGGCGCCGTGGGCCGCGCCGATATCGCCGAAACATTCGGCCGGGTGCTCGATCTGGTATTCGGCGGCGAGGCGTTCCTTGTTGCGGATCACGGCCACGCCGAATTCCTTCGCCCAATACCGTTCGCCATTTAAGCCGGCATACACGGTTGTCGCCGGAGGCGAACCAGGCGCGGCAGCAAAAGCAGCCTGGAACGCGACCGCCAGCGCCTCCGCCGTGTACGGCCTCTCGCTGTAAATGTGGCCCGGTTCGGCGGCCACGCCCGATCCCAGGACGGAGGCCAGCGCCGGAAGGCCGTGTTCGCGCGCGGCCTCCGCAGAAGCGAGCAGCACAAACCCCGCGCCTTCGCCCGGCGCAAAGCCGTCGGCATTCATCTCCGTGCGCACGCGCTTCTGCAAATCCAGGGTGCCCAGCACGTAGAGGTCGATGTAGGTGTCCACACCGCCGACGAGGACAAAGCGCGCTTTGCCACCCTGTATCATTGCAACCGCTTCGCGAACAGCCGTCAAACCTGCCGCGCGGCCTCGCGGCAGCGCCACACTAGATGCCGGCTCAAGTTTTGCCCCGGACTGCACAGCCAACCGACGGAGAAAATCAGGCTCCCGAATGGGAATGGTGGTGTGAATCTCAGGCAGGGCGACGATCGCCGGTATGCGGCCGGCATGGCGCGCCAAGGGAGCCATCGCCTGTTGCACCGCCGGTCCGGCCAGTCGGAGCATCCGTTCCTCGCGATAGGTGAGTGGCGGCGCAACCAAGTCTGCATGAAGTTCGGGCAGCCCATCGTCTGGGACCACCGCCACCGTGAACCGCTGAAAACGGCTGTCGCGCCATTCGATGTCCATCAGGCGCGCCGTGCGTGAGCGCGTTGAAGCTGCGGTTTCCGCCGTGCTCAATCCCACGGGGGTCAGCATTCCGCAGCCGACGATGAGAACATGGTCCGCCATGTCAGCCCCCTGCCTTTCGAAACTCGCGGCAGACGACGCCGATCTCGCGCAGACGCAAGGTCTTCTTGTCGAGCACCTGCAAAGCGCGCCAAAGCAGCGTGAAGCTCGAGCTGTCCGGAGTGAATTCAACAGTGTCGAGGCTGGGCACGACGACATTGACCTTGCCGTCCAAATCGAAGGCCACCTTCAGCGTGCAGTTGGGCAAGGCGAACCGGGACGTTCCAGCGGGCGAAGCACCACTGATCTCCACCAACTCGCCACCACGCAAGTAGGGTTCCACGACCAGACCCGGCGCGGCGCATTGAAAGAAGCGGGGCTGGAAATCCTTCGGCAGGTAAGGAGCGCGGGTCTTCTGCCACTCGGCATCGTAGGTGCCCGCCAGGTGCTTGCGCGGCGTCCAATGCGGTGCCACGGGCCCGAAGCATGCGGGCACGGGGCGGTCCTTGATCGAGCGAATCAACAAGGCGGGGTCCTCGAGATTCGGCAAAGGCGTGTCTTTCACCGGCGTCTGGCTGCCTTTGGGAATTAACCCGCGGCCAACCGGATTCCGCGGTTCGTAGTCCACCTTAGACTCATCCTTGGGCTGGGTGTCGGTGCCACCGAAAGCGCGTTCGTATTGGAGCGGGATCTTCTGAAATGGTTCCGGCGGCGTAATCTTGTAGCCGAGCAAACCCGAATCCCACCTGCGGTCTCCGAAGGCGCGCACCACCTTTTCCAAGCCCCCGACACGCAGGCAGACATCGGTGAACGAATCGTCATCTCTCGCGTAGGCATGACCAGTCAGCAAGACATCAGTGCCGGGCTTTGGAAGGCAGATCTCCGCCGCCGCCTTAAGGCTCGACGCACCAGGCTCGCCATGGAATTCGTCCTTAATGTTCGGGCGGCGCTGTTGGCGGGCGAGAGCAATCTGGCCGCCGGCGCACTCAAAGGTGGCCTTGACCACCGCGATGGCGCACTCAACGCCGTCGAGGTCGGGAAGAATGCCGAGCGCGCACTCGAACGGCGTCTGGTTGGCGAGTTGGAGCATCTGTGCGAACCGCGTGTCAGTTCTCGGCGATCTTGCTTCCCTTGAGCGCTAGGTCACTGGATGCCTTCACGCCGATCTTGCCGGAGCCGGTGATGGTGATGTCCTTGCCCTTGATATCGATGGTGCCGTCCTTCTTCATCGTGATGCTGGCGTCGCCGGTCTGAAGCATGATCTCGTCGCCAGCGACCAGAGCAAATTTCTTACCCACCTGCACCTTGTCGTCCTTGCCAATCTCGTGGGTACGATTGCCGTCAACGCCGACCTTCTCGTCCTTGGTTACGCTCTCGGTGCGGTTTCCGCCGATGGTGATCTTTTCGTCCTTGGTCACGTTCTCAGTCCGGTTCTCGCCAACGGTGATTTCCTCGTTCTTGCCAATGTCGGTGTTGCGGTTCTCGCCGATGCTGATCTTCTCGTTCTTCTCAACGCTCTCGGTCCGGTCATTGCCAATGGAAATGTTCTCGTCGTTGTCAACGCTCTCGGTGCGATTGTGGCCAATTGAAATCTTCTCATCGTTGCCGACGTCCTCGGTGCGGTCATTCTCCACCACGACGACCTTGTTCTTCTCCGCGTGGACGTAGAGTTCCTCTTCGCCCTTTTTGTCCTCGAAGCGGATTTCATTGAAGTTCGCGTCGGTGCCGCCCTTCGAGGAGCGGCTCTTGATGCCGCTCTGCGTCTTGTTGGCCGGAAGATCGTAGGGAACCTTGGTTCTGGCGTTGTAAACGCGTCCGGTCACGATCGGCCGGTCCGGGTCGCCCTCAAGAAATTCAACAATCACCTCCTGGCCGATGCGCGGGATGTGAATGCCGCCCCACTTTTCCCCGGCCCAGGCGTATTGTGAAACACGCACCCAGCAGGATGAATTCTCGTTCGACTTTCCGTGCCGATCCCAATGGAACTGCAACTTGATCCGCCCGAATTCATCCGTGTGAATTTCCTCGCCGGACGGTCCAACCACGAATGCTGTTTGTGGTCCCTGAATCAACGGCTTTGGGGTGGTCCGTGGTGGACGGTAAGGCTGGTCGAACGGAATCGCCACGAAGCTGCACGAAAAGTAATCGCCGTCGCCAGTCTGGCCGGATTCGTAGTCGCCCGTCGAAATGTGAATCGAGGTGGAGGTGGCGAGGTACGGACGGTTCTGGTCGTCACGAGGATGGTCGGTGAGGGTGAACTTGGCGCCAACGGCAACGCCGCGGGCGCTGGCCTGGCCGCGCAGAACCTCGAACTGCGCCTGCAATTCCTGAATGCGCACCTTGGCGTAAGCATCCGCCTCCGAGGACTCCTCGTATTCGCCAGGGTAGTCGAAGATCTCGAAGTCCGCCTTCTCATGCTCGCGCGTGATGGGAGAATTGCCGGAGAGCGGCAGGGCAGGTTTCTTGAAATTGAAGTCCTTCAACGCATACACACCGGTCTGGATCTCCTTCTCAATCAGCCAGTCCGTCACGGTTTCCTCGCGTGGTTCGGAATCGTGACCGGGTGGATGGTAGCGAATCGAATCGTAAGCGCCGAAGGCGGTATGCGCAGACGGGGAGTCGGCGAGAATGAGCTTGTGCTGCGATTCCTCGTGCTCGAAGTAGAAAAATATCCCCTCCTGCTCCATCATGCGGCAGACAAAGTTGAAATCGGTTTCCCGGTATTGCACGCAATATTCCCAAGGCTGGTAGCTGCCGCTCAGACGCAACTCGAAGTCGCTGAAACCGTGCCCGGCAAAGACCTCCTTGATGATGTCCGGCACCGGCTTGTTTTGGAAAATGCGGCAGTCCGAAGTGCGCGTGAGAAACCACAGCCACGGCACCAGCGTGGCCCGGTAGGTGGAATGCCGCCCTTCGCTGTGGGTCTGGGCGAATCGGCTGATCACACCGTGGAACCAGCGCTTGCCGCCGTCAGCCAGGTCGAGCCGAACCGCAGCCTTCTGACCAATCACATCCTCGAACTTTACCGCTGAGTCTTCGCCAATGAGCTCAAGGTCGAACTGGAACAAGCGGCTCAACTGTTCGGTGCCGGAGAAGGTCTTGAGCAGCAGCGCATCCGCTCCCGAGGGAGGGATCACTTCGACGAACTTGTTCGACTGGCTTGGCATAAGCAGTAGGTGTTTCAGCCTGAACCATGACGCCGCAAATAGGGGATGCGCCCGCGGCCCGGTTCGTATTGTCTCAATTCAGACTCGATAATCGTGATGAGTTCCTTGGCGTAGTTGTCTGCGGCAGCGCGAAACCTGGCCTTAGTCGCCGCGCCCTGATAGCGGCGATCAACCAGCACATCGCGAACTGCCTGGTTCAGATCGTCCCACGCCGTGGACTCTTCCATCCCCTTGACCCATTTGGCGCAGAGGCGCTTCGCCTCCCGCCGGTATCCCGGGTAAACGAGCACGAATAGTTCCTTTTGCTGTTCCGCCGTGATTGGTCCCAGCGTGGTGCGGTATTTCTTCACGAACTCATCCGCCTCCTTCTTGTCCAGTCCCGCGCCTTCGGCGTAGGTGGCGGCATCGGCTTCACTGACTCCCGCCGCGATCAAGTGTTTCTTGATCTCCGGCTGGTCGCGAAACTTCATGTCGTAACCGCGACCCAGAGTGACGCCGGAACCGGGGGAGGGATGATGCAAACGGCGGCTGAAGAACTGGCTCTTTTCGGAATCGTTGCCCTCGGCGTTGAAGGTGACTTGCCCTTCCGGAACCGTGAAGTTTGGATCGGCCTCCGGCCCCTTCGGTCTAGGGCTGGAAGTTTCCAGCGCGCGCCAGTATTTCCCCGCCCCTGGCGAAGCCCAGTCACTAACGCCAAGCGCGCCAGAGGTGTCCCCGAGCAAACGGCTGAACGGCGATCCTGCGTCGGCGAGGCCCATCGGGCCGCAGGTGCGCGGCGATCCCACCCAAGGGTCGAGAACTGATGACAGCGGTGTGTAGGAGTTGGCCATACCTGAATACCGATGTGTCAGACGTCCATCCGATCAAGCACCGATCCGAAGAAGTTGAATCGGAAATCTCTCCGCAATAGCCCGGGAATCCACAACTGAGTGAACCCGCCCGGAAGCTGGAATTCCGAATCCTTCCCGTAGGATTGCGGAGCAGCCTTTCCGCTGTAAGCGAAGCCGGCTTTAGTAAGGGTCACGGACACCAGGGAATCGAAATCGCGGTTGAATCGTTCCGGAACCGCCAAACCCACGCGGGCCGCGCCGGAGATGTTGCCCCTCGCCTTGCCCGCTGCGCGAATGATGGAGTCATATGTTTGTTTCGGAAACCACCACGGGCTTTCCTCAATGGCGGATCCCATCACCGTCTTGAACTCACGGTCGGAAACGTTCGTGCGCAGGCGATAAATGACTGTGTTCACGGGCAGCGCAATCAACTCGGGCCGAGGCGCGAGCGCGAAACACGAGCGCACGTCTTCCGGAAGAGCCAGTTCCGGATCGGTCCACCGAAGGCGCAAATGAGGCGTCCAGTACTTCACGCCCTCATAGCCCTTCGCGCTGCCCCACGAATCAAACACGGTCTTCTCACCTTTGCTGATCGCCCCAGGCCATCCGCCCATGGCCGTGGAACAGGAGCGCGGAAAACGCCCGTGATCAGCAGCCGTCATGATCTTGCCGGTCTTCTTGTCGGTGTAATTGTAACCGCCACTCGATTTCATCCGGCCCGGCATCACCACCACCACATGGCCATTCTGTGTCGCCTTCTTCCCTGCAACCACCAACCGGTCACTGTCGGCGGCGTCCTGGGCATCCTGTTCCGAAACACTGACCCATCCATTCTTCGGATCGTTGAAGAAATCGATCAGGTGGTTGGCGTCGTAGTCGGGGAGAGTGACGCCCATCTCTTTGGCGATGATCTTGACCGCGCCGCTGCAATTGCCCTGCGCCTTGAGATGCGCAAGGTCGCAAGCGGCATTGAGGGGGGTCGTGGCCATGACTCAGTCGAAGCTCATGGCGAAGTTGTTTTCCTTCGTTGTCACATGCACGCGCGCCACTCCCGTGCCGTTGGCCATGCGGGTCAGGAACTCCCGGCCGATGTCCGGCAACAGTGTGTTGGTGATCATGGCATCGACCATGCGCGCACCGCGCTCGAGTTCGGTGCAACGCCGGGCGATCAACTCGGGAACTGCGTCGTCGAACGTGAAGGGCACCTTGTGATTTTCGCGCACGCGCTTCTCAACGCGGCTGAGGTTCAGCTTGATGATCGTGTGCAGCATTTCCTTGCTGATCGGGTAATACGGCACCACCACCAGGCGGTTCAGCAACGCATCAGGGAACACCTTGGTCAGAGGCCCGCGCATAGCCTTCTCCATGCCCTCGGCATCCGGCAGAAGCTCTGGATCCTTGCACATGCTAATGATGACATCCTGAGCCGCATTGCTGGTGAGGATGATGACGGTGTTCTTGAAGTCAATAGACCGCCCCTCCCCGTCCTCCATCCAGCCCTTGTCGAAAACTTGGAAGAAGATCTCATGAACATCCGGGTGCGCCTTCTCCACCTCGTCAAGCAACACCACGCTGTAAGGGCGACGGCGAACGGCCTCGGTCAGCACACCGCCCTCGCCATACCCCACGTAGCCGGGCGGCGATCCCTTGAGGGTGCTCACCGTGTGGGCCTCCTGAAACTCGGACATGTTGATTGTAATGAGATTGTGCTCACCCCCGTATAGCGCCTCGGCGAGCGTGAGGGCGGTCTCGGTCTTGCCGGTGCCGCTCGGCCCGACCAGCATGAACACGCCCACGGGCCGGTTGGGATTGTCGAGGCGGGCGCGGCTTGTCTGGATGCGGCGGGCAATGGTCTCGAGAGCGTGACGCTGGCCCACGACACGGCGCTCAAGGACGTCCGCCAGGCCGAGAACCTGTTCAATCTCGTTCTTGACCATCCTGCCCACAGGAATGCCGGTCCAATCTGCAACCACGCTGGCGATGGCGCCTTGGTCCACGCTCGGAAAAATAAGCGGCGACTCACCCTGAAAATCCGCCAACTTCTTCTGCAGGCCGCGCAGTTCGTTGAGCAAGGAGTCCCGCTGTTCCGTGGTCAGGGTGTCCTTGGGATCAGCTGCCATGCCGGGCTTCAACTCGTTTGGCCGTGTGGCATCAACAGTGGAACCGGCCGCGCGGAGTCTGGCCCGCAGTTCGAGAATTTTGCCGACCAGTAACTTCTCCTCGTTCCAGTGCTTTTCGAGGTCCGCCAACTGCGCACGTTCGGTGGCGAGTTTCCCCGCGATCTCAGCCAGACGGAACTTGTGGTCGAGGCCAACGCTCTGCTCGCGCCCGATGATTTCCTCCTCGGTTTCGAGCGCCTGAATGCGGCGGCGGCAGTCATCGACTTCGGCAGGGACGGCATGCTGACTCACTGCCACCCGCGCGCTGGCGGTGTCGATAAGGCTCACCGACTTGTCGGGAAGCTGCCGTGCCGGTATGTAGCGGTGCGATAGCTTGACGGCGGCCTCGATGGCTTCATCCAGAATCTGCACACGATGATGCTTCTCCAACGGTGCCATGATGCCGCGCATCATCAAGACCGCCTTGTTCTCGCTTGGTTCCTCGACCTTCACGACTTGGAAACGGCGGGTGAGGGCCGGGTCTTTCTCGATGTGCTTCTTATACTCATCCCACGTTGTGGCCGCCACGGTGCGAAGGGTTCCGCGGGCAAGCGCGGGCTTGAGCAGGTTTGCCGCGTCGCCGGTGCCGGCCTGGCCACCGGCCCCCACGAGCGTGTGGGCCTCGTCAATGAACAGAATGATCGGCTTCGGGCTTTGCTGCACTTCCTCGATGACCTGGCGAAGCCGCTGTTCGAATTCACCCTTCATGCTCGCCCCGGCCTGGAGCAACCCGACATCCAGCGTGCGCAGCGTCACATCACGCAACGCCGGCGGAACATCACCGGCGATGATCCGTAACGCGAATCCCTCAACCACAGCGGTTTTGCCGACACCGGCCTCGCCCGTCAGGATTGGATTGTTCTGGCGGCGGCGCATGAGGATGTCCACCACCTGCCGGATCTCCTCGTCGCGCCCGACGATGGGGTCGATTTCACCTTTGCGAGCCTTCTCAGTCAGGTCGATGGAGAATTTGGCGAGCGCTTCCTGTTTGCCCATTGCCGCCGGTGCAATGGCTCCGCTTGCCTCGCCGGGAGCGGCGCCGGCCGACATCCCCGATCCGTCACTGGCGCGCTGTCCCTCCTCGGGGGAACCTCCGGTAATCTGGGCGAAGTTGTCGGTCAGCGTTTCAAGTTTGATCCTGGCGAATTCGCGCGACAGCCCGAGGAAGACATTGCGGAGGTTTTCACTTTTCAGGAAGCCAATAACCAGGTGGCCAGTGCGGACCTGATACTCGCCGAAGAGCAGGGAGCCAAACACCCAGCCGCGCTCGACGGCCGCCTCGATGTGTGGAGAAAAATCCGAAATGGACGTGGCACCACGCGGCAGGCGGTCAAGCCCGGCAATCAAGTCCGTGGCCAGGCGCGACGTGTCCAATTGGAAATGCCTGATGATCTGGTGCAGGTCTGAATCAGGCAATTGCAGCAACTGGTGAAGCCAGTGGACGGTTTCAACATACGGATTGCCGCGCATCTTGCAGAAGACCGTGGCTGCTTCGATGGACTTGTAGCCGATGGGGTTCAGCTTTCCGAAAAGAGTTGCACGACGGATTTCAGCCATAACGGGAGTGTGTTTTCTTGTTTGCGTTCTAAGTCAATCGCCGCAACGGCAGCAATCATTCATTTTCAAGTCCCACGGACCACGAGGTCCTCCGCATCAGCCGGAGGCGGGCCTGACCGGACCCAAGTGGTCCAGCCCAGCCGGCCGGAAACGCCCAGCTTGATGTCAGGCACCTCGTTCCGGAACAGGATGAGTTGGACGTCGAAAAGGAATTCGTGGCCGAAGTAATTCAGCACCCACTGTCGCAGCCGCGTAAACGAGTCTCCGCCAGGTAGCATTCGCTCGTAGTTGGACAGCGACATCGGTCCGACCCGGATTTTGAACTTCATCTGGCAGTCCCAAACCCGGCTGCCGACGATCGTGCTGACACCCAGGCATCCAACCTCGCGCGACGCTCCGAGCCGGCAGCGGCTCTCCGCAGGAAGTTCGACCCAGTGGCCCTCAAATTGTTCCAGCCGGGCCGGAATCTCGAAAAAGGCGCTGAGAATGGCCTCGAGGCCCTCGGCGTTGCGGGCCGGACAGGCCAGCCTTCCGGCGAAAAAAATCTTGGCGAAATCAGGGACCGCGTCCCGCTCACGCAAGGAATCCATCCCGATTCCGAAAAAGCTGCCGAGGTAGTTCGGAAACCGACGATCGTGTTCACGATCCATGTCCACGGCCTTCTGGCTGTCCGCCCACGCGCGAAAGAAGAAGGAGGCAAGTCGGTGGTGAAAGACGTTTGCGAACCCGGTGAATGTCGCGTCCCCATGATTGTGCCTGCGCTCGTGGGCATACTCAGTCAGGTGCGGTGGCAATGGCCCATGCGGTCCAAAAAGCCCGAAGAACCGGAGCGCCAGCCGCGGCACGCCATTTGGGCCCCGCCCGAACGACTCCAGCGTAGATGGCGCAAAAACAAGCGAGGGGATTTGCGTGAAGCGAACCGGCTCCTGCCGCGGCGATTCGGCACGACCGACGGGAGGCAATCCCGGTCGGGAAGCCTGAATCAGACGCACGGCGCGAAAGAAGTCGAAGCACCAAGGCTCGTCCGCGATTCGTTGCGTCAAAGGATCTGTCTGCGTCCCATCTGGGCCGGCCATCGCATGATCTCCCCGCGTTGTTGGGTCACCACCACGGTTTCTGCGAACGAATTAAGCGATACGTACTTCGCGAAAAACTGCTCCAGCACCGCGCCAAGAATGAATACCCCGGTGCCCTCGAAAGCCACTTCGTCGAAGGTCAGACGCACCTCCAAGCCCCGTGCAAATGTGATGGGGCCGGCCGTATGCACCCGGCGAAGAATGGGAGCCGCCCGCGCGGCGCGCAGACCTTCAATCTGCCGGAGGGTCTGCCGGTCGTTTCCGTCCGCATAGAGTTTCAGAATCTCCCGTAGCGCCACCGCGCCCTCGCCTCCGCTCGAATCAAGCAAGGACAAGTAGTTCAGCGAAAGATGGCTGATCAAGCGCCAGGCAAAGCGTCCCTCCGCCAAGGACGGGCGCGGCGCAGTTGGATTGCCAAGGCAACGCACCCCAACTACCGGCGCACTGACCTCGACGGAGAAATCCGTCCGCCCGAGGCCGATCGGCATTTGAATGGGCAGATGCCGGTTGGTGCAGAAGGCCTCGATTCCGAGTTGGCGCAAGTCGGTGCGGTACGGTGCCGCGGAAGCATCCACCAACGACAAGAACACCTCTGTGCCGGAATAGGAGGATTTGCGGCCAAACTGTTTCTCCTTGTTGGTGAGCACGCGCGGCACGCGGTTCGTGGTGTAGAACGCACCCGCACCGATGTCAGTGTCACGAGCCAGATAGAAAGGACGGAATTCCTGCTCCTGCCCGGCGAGCATTCCATATCCAGTCACTGAATGGATCTCGTACACCTCGAAATCCAATGGCCGGTTCTTGTCCGGCACGACATGGAACTCTGAGAACCGGTCGGAAAGCGCGATGCGATCGAGCGTCTTGCGGAACAAGTTGATGACCGGCGTGCAGAAAAGTTCGAAGTTAGAGGCGTCCAACCGGTTCTCCAACCGCGTATCCTGTTCGGAAAGAGTAATCACCAAGTCGATCTGGTCTGACTTGCATTTCGACAAGGCGTCCGCAAAGCCGGAACACTCGAAGAAGAGAAACCTTTGGGGAAAAGCAAAATACTCCCGCAACAGCCGATAACCTTCGAAGGTACAGGGGCTGACAGGAAGCAGCGCCTCCTCATTGGAAAACCCAACCCGCCGAATCGCGGAAGCCGGGGCGACAGCGAAGGTCTCACGCGGCTGCGGGGAGGATTCCTGGAACAGCAAGGCCGTCCGGTGGGCCAGGATTTGCTCGTAAATCTGAGCCGGGAACTCGTCTCCACCGCGAATGTGAAACGCCAGCGGGTCAAGCTTGATTTTGTCAAACGTCAGCCCCGCCGTCGCCTGCAGGCGGATCCGGATGGCGGCACGGCACTCAATGCCCGCCGGAATCTTCAATGAAGCGACATCGCGGGTAAAATAGGCGGCTTCCGTGATCTTGATGGGCAGCAGACGGACGTTGTGCGCAGTTCGAAAAGTACAGGCGGTCCGATCTCCCCGTCCAAGGTTGCTGCGAAGTATGGTCTCGCGCGGAATGTTCACCCCGGCGGCCAGCCCGCTGTCCTGTTCCTCTGGATCGAAACGCACAATCGCCATCGAGGGGACTGGGGCGAGATAATGCGGGTAAACTGTTTCCAGCAACGCCTGGGTGAAGCGCGGAAATTCTGCGTCGAGCTTTAGGTGAACGCGGGCGGCCAGAAACGCGAAGCCTTCCAGCAACCTCTCGACGTATGGGTCGGGGCACTCGGTCCTGGCATCCTTGTCCAGCCCAAGCCGCGACGCGATCTTTGGAAATTCCTGTGCGAATTCGCCCGCCATTTCCCGAATGTGGCGAAGTTCGGAGTTGTAGTGGGCAACGAGCCGTTCATCCATTGGAACTGTCCCCCAACATGCACTGGCCGGTCTCGAGATCGATGTTCGTACGGATGAACAACTTGTCGGGCATGGGATTGGCCCACAGTTCCGCGCTCAACTCGAATCCAATCATCTGGCGATCCATCGACGCCTTGACGACGAGTGTATGCCGGAGAACGCGAGGTTCGAAGATTTGCAACGCAGCCGCCATCTGCCGCTCCAATTCCTCCATGTCCGGCGCAATCAACCCACAGAGGTGCCGCGTGCCGAAATTGATGACGGACCGATACGCCTCGGGATAATCCTCGAGGCGAAACTCACCCTTCCCTTCGATGGGCAGGTGCGCGCTGGCGTTGAAGAGCCATTCAAGATCACGCACGACACCCCGCTTGTAACGTTGGAGGGAAATCACACGCTGGCTGCGGCTCTCTTCCTTGTTCGCCGGCTCTTCGTCTGTGAGCCTGTCGAGCAGGCACGGTTGCAAACGTTCTGATGGGGTGAGTTCGGCCATGACTTGATCCGGATGTCACGTTGGTGGCACCAGGTCAATGATCCGGCATTCAAGCAGCGGATGGTCGCCTTGGTCCGTCACCAAAAGTCGCTGTCCAAACCCCACGGTCACGCCACCGCGCTCGACCCAATCGGTCTTGCGCGCCAAACGCAACTGGTCGTCCTCCGATTTTTCGGTGTGCGCGTACCGGGTCGGGATGTGCCCTGACGCTTCGCCGCCGTTTGCCCACACAAACTGCGCAGGGATCCAGACGAGGTCACGCAGATCGGAAGGTTTCTCGATCGCAATTCGCTGAATTCGGGAAAAAGGAACCCAGTAATAATGCCCATCAAGAATGACCTCCAACATGGGGCCCAAACGCGGGTCGGCATCCGCGATCCACTCAAAAGGAACACCATCAATCTTGCCGGCAGTCCCGGGCGCCTCAGCAAATGCGCGCTCGCGAAGCGCCGCGGCTGCGTCCGAATTCCCTTTCGCGAACAGTTCATTGGCCCGAACCAGCAGACCCATCCACTCCTCCGGCTGCCCGAAAATGATCGGCGTGTGTTCTCCCGAGAAGACTTTTCCCCGCAACCGTTCGCACTGGACCACCGGCTGGAACACGCGAGCGAGCATGGTCGTCTGCGGGCCAAACGAGGCAAGCACCTCAAGTTGATTCAAGGCACGTTCCCAATCCCCCAAAGCGCACAACAACTGGAACAGAAACACTCTCAGCTTGGGATCGGCGGCGTTGCCACGCACCGATTGCTGCAGCGTCTGGAGGGAATCCTTGAGGCGACCTGCCCGCAGGTAGTCTTCGGCGGTCATAAAAATGCCCGCCCCGGCGGAACCGGGGCGGACACAGATCAATCAGTTCACGCCGGCTTATTTCCCGCAATGTCCCAGCCCATAAGGAACGGCTTGTCCACGCCGCCCTTCTCATTCTGCGTGTTGTATTCGACGTTCACCTTCTCGAAGTTCAAAGTGACATTTTCAGTAAGGCGGTCCTCCCCCCCGGATCCGCCCGTGCTGACGGCGGCAATCAACACATTGGTCAGCTTGATCTTTAAGTATTCCAACGGCTTGTCTCCTGCCTTTCGCACCACGAGCATCGCCTGATCAATGTGTGTTCCCGCGCAGCAGGCCTTCATCAGGCCAGACGAAGCAGAATCAAGCCATTTGGTGAAACTTAAATCCTGAACATTGACCTTGCCAGCGCCGCCACCGCCGCCGCCATGCATAGTGCCTGACTGCGACATCCCCCATGACCAAGAGAGAACGTCAATCTCACCCTTGTGCTTGTCGTCCTTCGACTCGCCACCCAAGGTACCGATTTTGATAAACATGTCCACTGCCATACTGTTGTTCCTTTCGCTCGACTTTCATTTGCGTGCCGTCGGATTCGAGTTCCGCCCTGATGACCTGCGACGGCACAACCGGCAGGCCCGGCGGAATAGATGAAATTCTAGCCAGATTTCGCGGACGGGAGCTTGGAAACCAACCGAAGAGACACCGTCAACCCTTCCAATTGATAGTGCGGCCGCAGGAAGAATTTTGAAGTGTAATAACCCGGGTTCCCAGGGACTTCCTTCACTTCCACTTCTGCCGCAGCCAAAGGTCGGCGGGCTTTGTCAATCTCCGAGGCATCACCTGCCACCACGTAATTCTTGATCCAGTTGTTCAACCATTGCTCCATGTCGGATCGCTCTTTGAAAGAGCCGATCTTGTCGCGCACCATACACTTGAGGAAGTGCGCGAACCGACAGGTCGCGAAGAGGTAAGGCATTCTAGCCGCCAGATTCGCGTTTGCGGTCGCATCCGGGTCAGTGTATTCGGCAGGCTTCTGCAAAGACTGAGCGCCAACAAACACCGCGTAGTCGGTATTCTTCCAATGCGAAAGCGGCATCATACCGTTCTTGGCCAGTTCCGCCTCGCGGCGATCCGTGATTGCGATTTCCGTGGGGCATTTCATGTCCACACCTCCATCGTCTGTCGGGAAAGTATGGCATGGCAATCCCTCCACCATTCCGCCGCTCTCCGCACCGCGGATGCGGGCACACCATCCGTAAAGTTTGAAAGCGCGGGTAATATTTGTGCCCATCGCGTATGCCGCGTTGGACCAGACATATTTGTTGTGGTCGGCGCCTTCGGTGTCCTCCTCGAAGGCAAACTCGTCCACCGGGCTGGTTTTGGCACCGTAGGGGATGCGAGAGAGAAACCGGGGCATGGTCAGCCCGAGATAACGCGCATCCTCCGACTCGCGCAAGGAGCGCCACGGCGCATACTCCGCCGATTGAAAAACCTTGGTCAGATCACGCGGATTGCTCAACTCCTGCCAGCTTTCCATTCCAAAAAGCGATGGTGCCGATGCCGTGATAAACGGTGCGTGAGCGGCCGAAGCGATCTGGGCCATGCCTTTGAGGATTTCTACATCCGGAGCCGAATGGTCGAAATTGTAGTCGCCTATGATCGCTCCAAACGGTTGGCCTCCCGGCATGCCGAACTCCTCTTCGTACAACTTCTTGAATAGAGGGCTTTGATCCCATGCGGCGCCAGAAAACTTTTTGAATGTGCTTCCAATCTCCTTTTTCGTCACGTTGAACACACGAATCTTCAACATCTCATCGGTCTCGGTATTGAAAACCAGATGATGTAACCCACGCCATGTGCCTTCCAATCTCTTGAAATCCTCATGGTGAAGGATCTTGTTAACCTGCTCGGACAACTTTCGGTCAATTTCGGCGATGATCGCCTCGATGGATTTGACCGCGTCATCGGACACAAGGGCGGTGGCTGAAAGAGCCTGCTCGGCCAGCGTACGCACGGCCGTCTGCACTGCGGTCTGCTTTCCGGCATCCTTGGCCTTGAATTCCTTGTTGAGCAGCGATTCGAACTCGCTTACCTCGACTGTTTGCGCAGCGCCTGCGCTTTGAGCTTGAGCTTCAGGAGACATAAAGATCAGGGGGCAGGAGATTCAGGTTTCGGAGCAGCGGCCAAGGATTTCATGAGCGCCGGATCGCTCAATAACCTGGCCACCGTTTGTTCGGCACCGGCTTTGCCATCCATATAACTCAGCAGGTTTGCAAGCTCAGTTCGTGCGGTCAGCAGTTTGTTCAACGAATCCACCTTGCGCGCCACCGCTGCCGGCGAAAAATCATCCATGCTCTGGAATGTCATTTCGACATTGAGATTACCCTCTCCCGTTAGCGTGTTGGGCACTTGAAATGCGACGCGTGGCTTGGCCGCCTTCAGTCGCTCGTCAAAGTTATCCATGTCGATCTCAAGGAACTTTCGGTCCCCAACGGCAGGCAGGGCTTCGGCGGGTTTTCCCGAAAGGTCTGCCATCACCCCCATGACGAATGGAAGCTCGACCTTCTTCTCGGCTCCGTATAGTTCGACATCGTATTCAATCTGAACTCGAGGGGCACGGTTGCGAGCGATAAATTTCTGGCTGCTTGATTTTGCCATAAGGTTATTGGGTCAGGTGAGTCTTGAGGATTGCTTGCACATTCGCCCGGCGGCGATCATTTGGTTGGCGTTGCGTAAAACTATCCTTTGTTCACTATTTCTTGTCCTGTGGTTATTTGGGTTTAGCTAAGGCAAACCGCTCCGCAGTGTCAACTAAAACTCAGTTCTCTGTCGTGTAGTTTTCAAAAGCGGAAAGGTGTGTGCGAACAAAAGCGGACGGAGGTCAAAACACCGGGCAATGGAGCAGGACGATGGGTTTGGC
>CAYQWK010000054.1:0-20285 GCA_964420805.1 uncultured Bifidobacteriaceae bacterium | reverse complement strand
GTTGGAGTATCCGAAAGCAACCCTGTGGGCGTGTCTGGCCGCCTAAGGCGTCAGGAAATCCAGGCGCCCCCTAAAGACGGTCAGCCCGGGCGGTTGGTAACGCTGAGTATCCCCCCACACACGCGTATCACCGTGTGCGCGCCGTGCTTGAAAGTCGACCAACCGCTTCTGACCTTGTGGGCGGTGGAGGCGCGCAAAACGCGTCCGCCCAAAGGCGTCCGACCCATTTACTGGCGGCTGTTGACTAGGCTGGCGGTGGTGAGTTTCAGCGCCGCCGTGGAAAGGGTCCGCTGGTATGCCCAGCGCTGGCAGATTGAGGTGCTGCACAAGGTGCTCAACAGCGGCTGAACGATGGAGCAACGGCAGCTATTAAGCGTCGCGCGGTCGCAGCGGGTGGGGATGGTGGACCTGATTGTGGGCTGGCAGGTGCTGCCTTGTGCAAGGCCGGGCGTGAAAGCCCGGAAGGCCTGGTCAGCCGATGGTTGTGCGAGGGCTAATTGCGCGCATTGACCTGCTATATGGAAGAGCGGGCGAGGCTGCCCCGCCGATCGTCAACGGTGCGCCATGCGGTGCGGCGGATCGCGCAATTGGGCGGCTTCATGGGGCGTCGAAGCGGCGTCGAACCGGGGATGATCGTCATCTGGCGCTTGGTCTGCACTTCCGACCCAGCACCCACGCGTTTTACTCATGGATCATCCCTATTGATGTGTGATGGGTTTCATGGCAAGAGAATAAGCAGAAAGGTGATTCGAGGTATGGCGGCCAACATCTGCAAAACAATCCGGGGAGTGATGATCTTGGGTTTGTGGTCCGCATTGTCCGTGCCCGCGCAGACGGTGTGGTTTGACGCGGTGGGCGATGTCACCAATCGCGCGGACGTGGTCTCGGTGACGGCAGGATACGCGCGAAGCAATCTCTATCTATCCGTGAAGTTTGTAGATGGCACATTGCCCAGCATCTCGACTTACGCCTGCTACTTTTTCTTTGATCTGGATCGGAACACCAACACCACGGCTCAAAACTCGCTTCCAAAGGGCACCGATGGCTTGTTCAGGTTCAACGGCATGGCCAAGACGAATCTTGGATTTGTTTCGGTGCGCGGCGGCCCGGAGAGCCAAGTCCCGATCAGGTTCGGCTCCAACTCGCTAGACGTGGTCATACCGCTTTCTTTGCTTCAAATCTCCAACGGGGCCATTGATCTCTGTTTTGATTCCGGCTTCGCGATCATGCCAAATGGAATGGTTGTGTTCGACCCCCTGCCTGATGACCTGCAACACGCGGGCTACACCCAGCCCATGATGGGACCGACCACGGAAATTCCCGAACTCAACACGCGCGTGAACGGCGGTCAGATTTTTCTCTCGTGGACCAACGCGACAAACCATGTGCTGGAAGCCGCGTCGAGTCCCGCTGCGGCAACCTGGGAAGTGCAAACCAACGTCGTGCAGGAACCCGACGGCAGCCGCTCCTTCACTGAACCCACCACCGGCGCGCTGCGGTTCTACCGGCTGCGGAATTGATGCGCCCCGGATTCACTTTCCACCCAACACTCGCCCGTTCTGCTCGCGGATGATTTCGATCCTCAGGCCGGCGGTGCCGGCGGGGGCGAGGCGTTGGAGGTCTTTCACCGTGTCCACCTTCGCGTTGCTGATGCGAAGGATGGCATCGGCGGGTTTCAAGCCCAGCGCGGCGGCGGCGCTGCCGGCGGGGACTTCGAGGACGAGCACGCCGCTTTCGCCTGGCAATCCGTGCGCTGAGACCTCTCCGAGGCCGACGACGTTCTTCACCGTCGCGCCGAACCACTCGACGGCGCGGCCATCGCGCGCGGGTTTGGCGTCGCGGGGAGCATTCGCCGGGTCGGGCAGCTTCGGCGTGCGAGCGAGGGCTTTGAGCTTCGGAGATTGCACGCCGAACTGGTCCATCGGGAAATTCACGAAGCCGAGCTTGAGCGCGGGTGAATTGTCCTTCACGCGATAGTCGCCGCGGGCCGCGTCCACGAACAGCGCGTCGCCATCGAGGGAATTGGTGTCGAGACCGCTCTGGCCCTGGAGCGATGTGGCCGGCGTGGGCGGTGCGTGGCCGGGTTTGTGTTCGAGGTTGAAGTCGCATTCCTTGCCCCACGGCTTGTTCACGCGGATGGGCTTGTAACCGGTGAAGACGATGTTGCGGCGGAAGGTATCCTGGCTGTTGCCGTACCAAACGTGCGGGTGAAAGGAGTTGTTCACAATGACGTTGTTCTCGGCGATGCGGTAAAATCCCTCGCGCAGTTTGAGACCGCCGTTGAGGCAGAGGTTGTTGCGGATTTCGTAGTTCGAGGAGCCGTCGTCGAGGTCGATATCCCAGCCATGATCACAGCGCCAGCGGTTGTTGCGGAGGACGATGGGCTTCACCACGTCGAGGAGCGGAAGGTTCTTGTTCTCACCAAGCGTGACGGTGTTCAGGTCCACGCCGCGCAATCCCCAGTAACGGTCACGGCCCCAGGAGTTAAAGGAGCCGTGGTCGCCGGTCTCCTGCACGGTATCGAAGACGTCGCAGAACTCGATGACGTGCCCGCCCCAGCAGCCGTCGCCGATGTTGATGCCCGCGCGCGGCACGTCGTAGAGCGAGCAATGCCGCACGGTGATGCTCTGCGCCATCTCGATCTGCACCGGCGCGGTCTGCTTCTCCACGCGGCCGCTGCGGTAGATCAGGCAGTCCTCGACCAGGCAGTCGGCGGGATACTCTGGCGACTTCGGCCCCGGCGTGCGGTCGATGTCCGTCACGCTCTGACGCTGGTTGTATTCGAAGAGTGGGCTGCGGACGGCGTTGGTGTGGCCGACGAAGGCGACGCCGTTGGCGCCGGCGTTGGCAATGTGCGCGCGGCGAATCGAGACACGGCGGTTGTAGCCATTGACGAAGACAGCGTTGCCGCCGACCTGGTCGATGAAGCAATCGTCGAGCGCGCAATCCTCCGCACCGTTGAAGAAAATCGCGCCGCCGCGATACGTCGTCCAGTCGCTGCGTAGCATGGGTTCCTTGTTGTCCATGAAGGTGCGCGCCGCGTGGCGAAAGGTGATGCCGCGAAAGTTCACGAAGCGCGCGGGCTTCTCCACGGTGCCGCGCAATTCGATGAGATGCGGCAACCGCACGGCCTCGATAGTGGCGGTAGCGAGGTCCATGCCAGGCGGAGGGAGGAAGTAGAGCAGGTTCGCCTTGGCGTCGTGGAACCATTCGCCGGGCGCGTCAAGTTCCTCGAAAATGTTTTCCACCATGCGAAACTTGTCGTGCATCCCCATGCTGCGGTTGTTCTGCCAACCGCCTTCGTAGTTGATCTTGTTCTGCGCATCCTTGCCCGTGATGACGTAATGAAACCCGCCCCACTCGGCGCGGTGCATGGCGTGGATGTAACCGCCGCGCGGATCAGCCCAGCGCGCCGCGCGGGCCGGGCTGAAGGCGTCGGCGGCAAAGCCGTTGAAATGCGCGACGGCGGGATTGTAGTTCGGGTAACGCGCCATGTGTTGGCGCTCGCCGTTCACGAAGAGTTGGTCGGTCTTGAAGCCCGGCGGCACCGACGCCTTCATGATGCCATCACGGAAAGGCTGCCAGGCGAGCTGCAGCTTCGCGCCGCCACTGATCACGGGTGATTCGCCATCCGCTGCCGCGAAGACGAGCGGTGCCTCCGCCGTGCCGGAATCGGGCGCGGAGAGCACCAGCGTTTCGGCGAGGTAATGTGTTCCACCAAGCAGGCGAATGGAGGCGGGGTCGCCCTTGGCGCGTGAACGCACGGCGTCGCGGGCGCGGTCGAGCGTGGCGAAGGGTCTTGCGCGCGTGCCGTTGTTGGCGTCATTTCCCGCCGGGCTGACGAACACCTCGGCAGACCGCACATTGCCGAAGGAGACGAGGAACAACGCAACGAAAGCCGCTGGGCTAAGACGATTCATGACGTTGGAATAGCTGTTGAACCCAAACTCCGGAATAGAAAACCGCGAATGGACGCCAGTGGACGCGAATCACGGCTCGGTTTTGCGAATTCTCTGCCATTGCCCTCGACCTTATTTGCAGGACGCAAGACTGGTTTGCGGCATTGCCGGAACGCCGGTTTCATTCGCGTGTATTCGCGCCCATTCGCGGTTCAAGTTCGGTGTTCGGATTGAAGAGAGCCGCTCCAAGCTTTCCGCTTTTCCCATTTGAGGTTTCCTCGCCGCCGCGCTTTTTGCCACAGTCGCGCGCATGTCCAGTTCGTTCGGTCAGTTGTTCCGCATCACCACCTGGGGCGAGTCCCACGGCGGCGGCGTCGGTGTGGTCATCGACGGTTGCCCGCCCGGACTGGCGTTGACGGAGGCGGACGTGCAACCGGATCTCGACCGCCGGCGGCCCGGCCAGTCGAGCATCGTCACGCCGCGCAAGGAATCAGACACGGTCCAGATTCTCTCCGGCACCTTCGATGGACGGACGCTTGGAACTCCGATCAGCATGTGGGTGAAGAACGAGGACATGCGGCCCGAGGCCTACAGCGAAATGGCGATGAAGTTCCGGCCGTCGCACGCGGATTACACCTACGTGGCGAAATACGGCCTGCGCAACTGGCAGGGCGGCGGACGCAGCAGCGCGCGAGAGACAATTGGGCGCGTCGCGGCCGGCGCGGTGGCGAAGAAGATTTTGCGCGAGCGCTTCGGCGTCGAGGTGCTGGCCTACGTCACGCAAGTGCAGCGAATTTCCACCGAGGTGAACCGCGAGTCGGTCACGCTCAAGGAGGTGGAGTCCAACATTGTGCGCTGTCCGGACGCGCCGGTGGCCGCGAAGATGATCCGCCTGATCGAGCGGATGCGGAAGGCCGGCGACAGCGTGGGCGGCGTGGTGGAGGGAATTGCCCGCGGCGTCCCGCCCGGCTGGGGCGAACCGGTGTTCGACAAGCTGGAGGCCGACCTGGCGAAGGGGATGTTAAGCCTGCCTGCTTCGAAGGGATTTGAAATCGGTTCCGGCTTTGGCGGGTTGGGCATGACCGGTTGCGAGCACAACGACCCGTTCCGCATGAAGGGCGGCAAAGTCCGCACCACCAGCAACCGCTCCGGCGGCATTCAGGGCGGCATCTCGAATGGCGAGCTAATTTACTTCCGCGTAGCGTTCAAGCCCGTGGCGACTGTCATGCACGAACAGGACACCGTGAGCACAGAGTTCAAGAACACGACCCTCAAAGGCCGGGGCCGCCACGATCCTTGCGTGCTGCCCCGCGCCGTGCCGATGGTCGAGGCGATGACCGCGCTGGTGTTATTGGATCACGCCCTGCGGCAAAAAGCGCAGTGCGGGTAACCGAGGCGGTTGCCGTGGATGCGGCATGAAGCAGGGATTCCCGCTGCGCAGTCCGGCTTCAATTCACGAAACAGAACTCGTTGGCCTGGAACAGCGCGTGGGCGTATTCCTGCCAGGAGTTTAGCGGGGCGCGTGATTCGAAGGAGCGCCCGCCGCGCGCGGCCTGTTGTTTCCTGGCTGGGAGCGGCTGGCCTTTCTTGTTCATGATGGGCACGACCTGTGAAGCTGAGGCCGATGTCACCCTCTGTTGTGACGGCTCCTGTGAGACAAATTCCAACCCCAGCGCGATCTCCTCCGCACGCGGCGCGCGCTGGAAGATCCTCCGGTAAAGGAACTGAACGCGCTCCTCGTCGGTGGCCAGGCCGCTGAACTCCGATTGCGACACGAGGCGTTTGGCGGACTCGATGACGAGCGGGTTGTTCATGAAGAACAGTGCCTGCTGCGGCACGGTGGTTTCGTGGCGTTTGCCATTGGTCATGTCGGGGTTGGCGAAATCGAAGTTCACCAGCGTGTCCGCCGGGTTCTGCCGGTCGATGTAGCCGTAGATGCTGCGACGGTTCGAGTAAGGCTCCTTGTGCAGCTCGACAGGCTTGCCATACATGCGCTCGTCCAGCGTGCCGCCGATGGCGAGCAACGAATCGCGCAACGGCTCGAACTCGATGCGGCGGATGTTGGCGCGCCAGAGCAGACGGTTGCCAGGATCGATCTGCGCGTAGCGCGGATTGCCGGAACTGCTCTGCTGGTAAACGGCGGAGGACATGATGAGCTTGTGCAGCTTCTTCATGCTCCAGCCGTCGTCCATGAAGCGCGCGGCCAGCCAGTCGAGAAGCTCTGGGTGGCTCGGCGGCTCGGACATGGTGCCGAGATCGTCGGGAGTGGGGACAAATCCGTCGCCAAAATGATGCTGCCAGACGCGGTTCACCATCACGCGAGCGGTGATGGGGTTGTTCTTGCTGGTGATGGCGGCGGCGAGTTCGAGGCGACCGCTGCCGTTCTTGAACTCGGGACGCGCGGGGCCGGAAAGCACTTCGAGGAAGCGGCGCGGCACGATCTCGCCGCGATTCTGTGCTTCGCCACGAATGAAGACCGGCGAGTTGCGCGGCTTGGAAAGATCCTCGAGGACCATCGCGCGGGCCGGCGCGCCGGGATGGGTCATTTCAAGTTGCGAAATCTTCGTGGCGTTCAGGCGCATCTCCTTTTGCAAATCGCGGATGGCCTCGCGGTCGCGTTTCTTGCGAGCCTCCTGGAACTTCGTTTCGATCTGCTTCTCCTCGCGGTTCAACGCAGTACGCTTTTCGTAATAGTCCTTGTAGGCGGTGGCGTTCGCGTTGAACGGCTCGATGATCGTTTCCATCTCCGGCTCACGGCAGCTCGAGAAGATGCCGTGGAGCGAATAGTAATCCTTCTGCGACACCGGGTCGAACTTGTGGTCGTGGCAGCGCGCGCAAGTGACGGTGATGCCGAGAAACCCCTTCGTCACCACGTCGATGCGGTCGTTGATGATGTCATTGGGCATCCCCTGGAACCGCTCGCCGATGGTCAGGAAACCCAGCGCGGCGAGGTTGCTCTTGTTCTGGGAACTCGTGGTGAGCTTGTCCGCGGCCAGTTGCTCGGCCACGAAGATGTTGTAGGGCTTGTCCTCGTTGAAGGAGCGGATGACGTAGTCGCGGTAGGTCCAGGCGTAAGGATAGTGGACGTCTTCACGGTTTCGCTTCACCTCGCCCTTGGTGTCGGCGTAGCGCGCCGTGTCGAGCCAGTGCCGTCCCCAGCGCTCGCCGTAATGCGGCGAGGCCAGCAACTGATCGATGACCTTCTCGAAGGCCGTCGGTGAAGTGTCGGTGATGAAATCCAAAACCTGCGCCGGCGTGGGCGGCAGGCCGATCAAATCGAAATAGGCTCGGCGCAACAGGACTTCCTTTTCCGCGGGCTGGTTTGGCGTGATGCCCTTTTCCTCCAGCTTCGCCACGATGAACCGGTCCACCGGAGTCCGGCCCCACGACGTGTTCTTCACCGCGGGCGGTTCCTGCCGTTTCACCGGCTGCCAGGCCCAATGCTTGAGGTTGGGATCTTTCCAGTTCTTCTGCGCGGTGGTGGCAGCGCGCGGATCTGGCGCGCCCATTTTCACCCAGCTCTCGAAATCGGCGATTTGTTGGTCGGACAATTTCTTGTCCTTGGGCGGCATTTGCAGGTCGGGATCGGTGTAGCGGATGGCCTTGATGAGGAGGCTCTTCCCGGGGTCGCCGGGAACAATGGCCGGGCCGGAATCGCCGCCTTTGAGCATGGCCTCGCGGGAGTCGAGCATCAGCCCGCCCTTCACCTTTTCGCCGGTCGTGCTGTGGCATTTGTAGCAGTCACGGGCCAGCACGGGCCGGATCCTGTTCTCGAAGAAATCGAGCTGCGCCTTGGTGGGCTGCGGCGCCGCGGCTCCGAACGCCGCGGCGGCGGCGAGCAATGCGGCGAGGCAGGAAACGCCCCGGCCCACGAAATACGGACTGGTGTTGTTCATAATGTGGCGACGGACTGACCGTCCACGTTTCGGGGCCAGACGCGCAACAGGTTTGTAATGTTACGGGTTGAAGGGAACGGATGAGTCTTGAGGCGCGAGGTGGGAAGGGCGAATCACGGATCACAACAATCCGTTTCGCAGCCACCGCTGTGAAGCGGTGGCTGGTCGCGTTCCGGGTCTGAATGGCCGCGCCTTCACAGACTTGTCATTACCCACATCTTTCGCCGCGAGGTGGAACTTGTCGCGCTGCGACAAGTAGCGCCGCGTCAGAGCGGCGCAATGAACTCGCCGCCGCCGGCGCATGACCGGACCGCCCGCTGAACGCGGGCTTGTTTTGTCGCAGCGCGACAAGACCCACCACCTCGGGTCGACAGGAGCCAGGAGATGTGGGTAACGACAAGCCTTCACAGGCGCGGCTACGGAATCCCAATGCGTCGCCGTTCCGTGCTCACAGTGAGAAATGCGTGTTAGCCAGCCACAGCGCGACCGGCTGATTTCCAGAAACCCTCCGGGCCATCCCCGGCCCGCCCTTCACACCGTCCGCATTTGCACCGCGTCTACCATGCTGTCGCCGGCGGGAATCGAGCTGACGATGACGACGGTGTTGCCGGGCTTGAGCCGGCCGGCGGCGGTCAACTGCGCCAGCGCCGCCTGGATGGTCTTCTCGCGCGAGTCCACGTCGAAATCGACGAGGAACGGCGTGACGCCCCAGTTGAGCGACAGCGCGTGCGCGAGCGTGGCGGATTCGCACACGGCGAAGACCGGCGAATAACGCGGGCGCAACCAGCTCGCGTAACGCGCCATGTTCCCGCGCCGCGTGAAGACCACCAGCGCGTCGGCCCGCAACTCGTCCGCCATGACCACCGCGCTCTTGACGAGCTTCTGGCGCGGGTTGGTCAGTTCGGCCTGCCCGGCAAATCCCGCGCCGCCGCTGTGCTCGGTGCGCCGGGCGATGCGGTCGAAGACTTCGAGGCATTGCAAAGGGTATTTTCCAATGGTGGTCTCGCCGCTGAGCATGATGCCGTCCGCCTGTTCATACACGGCGTTGGCGACATCAGTCACCTCGGCCCGCGTGGGCATGGGGTTCTCGATCATGCTCTCCAGCATGTGCGTCGCGACAATAACGGGCCGGCCCACGCGCAGGCAGGCCTTCACGACCTTGCGCTGAATGATCGGCAATTCCTCGTAAGGCACCTCGATGCCAAGATCGCCGCGCGCGACCATGATCGCGTCGGCCTCGTGGATGATCCCGGCGAGGTTTTGCACCGCCTGCTGGTCCTCGATTTTGGCGATGATGAGCGGCCGGCTCCCGGAACGCTCCGTGAAGGCGCGCAACTGCTGGATGTCCTTGGCCTCGCGGACAAAGCTCAGGGCGATGAATTCAAGCCCGAGTTCCAAACCCAGTTCCACGTCGGCGAAGTCTTTTGCCGTCAACGCCGGCACGCTGACCTTCACGCCGGGCAGGTTGATGTGGCGGCGGCTGCCGAGCTTGCCCTCGGTGAGAACCTCGCAATCGACCTTGTTGCCGGTCTTGGCCAGCACCTTCATGCGGATGGTGCCGTTGTCCACCATCACCACGTCGCCGACATGGATGTCGTTGACGAAGTTCTCGTAGTTCACATCCACGGAATGCTGTTCCTCGCTCTTCTCGCCGCGCACGGTGAGGGTGAATTTCTGCCCCGGCTTGAGATCGAGCGCGGCGGGCAGGTCGCCCGTGCGGATGGCCGGCCCCTGCGTGTCCATCATGATGCCCACACACACGCCGCGGGCCTTGGCCGCCTCGCGAATGTGCCCGACGACCATCCGCACCCAGTCATGCGACGAGTGCGACATGTTCAGGCGCGTGATGTTGACGCCGGCATCGATGAGCCGGCCGATCATCTCGGGCGATTGCGTGGCCGGGCCGATGGTGGCGACGATTTTTGTCTTCCGCATACGGGGCGCACGCTGCGGAACGGCGGGGGGAAATGGAAGCGTTTGTTGGCTTTCTTAGGGGAAAGATCAGCCCGCCATGCACCGTGACATTTTTCTGCACGATGATCGCGACTCCGTGGTAACAAGCGGCCGCAAATGGAACTTCCTTTGTTTCCCAAGTCCGCCGAAGAACGGCCGCCAGGCGAACAACCCGGCGCGAACCGGTGTCGGCTGATTCATGGCGATTGCCTGGTGATGATACGCGAACTGCTGGAGCAGTCCGTGGACGTGGTCGTCACCTCGCCGCCCTACAACCTCGGGATCAAATACGGCAAGTACGACGACACGCTGGCGCGAGAGGAGTTCCTGCGCTGGTGCGTGGCGTGGTGCGGCGAGGTGAAGCGGGTGTTGCGCGACAACGGCTCGTTCTTCCTCAACGTCGGCTCGGCGCCGAAGAACCCGATGTTCCCGCACGAGGTCGTCCTTGCGCTGCGCGATTTGTTTGTGCTGCAAAACACCTTTCACTGGATCAAATCGATCACGGTGGAGACACGCGCGGGCGAGACGGTTTCCGCCGGGCATTTCAAGCCGATCAATTCGCAACGGTTCGTCACAGACTGCCACGAGTACATCTTTCACCTGACCAAGACCGGCGACGTACCGCTTGAACGCCTGGCCATCGGCGTCGAGTACGCGGACAAGAGCAACATCGCGCGTTGGGGCCACACCGGCGGCCGCGACCGGCGCTGCCGGGGCAACAACTGGTTCATCCCCTACGAGACGATCAAGAGCCGCGACAACGAGCGCCCGCATCCGGCCACGTTTCCCGTCCGGCTCGCCGAATGGTGCATCCGCCTGCACGGCCGCAACCCGGAGTTGACGGTGCTCGACCCGTTCCTTGGCATTGGCAACGCGGCGGCGGCGGCGCGGGAATGCGGCGTGAAGGAATTCATTGGCATCGAGATTGATGAAGGTTATCTGGGCGTCGCTAGGGAGCGAATGGCGCGTTGAACCGGCGAAGCGAGCCGGCGGTTTCATCGCAAGCGGACGGCAAATCCGCGGGAGAAGGCAAAAAGCCAAATCCCCCTTTGACACCACTTGGCACGGTTGGCAGTGTTCGCGGACTTTATGGCAGAACTTGTTGGAAATTTGCTCGTGGCACAGTCCGGCGGCCCCACCGCCGTCATCAATGCAAGCGTGGCCGGCGTGATTCAGGAAGCCGGCCGTCATCCCGACCAGATTGAAGAAATTTACGGTGGTTTGAACGGAATCCTGGGCATCCTCAACGAGGATTTGATCGACCTTCAGGATGAAAGCCGCAAGGCCATTGAGGGCTTGAAGTACACCCCTGCCGCCGCGCTGGGCACCTGCCGTTACAAGATCGATTTCAAGAAGAAGCCCGAGAAGGCCGCCGAGGACATGAATCGCCTCTTCGAAGTCTTCCAGGCGCACAACATCCGCTATTTCTTCTACGCCGGCGGCAACGACTCGCAGGACACGGCGCACAAGATCCACGAAGAAGCCATCAAACGCGGCTGGGAAATGCGCGTCATCGGTGTGCCCAAGACGATCGACAACGACCTTCCGCATACCGACCACACGCCCGGCTTCGGGTCCGTGGTGAAATACGCCGCCACCACCGTCATGGAAATTGCCATCGACGTGGGCAGCATGGCGACCGACGACGGCGCGTGCTGCATCGTCGAGGTCATGGGCCGCTCGGCCGGTTGGATCGCCGCCGGCACGGTGCTGGCCCGCCGCCAGGAGGACGACGCCCCGCACATCATTCTCCTGCCCGAAATTCCTTTTGATGAAGCCGCCTTCCTGGCCCGCGTGCAGCAGGTCGTGGAGAAGATCAAGTATTGCGTGGTTGTGGTGGGCGAAGGTCTGAAGAACAAGGCCGGCGAAGAGATCGCCGCCGACAAATCGCGCGTGGACGCCTTTGGACACGCAATTCTTTCCGGCGCCGCCGAGCATCTGGCCGAGCTGGTGCAGTCCAAGCTGAACCTCAAGAGCCGCAGCGTGAAGCTCGGCTACGCCCAACGCGCGGCCAACCACTTCGCCAGCGCCACCGACGCGCTCGAAGCGGCGGCGTGCGGCGAGGAAGCGGTGAAGGCCGCCGTGGAAGGACAAAGCGGTTTCATGGTGAAGATCGTCCGCGTGCAGAACAGCCCCTACAAGTGGAGCCTTGGTCTGCAGCCGTTGGGCGACATTGCCAACGTCGAAAACCCCGTGCCGCGCACGTGGATCAGCGAGGACGGCTTCCTGCCGAACGAGAAGTTCGTGGAATATGCCCGCCCGTTGATCGAAGGCGAGACGAAGTTCCCGGTCGAGGGCGGCCTGCCGAAATACGTGACGCTGGAAAAGAACCGCCTGGAAAAGAAGCTGCCGCCCCGGCAGTAGAAGGCCGAGGTTAATTCCTTCAAGGGCGGCCACGAGCCGCCCTTTTTGCAAAAGACATGGACGCTGAAAAGTTAGCCAAAGCCAAGTCGCTCGGATTCTCCGACCGTCAGATTGCCCATCTCACCGGCCAAACCGAGGACCAGGTGCGGGCGTGGCGAAAGAAGAACGGCCTCGTTCCGAGCTATCGTCTCGTTGACACCTGCGCCGCCGAGTTCGAGGCCTACACGCCGTATTACTACTCGACCTACGATCGCGGCGACGACGAGGTGAAGAAGAACGACCGTCGCAAGGTGATGATCCTCGGCGGCGGGCCGAACCGCATCGGTCAGGGCATCGAGTTCGACTACTGCTGCGTCCACGCCGCTTTTGCGCTCAAGGAGGACGGCTTCGAGACCATCATGGTCAACTGCAACCCCGAGACCGTCTCGACCGATTACGACACCAGCGACAAGCTCTTCTTCGAGCCGCTCACGCTGGAGGACGTGCTGCACATTTACGAACGCGAGCAATGCTGGGGCGCCATCGCGCAGTTCGGCGGGCAGACGCCGCTGAACCTCGCCCTCGGCCTTCAGAAGAACGGGGTCAACATCATCGGCACCTCGCCGCAAAGCATCGAAATCGCCGAGGACCGCAAGCTCTTCGCCGCGATGCTCGACAAGCTCGCCATCCCGCAGCCGCCAAACGGGCTCGCCGTGAACGAGGCTGAGGCGCTCCAGGCGTCGAAACGGCTCGGTTACCCGGTGTTGGTGCGCCCGAGCTTCGTGCTCGGCGGGCGCGCGATGCAAATCGTTTACTCGGATTCAGAGCTTCAACATTACATGCGTTTCGCCGTCGAAGCCTCGCCCGAGCGGCCTGTGTTGGTGGACAAGTTTCTCGAGGACGCCACCGAGGTGGACGTGGACTGCATCGCGGACGTCGGCCATTTCGCCGATCCGGCGCAGGGCACGATTGTCATCGGCGGAATGCTCGAACACATCGAGTTCGCCGGCGTGCATTCCGGGGACGCCGCCATGGTGCTCCCGCCGCACACGCTCTCGAAGCAGGTCATCGAGACCATTCGCGAATACACCCACGCCATGGCGCGCGAGTTGAAGGTGATCGGCCTCATGAACGTGCAGTACGCGGTGAAGGACGAGAAGGTGTTCGTCCTCGAAGTGAACCCGCGCGCCTCGCGCACAGTGCCGTTCGTCAGCAAAGCCATCGGCGTGCCGCTGGCGAAACTCGCGGCCAAGGTCATGGCCGGCAAAAAGCTCGCCGAGCTAGGGTTCACCAAGGAGATTTGGACCGAGTATTGGGCGGTGAAGGAGTCGGTGTTCCCCTTCAACCGCTTCCACGGCCAGGACATCTTGCTCTCCCCGGAGATGCGCTCGACCGGCGAAGTGATGGGCCTGGACGCCGACCTCGGCATCGCCTACGCGAAGTCACAGATGGCTGCAAACTCACCGCTGCCTCTTGGCGGACGCGTCTTCATCAGCGTGAGCGACATGCACAAGAAACACGTCGCAGAGGTGGGGAAACAATTCGCGGATCTTGGCTTCGAGTTGGTCGCCACCGGTGGCACCGCCGACGTTCTGGTGAAGGCGGGCCTGAAAGTGCAGCGCATTTTCAAACTTCAGGAAGGTCGTCCCAACGCCATCGACCTGCTCAAGAACAAGGAAATCCAGCTCGTCATCAACACGCCCAGCGGCGCCACGCCGCGCGCGGACGAGATCAAGATCCGCACCACCGCCGTTTATACCGGCACGCCGATCATGACCACGCTCTCCGGCGCGAAGGCCGCCGCCCTCGGCATAGCCGCGCTCAAAAAGAGCGGTTACGCCGTGCGCACGGTGCAGGAATATCACTGAGCTATCGCACCGGCCCCGTCGCCTCTGTCCAGCTCTTCAAACCCGTCACGGGCAGCGCGAAGCGGAACGCCCGCTCCCACTCAGGCGTGTCCGCCGCGCGGAAGCATTCCCAGCTCAACTTCTTCGGTCTGGCCTCCGTCGCGTTCGGCGTCAGCGACCGCAACCCGAGCATCAACCCGCCTTCGTGCGGATGGTCCACGTGCCGGTGCAGGATAAAGGCGTCGATGCCGTCGAGTCCTTCGATCTTCTTGTAGGCGTAACAATACGCGGCCGCCTGGATCAGTTCTCCATTCGTTCCCTTGGGCGTGTGGAATCCCTGCTCGCTCAAAATAATCCGCCGAGGCCGGCCCTGATACAGCAGCTCTGGCTGGCGAAGATAGGCTGGGAGTAATTCGATGTTCTTGAAGGTGATGCGCGGCGTCGTCAGTACGTTCGTCGTCGCCGTCTTGTCATTCCAGAAGCGCGGCTCAAACAGGTTCTCCGGGTAGGGATGGAACGCGATGTTCCAATCGAAGTCGCCGCCCTCCCTCGCCCGTCGCGCGAAGTAATCCACGAACCCACGCCCCGCGAACGCCGTGTGCTCGCTCTTCTTGTCGAAGCGCGTGTTCCAATGGTGCTCCAGGGAAATATAAACTCGCGCCCAGTCCGACTGCCGCCGCACCGCGTCGTGCGCCAGTCGCACCGTGCGCAAGTAATCTTCGGCGAACTCTGTCATCGTCACGCGGCCCATGTTGGCCCACCACCAATGGGAGTTCACCTCGTTGCCGATGATGTAGCCGGACACGCGCCCGAATTTTCGGTCGGGACGCGACCACCGCTCGGCGCAGAATTCCATCGCCGCCACGAACGCGCCGCGGCCCTCGGCGGTCACAGTGTTGAAGTTGCCCAACCGGTTCGGCGCATTGGACACGCACTGCGGATGAATCATCACACGGTCACGCGCCCCGTCGCCGGACTGGTAGGTCAGCACGATCAGGTTCACGACCGCGCCGGCGTCGGAAAGCTGCTTGATGCGCCGGTCCATCCCTTCGAGTTGGCTGCGCCGGAAGCGGTAGGTGCGGCCGCCGGACACCCAGGCCGGATTGTTCGTGTCGCCCTTCAAGTCGAGGAGCGGCGTGAGGTTGAAGTTCAAGGCCGCGTGCTTCACTCCCAGGGCCAGTGCGTCCTCCACGATCTCGACCTGCAAGCCCTTCTTCGAGACTGCCATCGGATACGGCTCGTGGTAGCGCGATGTGACGGGCTCCGCCGCGGTCAGGGAAAAAGCGCCGGCAGCAAGGACCAGAAGTTGAAGCAGTTTCATTCGTTCGCATTGCAGACGCCGGCATTGCCGGCTTTCTTCGCGGGCCGGAATCTTCTCGCCGCTCCCCGTCCGCGTGCGGACACTGCGAGCCATGAAACGCCGCTTGCTCCGGCCGTTGGTCTGCGCGTTCATCGTCGCGATGGCGCGCGACATCTCCAACGCTGCTGAAACCAATGACGCCGCGCGCGACTGGCTTGCCCACGCGCCGGTCGCGCCGCCGTTCGCCGTGCCTGGGACGAAGTTCGCCTGGGAGCGCCAGCGCTTGAAGATGCGCGCGCAACTCTGGGAACTGCTCGGCAAACTTCCGCCGCGCCCGAAGGCGCCTCCCGTCACCACCCTGTCGCGCGAGGATCACGGTGACTTCACGCTCGAGAGATTCCAATTCGACAACGGCGCCGGCGCCACCGTGCCGGGTTGCCTGCTCGTGCCCAAGGGGCTCAAAGGCAAGGCGCCGGCCATTCTCTACTGCCACTGGCATGGCGGGCATTACGACGTCGGCAAGGATGAGTTGTTCCGCACCAACGCCACGCCCGTGCCCGCCGGTCCCGAACTCGCGCGGCGCGGATACGTGGTCTGCGCCATCGACGCTTATTGCTTTGGTGAGCGGAATGGAAGCGGCCCCGGCGGCCCCGCCGAGAAGGGCGGCGCGGGCGAGATGACGGCCAGCAAGTTCAACCTCTGGGCCGGGCGTTCGCTCTGGGGCATGATCGTGCGCGATGATCTCATGGCGCTCGATTATCTGTGCGCGCGACCGGAGGTCGATGCCCGCCGGATCGGCGTCACCGGAATCAGCATGGGCGCCACGCGCACATGGTGGATCATGGCGATGGACGAGCGCCCGAAGGCCGGCGTGGCGGTGTGTTGCTGGACGCGCTACCAGAACCTCATCGCCGAGGGCGGTTTGAAATATCACGGCATCTACTACTTCGTGCCCGGCATGTTGAACCATTTCGACACGGAGGCCGTGACTGCTCTGGCCGCGCCGCGCGCCTTGCTCTTCCAGAGCGGCGAGAAGGACGCGGGCAGCCCCGTCGCAGGCATCCGCATCATGGAACCGGTCGTCCGCTCCGCCTACGCGCTCTACGGCGCGGAAACAAAGTTCGACAGCGTGGTGTTTTCCGGCGTCAGCCACGAATACACGCCGGAGATGTGGCGTCGCACGTTGGACTGGATGGAAAAGGAGCTTCAACACTGATGGCCCTCGCGGCGGGACAAATCTTCGGCGATTACGAAATCATCGCCGGCATCGGGCGCGGCGGCATGGGCGCCGTGTACCAGGCGCGGCAAATCTCGCTGCAACGAATCGTGGCGCTGAAGGTTCTGCCGCCACACCTGGCGGACGACGCGGATTTCCAGACGCGGTTCCAGACCGAGGCCATCGCCGCCGCCGGGCTGAACCATCCGAACATCGTCCAGGTTTTCGCGACCGGGGAGCACGAGGGCACGCGCTACATCGCCATGGAGTTCGTCGAGGGCGAGTCCATTCAGGCGCGGGTGAAAAGATTGGGTCGGCTGCCGATCACGGAAGCACTGGACGTGGCCTATCATGTGGCCGTGGCGCTCGCGCACGCATGGGACACCGCGCAGTTGATCCACCGCGACGTGAAGCCCGACAACATCTTCCTCTCCACCCATGGCACGGTGAAGCTCGGCGACTTCGGCCTGGCGAAGTTTCTCCGGGAAGGAGCGTCGAGTGTGACGCTGACCGGCGCGGCCATGGGTTCGCCGCATTTCATCAGCCCGGAACAGGCGCACGGCCAGCGCGACGTGGATTTGCGCGCGGACATCTACAGCCTGGGATGCACGCTGCATTACATGATGACGGGCCGAATGGTTTTCGAGGGGCCGGACTTCGTGAGCATTGTGCTCAAGCACGTGAGTGAGCCGCCCGCGCCGTTGCACACGCTGCTGCGCGATTGCCCGGCCTCGCTTGAACGGCTCCTTGAGCGAACGCTCTCCAAGGAACGCGACAAACGGCACCAGACCTACGCGGAGTTGATCGATCAACTGCTCGCCGCCCGCGCCGAGGCCGCGGCGTGGGAGTCTGGCGACACGCGGTTGCGGCGCAGGATGGCCGCGTCAACGTCGGGGCGGAACTCCTCGCGCATGGTGTATTTCGTGGCGGCGCTGCTTGCGTTGGTAGTGGCAACCAGCATGGTGTTTGCCCGCCGCGCCAACCGCGCGGGCATGGCCGCCCGCCGCGCGCACACGCTGGTGGATCCGAGCGATCGTCGCGATTTCGTCGAGTCAGTCCGCAAGCTTGCGCCCCTGGAACGCGTCGAGCGCGTCATGGCGAAGATGCGCGAGGTCAACCCGGCCTTCGACAGCAAGGAGAAGTACACTGTCGAAGACGATGTGATCACCGAACTGACTTTCTCAACCGTGGGCGTGACGAACCTCTGGCCCGTCTGCGCGCTCCCACATCTGCGCGCCCTGACTGTGACCGGGGATGCCCAGAACAAGCGGCGCGGCGATCTGGCCGACCTCTCGCCTTTGCGCGAGATGCTGGAACTCGAACAGGTCGATTGCAGTTGGAACGCCGTGACGGACCTGCGCCCGCTGGCCGGCCTGCCGCTCAAGGGCCTGCATTGCGCCGGCACGCGCGTGGCTGACCTCGCTCCCCTCAAGGGCATGGGCCTCGTGGAACTGGATTTTTCCTCGACGCCCGTTCAGGACATCTCGCCGCTGGCCAATGCGCCGTTGGTGGAATTGCGCTGTCAGGACACGCGCCTGCGCGACCTTTCGCCGCTGCGCAATGCGCCGATCAAGATGATCTGGTGTGACCCGCGCGCGTTGCATCCGGAACTGGTGCGCGCGTGGAAGGATCTCGAAGCGATTAATGGCGCGCCGCCCCATGAACTGATCCGCAGGTTGCGGCCGAAGCCTGGCGGACCGTGATTCGAGAATTGAGTTTCACTCCGAGGCGAACTCGCTATTTGTCGTTCGTCATTTCCCAACTTTTGCTTTGTCCCGCATTTTCTTCGCGGGCGCGGTGGCGGCGATAGAGGCAAGTATGGCGGGAAGGTTCTCGATGGTGGATAGCTGCCCTTCATCGACGATGTAGTGCGGCTTTGCGCCCGGATATGGCTTGCCCTTCTCGCACCGCGTTTCCAACGCCGCGCTGGCCGGCAGGATCTTCACATGGAGCCGGTCGTCGCAAACCAGTGCCACCACCCTGCCATCGGCGTAGAGCGCGTATTCTCCGAACATGGCCCGCGCCGAGAAACGTCCGGGATCACGCAGCTTGCCGAGTATGAACTCGATGGTCTCTTTCTGCGTGGCCATGGTGGTTCACGTTGCCCTCGCGCGGCGCGGCTTCCGGTCACTTCAAATACTCTGCCAGTGGCGGCTTGATCAGCGCCTGCATCTCCGCGGTGTTCATGTTTTCGGGAGTGACGAGATACACGCCGGTGTCAATTTTCTCGGGCACTTTCTTGCCTTGTAGATGCTCGACCATCGTCATCACGCAGTCGTGGCCCATGCGCAAAGGGTTCTGCACGACCAGGCCGAGTACGTCGCCCTTGCGCATCGCTTCGACCGCCGCCGTGCCCACATCGAACCCGACCAACTTCACCTGCCCGCCCGCGCGCCCGATGTTCCGCAGCGCCATCGTCATGCCCACCGTGAGGGTTTCGTTCACGCAGAAGATGCCATCCACGTCCTTGCCATGCCGGTTCAGCAGGTTCTGCGAGGTCGCGTAAGCTGTCTCCCGCGTGGCCCCGCCGTATTGGTCGCTGGAGATGAGTTTCAAGCCGGGGAACTTCGCCTTGAGCGTGTTGAGGAACCCGGCCTCGCGCTCCTCCGTGGCGGCGGAACCGATGGCGTAGCGCAGCAGAATCACGTTGCCCTTGCCGCCCAGCAATTTGCCCAGGTGCTCCGCGCCCAGCACGCCGCCCTTGTAATTGTCCGTGGCGATGTAGCTGACCGGCTTGTCCGACTTGAGCGCGGAATCGAAGACGATGACGGGGATCTTCGCGCGCGCGGCGGTGTTGACCGGTGGCACCAGCGCCTTCGAGTCCAGCGGCGCGATGATGATGCCGCTGACCCGCCGAGTGACGAGGTTCTCAACCACGCGCATCTGGTAATCCCGGTCGTCTTCACGCAAAGGCGCCTGCCAGAGCACATCCACGTTCACGCCCTTCTCCTTCAACTCGCGCTGGGCCTTGATCGCGCCGGCGTGGACGGTTTTCCAATGCTCATGCGTCGAGCCTTTGGGAATGAGGGCGATGGTGAAGTTGTCCGCCGCCCCGAGCGTGAGCGTGGTGGCGACCAGCAATGGCAATGCGAGGAGTTTCATCGGCCCGAATGCTCGGCCCGGAACTTGCCCGGTTCAACCTGAAAACCAGCGACGGCTTGGTCCCAACGAGCGAAGCCGCTGCGAGCATGCAGACCATATTGGTTTTCGCTGTTCCCGGTGGAATGGCCGCCGGGGTACAGGCAATTGGCAAAGGTGATTGACCTGATGTTGCATCGCTGGATGCCGCAGAAACGGGTAAGGTCAAGGGCCGCAGCAGGCAGCGCGGCTGCGCGCGGACCACGAAACTCGAAGCCCGAAACGGCATGGCCCTGAGGAACGCAATGAACACGGAGGAAGGTGTCTGCATGGTGGAAGCGCGTCTTGGAAGATCGCTCCATTCGTCAACTCGCGAAATTCCTTGGCTTCATTCCGGTTCAGGCCACTCCCCGGCATCTGTTATCTGGCGGCGGATGCCGTGGTCATCGCCGTTCCGTTCGCCGGATTTGCCGCGGCCTCCGCCGACACGGGCGCGCCGTCCGAGACAACGCGGAAGCCGACGTTGAAGACGCGCTGATATTGCCGGTAGGGCAGCCGGAAGCTCGCCGTGGCGCGGAAGGGGCGGTCGCGCCAGGAACCGCCGCGCACCACACGCTCAGCGTCGCGTGTCGCCTGGTCGATGGCGTTGCGGCCGTCGTCTTCGCGATACGGATAGGGGCGATAGGCGGAGAGGGTCCATTCGGCGGCGTTGCCGTGCAGGTCGTGCAGGCCCCAGGGGTTGGGCTTGAAGCG
>CAYQWK010000053.1:0-20551 GCA_964420805.1 uncultured Bifidobacteriaceae bacterium | reverse complement strand
TCCAGCCCAACCGCGTGGTGATGGGAACAACCGGCGCGGTCGAACCATTCGCGCGTTCACTCACGGCCAGGGACGGCAAGGCCACCGCCTACGTTTGCACCGGCACGGCATGCCAGACCCCGACGCATGATGGCGAAGTCCTGAAGACGCAACTGCGCGGGCGGTGAAGGCAAAGCCGCGACCCGCGAACATCAGATCAACACCCGGCTCCTGAAACCAACCGCCATGCTTCGTGAAACAAACCTCGCGCGCCCGCCGGGCGCGCCATGGGGGCCGCCACCCCGTTCCCAATACAGACACGCCGTCTGTTGGCGGTTGATTCTTGAAGCTTCGCTGCAGCTTGGAGCCTGGTTCCTGGTGCTTTCCACCGTGCTACTTACCGGCTGCCGCACTCCCCAAACGCCCGGCCTTGAACACATCGCCGTTTCCCCGGATCAACGCGGGTTCGTGGCGCAGCCCTCCGGTCGCGCGTTTGTGCCGTGGGGATTCAACTACGACCACGACGAGACCGGGCGCTTGATCGAGGACTACTGGGACGCCGAGTGGCCGAAGGTGGAAGAGGACTTCAGCGAGATGAAGAACCTCGGCGCGAACGTCGTGCGGGTGCATTTGCAGTTCGGCCGGTTCATGACCGCGCCCGCGCAACCGGATACCAATGCGCTGGCGCGGTTCGCGCAACTGCTCCGGCTCGCCGAACGCCGCGGCCTCCGCCTCGATGTCACCGGTCTCGGTTGCTACCACAAGCAGGACGTGCCCGGTTGGTACGACGCGCTGGACGAGGAAGGCCGCTGGGCCGCGCAGGCGGAATTCTGGCGGGCCATCGCACGCGTCGGCGCGGCCAGTCCCGCCATCTTCTGCTACGACCTGATGAACGAGCCGGTCGCGCCGCACCAGACCGGCACGGGCAAGGATTGGCTCGGGCCGCCCTTCGCCGGGAAGCATTTCGTGCAGTGGATTTCACGCGAAGGCCGCGGCCGCGCACGGCCCGAGGTGGCCCGCGCCTGGGTGCGGCGGCTCGTCGCGGCCATTCGTGAAGTGGACGCCACGCATCTCATCACTGTTGGCCTCGTGGACTGGAGCCTGCCGAGGCCGGGGCTGGACTCGGCTTTTCACCCCGCCGTCATCGCACCGGAACTGGATTTCCTGTCCGTCCACATTTACCCGGAGAAAGGAAAGGTGGACGCCGCGATTGAAACACTGCGCCTCTTCAACGCCGGCAAACCGGTGGTGATCGAAGAGACCTTTCCACTCAAATGCTCGCGCGCGGAGTTCGACGAGTTCTTCCGACGTTCGGGGGCGCACGCGGCGGGATGGATCGGTTTTTACTGGGGCCGCACGCCGGAGGAATGCCGCCGGTCGCGGGAAATGACCGACGCCTTCATGCTCGGGTGGCTGGAGTGGTTCCAGAAAGCGCGGCCCTGAACCAACCATGCAAACGCTTGGCGAGTCACGGCGTCGGAGGGTAGCTTGGCGCTTGTGATAAAAACGTTGACCTCACGGAACCTGGCGATGACTGCGGCACGGCCAAAGTCCCAAGCCCTTTTGAACACGCCCCAAGGAGTCAATTAGAGGATCCCCCGCCATGCTCTACCCAATCACCTTCACCCCCATCTTCAAGGAACGCGTCTGGGGCGGACGCAACATCGAGCGTCTTTACGGTAAGGCACTGCCGCCTGACCAGGTCATCGGCGAATCATGGGAAATCACCGACCGCCCCGAAGGCGTGAGCGTCATCGCCAACGGGCCGTTCGCCGGCAAGACCCTGCGCTGGCTCATGGAAAACCACGCGGCCGAAGTCCTCGGCGCAGACCGCGCCGCCGCGAAATCATTCCCGCTGCTCGTGAAGATTCTCGACGCGCAGGACAAACTCTCGCTTCAGGTCCATCCGCCCGCCGCGCTGGCCGCGAAACTCGGCGGTGAACCAAAGACGGAAATGTGGTTCATCGCGGACGCCACGCCCACGGCCGATTTATTCGTGGGCCTCAAGCAAGGCGTAACCCGCGAGGAATTCGAGCGCCGCGTCCGCGACGGCTCGGTGGCGGAGTGCTTCCATCGTCATGCCGTGGCCAAGGGCGACGCCATGTTCCTGCCCAGCGGTCGCGTCCACGCCATCGGCGCGGGGAACGTCATCTTTGAAATCCAGCAGAACTCCGACACGACCTACCGCGTGTTCGACTGGAACCGCCTGGGCCTCGATGGAAAACCACGCGACCTGCACATCCAGCAGTCGCTCGACAGCATCGACTTCGCGGACTTTGAGCCACCGCTGGTGCAGGGCGAATTCTCGCGCAACGAGGAGATTTCCATCCGCTACCTCGTGAACGACCCGCTGTTCCGCGTGAACCAATGGCGCGTGCGCCGCGACGGCCGTTTCTATCTCAGCAACGCCCTGCCGCAAATCATCGGCGTGGTCGAGGGCGAACTCGAAATCCAGCACCCGGCCGGCGGCATCTCGCTCAAGCCGGGCGGTTTTGCGCTTCTGCCCGCGTCGCTCGGCCGCGTGACCGTGACCGCGCCGCGCCGCGCGGATTTCCTGCACGTCGAGTTCTGACCGGCCGGTCCGGGATCATTTCAAGAAGAGCAGCTTGCACCCTACCAACACGAGGAAGCCGCCGAAAGCGCGCTTCAATGTGTCCGAGGAAACATGCTGCGTGAGCGCCGCGCCCAGATAACTTCCGGCGATCGCCGTCGGAATCAGGATCAGCGCCACGCCCCATTTGACGTTACCCAGCGACTGGTGTTTGAAGACGCCCATGACAGCCGTCGGGATGATGACCACCAGCGAAGTGCCCACGGCCTGTTGCGTGTCGCGCAGGGCCAGCGCAGTGAAGAACAACATGGCCGGCACCATCACCACGCCGCCGCCCACGCCAAACAATCCGCTGGTCACGCCACCCACCAACCCGATCAACGCCGCCACAAGATAAGTCATGCCGGCACCGTGCCAGAAACAACCGGAGAACTGAACGGGATTGTTGAACCGCGGAATCGCGCCAGTGCATCCCGATGTTGTTGGCAGCGGTTGTCGCGCTGCGCCCCCCTCCCATGTCCAGCGAGTTGCACCTGCGCGTCGATTCCATCCTTGCGCCGCTGAACGCGTCGCCACTCGTCGCAGCGCGACGAGCCCCACCAATCAGAAATGTGCTTCGTGCAAGAAAGTGCGATGCGCCCCAATCGCGCCCGCCCCACGCCCCGCGCTTGCCAACCCGCCGCCCGGCAAGCATCGTTGCCGCGCATGTCCATGCCCACAAATCCGGTGACGCTCGACGTCCCGCAGGTTGAGGAACTCGCACGCCATTTCTCGAGCTTCCGCCACGATGTCAACGGCTGCCTGTCCCTCGTGATCGCTGCCACCGAGTTGATTCGCTACAATCCGGATGTCATTCGCCGCATGTCCGCCACGCTGGTGGAGCAGCCTCCGCGCATCGTCGGCAAGGTCCGAGAGTTCATCAACCAATGCGAGCGTGTCCTTGGCATCCGCCCTTCCGGCGAGTCCTCCTGGTACACTGATTATTGGAAACGCCATCACGCCCCGCCGGGCGAACCCACCGGCCCCGTCTCGGTGCCTGCCGAATCCGCGCGCAACCTGCACAACGACCTGCTGGCGCTGGCACGCGAGTTGGGGCAGGCGGCGTTTGTTGTCTCCGGCGCACGCGTCCTCGCCGCCATAGAACCGTCGGCGGCCGCAGACGTCGCGATCACCGCGTTCGACCAACTTCCCAAGCTGACCCGCAAGCTCGATCAAGTCGCCTCCGCGATGGAAACGGCGTTCGGGTTTGCCGCGCCTGCGCCGCGCCGGCTGGCCAGCGGAATCGCCGCCGGGCCAGTCACCTTCTCGTCTGGCGACCTGATGGTGTTTCACCAGCGCCTGTTAAACCTGGAGAAGGACTGCATCGAACTGCTCCTTCCATTGCTGGAAATGAGCAGGCTCGTGCGGTCCAACCCCGCCGAGGTGCAGGCCCGCTCCTCCCGGTTCGCCCAGCAACCGCCCAAGATCAATGCGCTGCTGGCGGAGTTTTCCACCGTCTTCGACCAGACCTTCGGCATCGTTCGCAACGGCGGCGAAACCCACGCGTAACCTGCCCATTCGAGACCCGTCTCGCTCCGCATGAAAGCGACACCACCAAAGCGTCCGTTCGCCGCGGCCCTCCTGGCCTTGTTGCTGGGCTGCACATTGCCGGCCCTGGCAGATGGCACCAACGAGCCGCCGCGCAACCGCGACGATGGGAAGAAACTCCCGGCCGCCGAGCGCGAAGCCCGGATGAAAGAGTGGGAAAAGCGGCGCGAGAACTGGAACAAGCTTTCCACCGAGGAACGCGAGGCGAAACGGAAGGAGATCATGGACCGTCTCGACAAGCGCCTCACGGAACTCCGGCAAAAGCAGACCAACAACTGCATCTCCACCAATGAAGTGCGTGAACTCGAACGCTGTGACCAGTTGAAGAAGCGTTTCGACCAGCGCGACAAGGCCCAGCGCCCCAAGACCTCCGAACCGTCCAGCCCGACCAGGGGCGAATCCAAATGACGCCGCGGACCGCGACGCCGGCCCTTTGTTCCGCGAGCCCTGCCCCGCGCACCTCCGCCACGGCGATCACGCCCCGCCACCGCCCCTGTTGAAACCGTGGCCTCCGCAGAGCAACCAGACCTTCCCGCGCCGCAACCGGCTGATGAGGTGTTGATCGCCCGGGTGCTCAAGGGCGACATGACCAGCTTCGAACCGCTGGTGGTCAAATACTCGCCACGCCTCTTCGCCACCGCGCGGCGTTACGCCCGGCGCGATGACGAGATCGACGACATCGTTCAGGAAATCTGGTCCAAGGCCTACCACAAGCTCGCCAGCTTCCGCGGTGACGCGCCGTTCGAGCACTGGCTCATGCGTCTGGCCGTACGCACCTGCTACGACTTCCTGCGCGACCACCAACGGAACCGGGAAAACACCTTCACCGAGCTGACCACCGAGGAAAACGACTGGATCGAGCGCGTGGCCGTGGCACCGGAGGGCAAGACCGAGGACTCGGTCGCCGCGCGCCAGCTTGTCGAGCGGCTTCTCGGCATGTTGTCGCCGCCCGCGCGGCTGGTCATCCAACTCCTCGAGATTGAGGACAAGACAGTGAAGGAGATTTCGGAACTGACCGGGTGGTCTATTCCGCTGGTGAAGGTCCGGGCCTTCCGGGCCAGAGCCGAAATGAAAAAGTGTCTCGCGCGCGTGGCGCGGGACAAGTACCTGTAACCGCGTTTGTGAACGACTCGTCTGCTCAAACCGCTGACATGAACCTCGCGAACCTGCACAACCGCCTGATCGCCGCAGCCCGGAGCGTCGCCCCGGACGAGCGCGTGCCGTATGCCTTTGAGAAACGCATCATGGCCCGTCTCGCCGCCGCCCGCGTCGAGGTCACGGATGTCTGGACGCTATGGAGCCGCGCCCTTTGGCGTGCGGCCGCACCCTGCGTTGCCATGGTCGTGCTGTGCGCCGTGTGGACCCTCTGGACCCAGCAACGGCCGACTTCCGGCGAGTTTTCCCAGGAGTTCGAGACCGCAGTCTTCGCCAGCGCCAGCCCCAATGAAGCCTGGTGAAAATCTGGAAAGTCATCCTCGCGACGCTCGTCATCTTTGCCGCCGGTGCCATGACCGGCGGATTACTGGTTAAGAACAACCAGCCTCCCGCGCCCGTCACCCCCGCACCCGCCGGGCCGCCCAGCCCCATGATCGTTCAGGATCGCTTCCTCGAACGCATGAAGCGCGACCTGAACCTCACCCCGGAACAAACCGCAAAGCTCGGCCGCATCTTCGCCGAGAGCCGAGAGCGCATGAAGATTCTCATGGACCTCATCGAGCCGGAGACCCGCGCCGAGCTCGCCGAGGTCCGCGAAAAGGTCAAGGCCGAGCTTCGCCCCGACCAGCGCGAACGCTTCGAGCAACTGATGCGGCACCAATTCCGTCCCGGCGAAATGGGCGACGGTCCCCGCATGCGTTCGCCGTACGGCGGCGACCGTCGGGGACCGGACCGCGACCGCGACCGTGATCGCGATCGTGGCGACCGCGGCAATCGCCCGCCTTCTCGCCCGCCCGTCTCCGAACCCGACGCACCCTGAAGCCCTTTCACGTAGCGTGCATCGCACCGGGCGGAATCCCACCGCAATGTTCTGCATCGATGATCGCGCGTCAGCGCTTCTTCCGTTTCAGATTTCGGGTTCAGAGCCTCACAATTCGCGTTTGCCCCGCCCCCGTAACCGCAGCGCGTTTCCAATCACCACCACGTCGCTCAAACCCATGGCCAGCGCGCACAAGACCGGGCTGAGAAAACCCATCGCCGCGAGCGGGATCGCCGCCGCGTTGTAGAAGAAGGCCCAGAAGAGATTCTGCCGGATAGTGCGCAAGGTCGCCCGCGCCAGCCCAAGGCCCTCCGGAATGGCCTGCACGTCCGATTTCAGAAGTACGATGTCGGCGGCCATCCGCGCCACGTCGCTGGCCCGCGCCACCGCGATGCCCAGGTCCGCCTGTTCCAGAGCTGGCGCGTCGTTGATGCCGTCCCCAACGAAGGCCACCTTCATTCCGCGCGCCTGAAGTTCCTTTACCAGTTCCGCCTTCCGCGCGGGCCGGACCTCCGCAGCAACGTTCACCGCCGGGATTCCCAAAGTCGCCGCAACGGCTTCGGCGGTGCTCCGGTGGTCGCCGGTGATGAGATGCACGGCCAAACCCTGGGCCACGAGCGTCTTCACCACGTCCGCCGCTCCGTCCTTGACCGTGTCTTGCAATGCGAACAACGCGGCCAGTTCCGCATCGAACGCCAGGCCCACCACCGTCGCGCCGCTCCTGGTCGCGTCCGCGATGAACCCCCGGCCAGGCTCGACCGCCACGCCGGACTCCTCCAGCCAGCGCACCGAGCCGAGCCGAGCCAAGCGCCCATGCATTCGCGCCTGCACACCCGCACCACCGATTTCCTGCCACTCCGGCGGCGAAAAGCGCGCGAGCGGCTTCCACGGAGCGCCGCCAACCGGGCGAAATCCGAGGCCGCGCGGCGCGAAGGAAATCCCCGCCGGCTTTCCCGGCAACGCGATCTCAGGGCCGGACGATCCACCCTCCGGGTTTGCCGGAAATGCCACGCCCGGTTGCTGCCACGTCGCGATGGCGCGGCTCAACGGATGATTGGAATGCCGCGCCAGTTCCCCGGCGGTTGCCAGCGCGTCGGTCGTGTTGGTGAAAACCTCATGCCGCGTCACCGCCGGTTTGCCGGCGGTCAATGTGCCGGTCTTGTCGAACACCACCGCCGTGATCGTCCCTGCCTTCTCCAGGGCAATTCCGTCGCGGATCAGAATGCCGCGTTCCGCCGCCGCGTTGGTTCCGGCCATGATAGCCGCCGGCGTGGCCAGGCCAATCGCGCACGGACAGGCGATGATGAGCACCGCCGCCGCGTGAACGAACGCGAGCGCCAGCGCGGCCTCGTGCAAATGCACCGGCCAGAGAAAACGCGAAAGCCATTCCGCCGTGGTCGCAGCGGCATGCGGCGCAAGGCCCCACCACAAGCCCGCCGCCAGCGCGACCAGCACCACCACGGGCACAAACACGTTGCTCACGCGGTCGCCGAGGCGCTGGATGCCGGCCCGGCTGTTCTGGGCTCGCTCGACGGCGGCGATGATTTGCGCCAGCGCCGTTGCCGCGCCGGTCGCAGTCACGCGCACGGTGAGGATGGAGTTCACATTCAAGGTGCCGCCATAAACCGGCGCTCCCGCCGCCTTGTCCACCGGCAGCGATTCGCCCGTCAGCATGGATTCATCCACGCTCGAAGCGCCTTCGATCACCGCGCCGTCGGTTGGCACACGATCACCAGGACGGAGCACCACCAAATCCCCGCTTCGCAATGCGCTCACGGGCACCGTTTCCTCAGACCCGTCGGTTCTCTTCCGGCGCGCCTCGGTCGGGGCGAGGTCCAACAATTTCTTCATCGACCCCGCCGCCCGTTCGCTCATGCGCGACTCCAGCCAATGCCCGGCACTGATCAACGTGATGATGGCTGCGGCCTCCATGAAATAAACATGCGCGCCATGTGCCAGCGCCCAAAGGCTGTAGGCGAACGCCGTGGTCGAGCCGAGCGCCACCAGTGTGTCCATGTTGGACCGGCCTGCCCTCGCCTGCCGCCAGGCCCCGACATAAAACCGCGCACCGCAAATCAACTGCACCAGTGCCGCCAGCGCGAAGGCCAGCCATTGAAACCACCGCGTCATCCCAAGCCCGAACGCCCATTCGCCGAGCATCAACACGGCGGTTACCGGCACACCCAGAGCGAGATTCAGGCTCCAGCCGCTGGAAATTCCCACGCGCCTGGGAGGCACAGAAGCACCCGGATCCATCGCGCTGGCCGTGAACCCCGCCGCGGTCACGGCTTGCAAGATGGCACCGACGTCCCGTGGCGCGTCCGCACGCCAATGCACCGTCACGCGCCCCGCATCCAGTTGAACCGACGCCTGGACCACGCCGGGCACGGCCTGCAACGCCTCGCGCACATGACGCGCGCAATTCTGACACGTCATCCCACGCACGGAGAAATCGGTCGTTTCCACGACATTCATCGCAGGGAGAATAAGGCGAGCCGACTTGAAATACAGCCCGGACCCGGCGCGAAACCAAAGTCGGAACGATTCAGTTCCGCTCCAACTCGCCCGCCGTCCACGGTGTCTCGCGGTTGGGATGAGCAGCTCTAACCTTGCTGACTTCGCCCGGCGAGACCGCACCCGATTTGCCGCCGAACTCGTCCCGCACGAAACTCAACACGTCCGCGATCTGCTCGTCCGTCAGGCCACCAAGCGACGGCATGGCGATCGACTCCGGCCGGTGTCCATACGTTTCGCCCGCGACCGTGACCGGGCCGGAAAGCCCGTGCAGCAGAATCTTGATCAGGCGCGACGTGTCGCCGCGCAACCATTCGCTACCGGCCAGCGGAGGATAAACACCCGGCAGTCCCCTGCCCTCCGGTTGGTGACACGGCAGGCAGGCCATCTCGTACAATTCTTGTCCGGGCGACGGCGCCTTGCGCGGCGTGCCAAGCAGCTTGCGCAGATAATCCGTTTGCGCCGCGCTGGCCAGGGACAACTTGTTCGCCGCGAACGGCCCGGCCCAGCGCGGCTGCATGGCACGCGCGCTCGCGCGAATCGCGTAGTCAAGGAACGGATCACGCGGCGCATCCACAGCCGCCGCGACCACCTCCACCGCATCGGGCCTTGCCACGCTGGTCGCCGCGACCACGGATTCCAGACGCACGCGTGGATGCTCGTCGCGCACGGCGGCGCGGAGCATCGCCAGCGCTTCCGGCGTTTGCTCCGCCCAATTCCCGGCGGCTCTCGCCCCGTAAGCGCGCACGCGCGGATCCTTCGCGGCGAGCAGCTTTCGCAACAATTCCGGCCGCGCCGCCTCATGCGCCTCAAACACGCCGACCGCCTCCAGCAACAACGATTCGTAACCCGGCGCGGCGGGGGCGAGCCTGGCGACAAATGAATCCGCCGCCGGCAACACGTCCGCAGACGGCGCGTCGAACAGCAACCGCTTGGCCTGCTGGCGCGTCCAGCGTTCGGGCGAACGCAGTTGTTCCAACAACGCGGCGGGCCTCATCGCGGCGAGATTCGGTTGTTTCACTGCGGGCCGACCCTGCGCAGTGATGCGCCAAATACGGCCGCGCGTCTTGTCGCGGCGCGGATCGGCGTAGCTGGTCTGGTAATGGCCGATCATCGGATTAAACCAGTCCGCGAGGTAGATCGCGCCGTCCGGCCCCACGGTCACGTCCACCGGCCGGAACGAGCTGTTGGTCGATTTCATCAGCTTCGGCAGTTGAGTCGTCTTGAACCCCGAGCCGGCATCGTGGAAGCGATGCAACTCAACCACCGCGCCAAAGTACCCGCCAATCAACGCACAGCCCTGAATGTCGTCCGGCATCGCGCGCGTGCCGATGATTTCGAGCGCGGTGGTCTTCGGCGAGGTGTCGAACAGCGGGCCGACAGAGTGGTATTGCTCCGGGGAATTCGCGTACGACACGTTCGCATCCGTGGCCGAACCGCTGCCGCCCGGACTGGCGCCGCGCACCATGCCGGGCACCGTCCAGTAACCATGCGGCCGGTCGCCGGACTTGTGGAACACCTGGCCGAAATCATCGAACGCCACACCCCAGCAATTCGCGCCGGCCATTCCGCCGCCGAAGAACCCATCAAGCCGCAACTGCCGCGGACGCATGCGCCACACCGCCGCGCGGTCCAGGCGGGCCACGCCCCACGGTGTCTCGACGCGCGAAAAGGCGTGCAGACCCTGCGAAAACCACAGGCTGCCGTCCGGTCCGTGCGTGATCGAGTTCACGAGTTGGTGCGTGTCGCCAATGCCGAACCCGCTGAAGACCAAGCGCCGCACGTCGGCCCTGCCATCACCGTCCGTGTCGCGAAAATGGAGAATCTGGTCGAAGTCGCACACGAACACGCCACCCTCGCCCGGCTCGACGCCTTGCACCATTGTCAGGCCCTCGGCGAACTTCCACGACTTGTCCGCCTTGCCGTCGCCGTTCGAGTCCTCCAGCACGAGGATGTAATCCGCCGGTTTGGCGCTGGCGCGGGATTGCGGGTAGGTCGGCGAGCAGGCCACGTAAAGCCGGCCTTTCTCATCCCACGAGAATTGCGTCGGCTTGACCACACCATCGCGTTCGGAAGCGAACAGATTGACTTCGTAGCCCGGCGCCAGCGTGAAGGTGGCAAGTTGTTCCTCGGGCGTAAGGCCCTTGGATTCATTCGTCGCCATCACGGTTAAATCCAGCGCTTCGGGCCGCACAACTTCAGGCGTTCCGTTGGCGAGCGCGCGAATGCGTTTGTCCGCCGCTTCCACGAGCGGACGATGTTTCTCGAACGCCTCCTTCAAGGATGGCTCCGTCCCGGAGGCCTTCGCGTACACCTGCGACACGCGGTCGCCGTACACAAATGACCAGTTGGCCGGACGCCAGCAGTCGAACCAAAGGCGGTTCTTCTCGACGATGGCCTCGCGCAACGGACCGAGGCCGGCCGACATGTTCTCCTCCGCGCCGAGCTGCCGGGCGATGACGGCGGCCACCTCGCGCAGGCCGGATTCCGTGAGGTGAATTCCATCCTCGGTCAGACGCCCGCCCTTTCGCGCCGCCAGCGGCGTGAACACATCCACGAAGACCGCGCCGCGCTGTTTCGCGAGGTCGCGCACCGCGTTGGCGTAAGCCCGCACGTCCGCGTTGCGCCGCGACAAATCCGGCGCGTGCGAGGCCAGCGGCTTCTCGAAGGGCATCGGCGAGACCAGGACCAGCCGCCTCGTGCGCGGGGCAAACTGATCGAGCAACCGGTGGTACGCGGCCACAAACTCCGGCAACCGGCCCGCACCATCCAGCGCCTCCATCTGCCCGAACTGCGCCATGACGATGGTCGCGCCTGCCGTTTCGAGTTGCCGCGTCCACGAACCGAAATTCAAGTCGCGCCATTGCTCATAAACCGTGTCCGCCTCCCAGGCCATGGAACGAATCCGCGGCGGGTTCGCCGCGTAGGCGGACACCAACTGCGCCTCGATCTCGCCCGCCTTCTGATCCCGCACAAAGTTTTCCTGGCCCACCAGCACGATGATCTCGTCGTTGCCCGGCGCGAACCGGCCGCCGGGGAACGGCGTAATGGACACGCCGGGCTGCCCCGTGCCGAATCGGCCGAGAATGTCGCTTTCCGTCGGCACGGTCGGGGACGGCAATTGCTCGATCGCAATGTTTCGGAAGGAAATCTCTGCCTTGCAGTTGCCGTGAATCTGAAGGGCGATTAAGCCCGAGTCCTCGATGCCCGGAACTTTCTCAACCCAAGAGGCGGTACGCTGTCCGTTCAACGCGAGCTGGATTTCAGCTCCGCGCGCGGTGATCTCGTAATGGTTCCAATCACCGCGTTTCTCAAGGCGCGCGATGAGATTGGTGTCCGCCATGACCAGCACCTTGTTCCGGCGCGACTCGTCGTAAAGGCAGCCGGAGTAACCCGCGCCGATGTCCGCCTGATAGCCAGACATTTCGTTGGGAGGGTTCTTGATCCGTTTGCTGCGAATCTGCACGCCGCCATTCACAAAGCCTTGTGTGCCGACGAGCTTGTATTCGAGACGCAGACGGAAGTTTTTGAAACTGCCGGTGCTGGCGAGGAACTCGTTGCGCGGGTTTCCGTCCAGCGATCCGCCAACGATCACGCCGTCCCGAATCCGCCAAACGGAATTCGTCTCACCCTCCCATCCCGCGAAAGATTTCCTGTCGAACAACGCGACCGCCGCAGCGGGAAGGCGGACGCCGCAAAGCAGAAACAACAGCCAGACAAGGGGGCGGAAATTCATCCGTGGGCTGACGCGGTGACACAGCCTGTTCTTCAAGTGGCAGGCAGAGCAGGCACGGTGATTCCGCGGGTGTGAATCTCCAGCGCGGCGCCCGAACCGGCGAGAACCAAAGCCCGCATCCCGGGCCGCGCGTCCACTAGCGCCGGCATCAACGCTGGGTTCGTGAGCATGGCTGTGGTCAGCGCGTCGCCCTCGGTGGCGGAAGGAAGAACGGCTGCTGTGAGGAGCGCCTTTTCAGAAGGCGTTCCGGTGCGCGGATCGATCACGTGGCCGAAAGTCCGTTCGCCCGCTTGAAACGAGCGCCCCCATACCGCGGAAACGGAAAGCGATTCATCCGCCATTTCCACCACCGCCAGAGGCCGCGCGGCGGGATCTGACGAAGGCGAGGCGATGGCCAGCTTCCACCGCTCCGCGTCCGGCGGTCGGCCGATGGCGAAGCTGCTGCTAGTGCCGCCATGAATGAGGGCGCTGGTGACGCCGGCCTCGCGCAGCACCCAGGCGGCGCGGTCAATGGCGTAGCCCTTGCCAATGGCGCCGAGGTCGATCATCACGCCACGGCGGTTGAAACGAACGGTGTAGTCCGCCGCGTTCAATTCAATCCGGTCCATGCCGACAAGTCCGCGCGCCTCGGCCACTGCCTCCAGGTCGGGCATCGCACCGGTACCGCCCATGAACCCCCAGCAACGGACCAGCGGTGCGACAGTGATGTCAAATGCGCCACCGGTTTCCCGTGAGAGCCGCCGCGCATGTTCGAGCAGGTGAAACACGGCGGGTGTGACGCGCACCGGTTCGGCATGGGCACGGGCGTTGATCTGCGCGATTTCGGAGGACGGGCGGTAAAGGCTGAGTTGGGCTTCAAGGCGCTCGATTTCGCCCAGCGCCTCCTCGGCGGCAGCACGCAAACCGGGCACGTCCGAACCGTGCAGGACAACCTCGAAGCGCGTCGCCATGGCGTGGCGCGCGACGAGAACGGGCTTGGGCGCGGAAGTCATCTGGTGCTGGGAATGCGGGCAAACAAAAAGCGGCGGCTGTTTCCAGCCGCCGCCCGTATGAACACAACCAAAGTCTTACGACAACGGCAGCGTGCCGTAGGTGATGGCCGGGATTTCCTTGCCAGCACCGTCCATGACCTTGCGGGTCTTTTCATCGAAGAAGCACACCATCTTCAGGCGCTCGGACATTTCGGCCAGCGAGATGACCGTCTGCACGCGGATGGCGAGGTCGATGTTGCCGTTGGGCGTCTTGCCGGAGCGGATGCAATCGAACCAGTTCTTCTCATGCACGCGGATGTCCTCATGCTGGAGGCCCTTCTCGGAGATCTGGTCGAACTCCTCGGCGAAGTCGCGCTCCGGAAGAACATTGAAGCTCTGGCCCTGGTCGGCCACGTCGAACGTCGCCTTGTGGCAATGGATGGTAAAGGACGGGCCCTTCGCGTTCACCGTGCTGCACGTGGCCGTGAGCATGTGGCCGCTCGGGAACTCGGCGGCGAGTTGGACATGCTCGGGCACGTCGCGCAAGGGCGTGTCCGGCGTCTTCTTGTCCGTCTGCACCGGGATGGTGCCGATGCTGGTGACGCGCTTCGGGAACTCGGGGTTGCCGGACGCGAGCATGAGCGGATGCAACCGGTGTGGCATGAGGTCACCCAGAAGGCCGCCGCAATACGGGTAATATTTACGCCAGCGATGGAAATGGTCGGGGTTGAACGGAATGCGCTTCTTCACCTGGCCCAGCCACGTCTCCCAATCGATATTGTCGGGAGTTGACTCCTTCTCGATAGGGTAATTCCACTCGCCCTTCGGGTTGTTGCGGCAATACGAGCCGTCACTCCAGACGAGCTGGCCGACCGTGCCGGCGCGAATGATCTCCGCCGCGCGGTGCCAGCCGGCGGCCGAACAACCCTGTGAGCCAACTTGAAAGACCTTGCCGGTCTTCTTGACGCAGTCATAAACCTTGAAGCCCTCATCCAGATAGCGGGTCATCGGCTTCTCGCAATACACATGCTTGCCGGCCTCCATCGCCTCGCAGGTGATGCGCGCGTGCCACACGTCGTGCGTGGCAACCAGCACGGCGTCGATGTCCTTCAACTCGAGAATCTTCCGATAATCCTTCTGGACATATTTGTCGTCCGTAATGCCGGCCTTCTCCTTGGCAAAATCGCGGCGCTTGCTGAAAAGGTCCGACGCGCCCGCGACCACTACGTTGTTTGCGGCGGCGTTCTTGTGGATGCCTTCAAGGTGGTTCTTGCCGATGCCGAACCCGACACCGATCACAGCAACCGTAATGCGGTCATTGGCGCCGATCACCCGGCCGGTGGACGGAGCCGTGTTTTGCCCGTAAACGGGCGTCTTGAGAATGCCTGTCGCCGCGACGACAGCGCCGGCGGCAGCAGTTTTCTTGATGAAACTCCGGCGGTTGTCGCCGGTCTTTGGTGTTTGGTTTTGATCCATACAATTCAATTTTCTGTTGGGCCTGTGAGCGCGCAGCCTGCGTGAGCGTACCATCCGGGTCAATCCCGGACTGCCCCACCCACGCCTCTCCGGCTGCCATTCTTCCACCGGCTTTTGCTCTGACGCGAACCGTCCGGCGCGCATTCGTGTCACTTCGCAGCCGGGCGCAGGGACACCAACGCCACCGCCGGCGCGGGCAGGTCGAGCAACACCACGCCGCCGGTAGCGCTCCATTCGCGGGGCGTTCCATTCCACGTCGCATTGACCAACCGCACTTCGCACACGGATTCACCGGTCCATGGCAACTCGCCCAGCGCCAACCGCACGCGGGCTGGACCGCCCGAATAATGGCTCACCAGCACCTGCGCGCGCCGGCCCTCTGCGTCCAATCCGGCGAGCACGGCCAGGCGCCCTTCCGCGCCGCCGGTCGCGGACACGCGCCGCGGAGTTTCCATCATCGCGGCGAACGCCTTGAGCGAATGGAAATTCTTCATCGGCACACCGTTCTCGGTGAAGGTTCCAAAAGGCCCGGTCTCCGCATGGTAGAAGTTGCCCACGTCCAACGGTGCGTCCTGCAATTCGATCAACGCCACCGTCAGGAACGCCGCGCCAGCCGGCCCGGCCATTTCCTGGTAAAATTTCTCGCGCATCTCGGGCGCCGCCTTGGGCGACAGCCCGTGCCAGGAATTTCCTGGCAGGTAGTTCCATTCGTTCAAGTGGTTCTCGGTCCTGGCGAAGCCGTGCGAATCAAGCAACGCGCGAATTGCCCGCGTCCGGCGCGTCAACTCCGCCGGGTCATCGGTGTAGCAATGCCACGAGAAGAAATCCAACGGCAACGCATCGCGACGGCAGCGGGCGAGGAAGTTGGTGACGAACTCAGAGGGTTTGAACACGCCACGCTCGAACTTGCCGCTGTATCCGAACGACGCCCCGCCGACCTTGAGCGTGGCGTCCACGGCCTTTACCGCGCGCGACGCCGCGGCATACAACCGAAAAAAATCCTCGTCGCTCCCAGTCCAGCACGCTGGACGGTTCTCCGGCTCGTTCCAGATTTCCCAATACCGGATCCCGTGCCGCGCGCCGTTGGCCCAGCCTTCGTTGTAATGCCGCACCACGCCGGCGCAGACGCGCGCCCACTTCTCGATGTCGCGCGGCGGATGCACCCAACGCTTAACTTTCGTGTGCTCGATGCTCTCACCGAGTCGATAGACAACCTGCGCGCCCGTCGCCAGCACGCACGCGATGTATTCATCCGTGGCCTCGAAGGCGTAGCTCTCCGCCCGGTCCGGGTCCGCGTTGAAGTCGGGAAACAGCGTGTGAATGTCCACCACGTCCGGGTTCGGCCAGCGGCAGTCGTGCAGGCGGTTCAGCGGCGGCTTCAACTCGCGTTGGCCCGCGGTCACATCAATGATTCCGCCGGCAACCAGCGGCCCTTTGTTAATGCCGTGCAACGGTCGGATCACGCCGTTGGTCCGGCGAAAATCCACACGAATATCCACCTCCCGGTCAGCGGCCAGCGCGGTCAGCGGCAGCAGGCCGATCAAAGCAGCGCGCAGCAGAAATTTCACCCGCCCAGCGTGGGCGGCCGACGACACCACGTCACCGGAAAATTTTTGCAAATCACAGGAGCCTGTCCCACTGTCCACGCGCACATGACGCAGCCGCTGGCCTTGCTTCTTTACGAGAAACTCCTCCCCGGTTCCCAACTGGCGAACCGGTTGCGGGACACCGGCTGGCGTGTCGAGATCATCTCGGCCAGCGCAGACCTGGTGGCTGCTGCCGCAGCGCAAAAACCGCTCCTGGTTTTCGCCGACCTGCTCGCCACGCGTGGCGACGTCGCCGGGGCGATTGCCGCCCTGCGCGCCGACGAGGCCACCCGGCACATCCCGGTCATTGCCTTCACCGCGGAGAACGAACAAGCGGTCCTTGATGCCGCGATCAAGTCGGGGGCCACGCTCGTGGCCAGCGACACCGCGCTGCTCCAGCACCTCGGACAATTCGTGGACCAGGCGTTGAGCGAGTTTTGACCGGTCAAGCCCCACCGCGAACCCGCGTCACGCCTCAAGCGTCAGGTCCCTATTTTCTCACGAGCCGCAACGAATCGAGGTCGAACCACGCCTCACCCTTGCCCGCGCGCAGTTCGCAGACCAGCACCACCTCGCGCTCCGCGCCTTCCAGCGCAATGTCGTGGCTCAACCGCGCCCAGTCCGCCGTGCCCACCACCTTGTTCTGGCGTTTGTCGCCGGAGATGCGCAATCCGGCGCCGAGACCGGTCTCGTTGGGGTTCGGCTCGATGCCCGCGCCGCGGACCTCGCCCTCGAACGAATACTTGCCGGGTTTGAGCAGCACCGTGGTCCGCCAAGAGGCCACGGTCGCGCCGTTGCCGGCCCGAATGCGCAACACGCGGCGGGTGCCGTCCTTCGTTTCCTCGTGCAGCGGCTCGCCGCCGTCGGCCTTCTTCGCCCAGCCCATCAACCGCGCAACACCCTGCGGATCAAAGGCGAGCGGTTGCGGCTCCGGTTGGTCGAGTTGGAAACGGATGTTCTGGTGCCGCGCCATAAGCCGGCCGTTCATCTCATTGCCCCAACGGCGGAATTCATTCGTCTCGTTCTGGTTGCGAGCCTGGGCGAGCAGGCGGGCCACCGCGCAGTTCACCCGGTTGGTCACGACCTCGAGGTTGAAGATGTTCGTGTACAGCGCGCCTAGCCGCTGGCGAAACATGTCCCGCCCTTGCGGCGTGGTAAGCAAGGCGCCCGTGACCAGGCTGGCCAGCGGCGGCCGGATGGAAACGCCGGTGTTCGCATATCCCCAATCCAGCCCGTGCGCGATGAAGGTGAACCGGCCGTCGTCCGGGTTGTGGTAAATGCGATAGTTGTTCCGGTTCATCGCATAGCCGTCGGTGTGCGAGGTGAAGATCTCACAGACCAGGTGCGAGACGTAGCGATCCACGTCGAGCACCTGCCGTATCCGCGCCCAGCGCTCGACCACGTTGGTCATCTTCATCACCGCGGCCAGCGCCTGAACGTCGCGCTGCGAAGTGTCGTCGCCGTTGTCCTGGTCCATCCGCTGGTCGATGTCCTGCACGTAGTTCTCGTAAAGGCTGCCGCTGTTGTTGCGGAACCAGTGTTTGAGGAAGTCCTTGTTCTCAGCCTCCACGGTCACATACACGCCGAGGTCCCGGCCGTTCAGCATCACGCGCGAATGCGTGACCCGCGGGCACGGCACGTTCGCGTCGCGGAACATCATCCCGGCGATCATCTCCGCCAGGAACGTCCCGTCCTGGCTGGAGTTGTTGAGCATGATCTTCTCGAGGCCGAGGTATTTTTGATCCGGCACGTAGCGGTCGAAGTTCACCACGAAACTCGGCTTCTCGTGCAACGGCCGGAAACTCCCGTTGCCCTTGAGGTGCAGGCCCGTGTCGCGCACGACGTTCGTTCCCTCGGTGATCGTGCCGCGCACGTAGGCACGCTGGTCACGTTGCAAGGCCGCAAGCTCGTTGCTCGATATGTCGATTTTGAAAGTGCGGATTGGGGCGTTTGTGGCGAACAGCGCGTCGCCCGCCCAGGTCTTCTTCGGAGCCGCCGGGGCGGTTTCCCTTTGCGCCTTCGCGGCGGACGCCGCGGGAAGCCCGGCGAGCAGCGCCAGCAGTCCGCACGCAATCTTGTGCCAGTTCGAGATCATCTTCTTGGTCGTTCCGCTTCCACAGACGCGGCGAACGCGCCCTTGTTCAATGCCCGCTAGATGCGGAGAAAAATCCTGCGGCGAAACATCCAGAACAAGACCAGCCACAGGACGGCCAGCGTAATGCCACGTTCCAGCACCGGAACGAACGGATCGCCGAACGCCGTGAAAAAGCCGGTCCCGAGATGCGTCCGCGCCTGCTGCCGGATGAAACCGCTGCTCAATTGGAACAGACAGTAGATGGCGATCGAGTTCATCCCCACGACCACGAGCGGAGAGGTCCAGCGCTTCCATCCGCGCCAGTCCACCGCGGCCACGAATACCGCCAGAATCAACATCACCCAGCCGGCGCTAAAAAGTGCCCACGCCGGCGTCCAGATGCGCTTCACCAGCGGACACAGGCCGGCCACGTCAAGGGCCTTGCCGACCAGAACCAGGGCAAGCCCGGTGATGACCAACCGCTTGATCCTTTCCGGAAGCGGCAGTTCAGAACGCAGCCAGCGGCCCGCGATCAAGCCGAAGATCATCGTCGCCAGCGAGGGCACGAAGTTCAGGGTCTGGTACCCGCCGGCGTTGTGGGTGAAAGGCGCGGCGCGGGGAAACAAGTTCAGGAACCACACATCGAACGCGGCGGCGAAATTGTGGTTCTTGTCCCAGTGCGCGGAAAAGCCCGCCAGATGCGGCCACGTTGCGGGCACGCCAACGGACTTCCAATCGAAGCCGTCCGGCGGCGGCGGATGCAAAGCAAAGGCCAGCCAATACGCAGCCAGCACCGCGAACGCCGCAATCCAGACCGTGCGCGGCCTCGTGAAAGCGATCAGGAACAGGAATGGATACCCAAGGCCGATCTGCGCCAGCACGTTGGTGAAAATCCAGTCGGTGCGCTTGCTCCAGGCGGAGGTGAGGAAGACGGCCAGCACCACCAGCAGCGCGCTGCGCAAAAGCGCGTGTCCAAACAGGGGGCCAAATGTCTGCCCGCGCGCCTGCCGGTTCGCCAATGAAAACGGCAGCGCCACGCCAACCATGAACATGAACGCCGGCTGGATCAGGTCCCACGACGCGCAGCCGGCCCATGTCACATGGTCCGTTTGCCGGCCGAGGAACTGCCAGACGGCGCTATCCGGGAAATGCTTCGCCACTTCCGGAAAGCCGAGGCCCGCCGAGGCCATCAACAGCATGGTCGCGCCACGGAATGCGTCGAGTGACACCAGTCGCGCGGCAGGTTGAGAAGCAGGTTCGGCGGCGGCGGTGTTCATCGGGGCGGGCCTTTCGCCAGCGGTGGCAGGAAAACCAATGGCGGGACGTTCGTCTGCACAGTCACGCGATCGAAGGCCTGGATTTCCGAGAGCAACATTCCCCAACCCGTTTGTGCCTCGCAGGTCACGCGCAGAAAACGCGCCGTGACGGACTGCGGGAAAACCACACGATACGCAAAGGCCAGACGCCCTCCCGCCGGCAGCGCGGCGTAGCGCGGCGAATCGTCATGCTCCCACGGCGCGAAGTCGGCCGGCGGATCAAAGACCTGATTGTGCTCCGCCGCTCCCACGCGGGTGAAGCTGACGCCATCACCCGATGCCTCGACGGTGATGTTCGCGGGGAACGCGAGTTGGAAGCCCGGTTCCTGGCCCGCGTGAACACGCACCGCGGCCACCGTTTGCCCGGTGCCGAGGTCAATGGTTGCCGTTGCCGCCGTGTCCTTCTCGAAGATCACGCTGGTCGGCATGTATTTCTCGGACACGTATTCATCCGGCGGCGCAACGATGCAGTCGGTGAGATCACGTCCCGCGTCCGGGTTCCGCACGCTCTGGCGACCCGCAAGATTGTAAGCGCGGCCTTGGGCGACGTTTCTTCCCCAGCGAAACACCGCGCGCGCCGGCGGCATGCCCGGTCCGACGTCGGTTCCATCCCCGTATCCGCGCCCGGTCGGCCCGTCGGCGGGAGCGGAGCCTTGGAGATTCATCCGCACCCAGCGCATCTCCGGATCGCGGAATCCGCCGACGTTGATCGAGTATTCGTGCGCGGCCGAAGTGACCAACTCGGTGTGGCGGCGTTCGACGTCACCGCTCGCACGATGCTCAATC
>CAYQWK010000052.1:0-20612 GCA_964420805.1 uncultured Bifidobacteriaceae bacterium | reverse complement strand
CGTTCCCGGGCGCCCGGGCGCAGGTGGTCCGGGCCCCCCTCGGGCTCACGCTCGAGTACCGCGAGGACGATCACTACAACCGCCTCATGCTCGACGACAGGCAGGCGGCCCGGCTTGACCGGTTGTGGGATGAATTGCACTACGTCGCCGAGGATGACCTGCGCATGGTCGATGTCTTCGAGCAACTCTGGCAATACGCGACCCAGGACGCCGACCCGGGCGTCTTTGAGCCGATGCGCGAGCCGATCAAGCAACGCGCCGCCGCTTTCCGCCAGCGACTCGTGGACACGCAGCCGGCGCAACTCGATGCCGCGTTGAAGTTCGCCGAAGGCGCCTATCGCCGCCCGCTCACCGGCGCGGAGAGGGACGAGTTACGCGGCCTCTACAAGAAGCTGCGGGGCGACGACATTCCCCACGACCAGGCCGTCCGACTCGTGCTCGCACGCACGATGGTCGCACCGGCTTTTCTCTATCGAGCGGAGAAGCCCGGCGCCGGCGGGAAACCCGGCCCCGTCAACGACTGGGAACTGGCCACGCGGCTGAGCTATTTCCTGTGGTCATCCGCGCCGGACGCGGAACTGCGCGCCGTTGCTGCCAGTGGAAAGTTGCACGATCCCAACGTGCTCGTCGCGCAAACCCGGAGGATGCTCAAGGATCCGCGTACGCGCCGGCTGGCCACGGAGTTCGCCTGCGCGTGGCTGCACGTCTATGACTTCGACGAACTGGGAGAGAAGAGCGAGCGCCACTTCCCGACTTTTGCCGGGCTGCGCGGCGCGATGTATGAGGAAACGATTCGCTTCTTCACCGACCTGTTCCAGAACGATGGATCGGTGCTGGGCATCGTGGACGCGGATCACACGTTCCTGAATGCCGGGCTGGCGGAGCATTACGGAATCACGGGGGTGAATTTCAGGGGCAGCAACGACTGGCAGCGCGTGGACGGCGTGAAGAAGTTCGGGCGCGGCGGCGTGCTCGCGCAAGCGACAACGCTGGCGAAGCAATCCGGAGCGTCGCGCACCAGCCCGATCCTGCGCGGCAACTGGCTTTGCGAGGTTCTGCTGGGCGACAAATTGCCGCGCCCACCCAGGGAAGTGCCGCGCCTGCCCGAGGATGAGGCGACGGAAACGCTCACGGTGCGGCAGCTCACCGAGAAACACAGCACGGATCCGAAATGCTACGGCTGCCACCGGCGCATCGATCCCTACGGCTATGCGTTGGAGGCCTACGATGCGATCGGCCGGCGGCGCGAGCGCGACCTCGGCGGGCGGGTGATTGACGTGAAGACGAAGGTGCTGGACGGCTCGGCAATCGACGGGATGGACGGCCTGCGCCAGTATCTGCTGACCACGCGGCGCGAGGCGTTCGTGAAGCAGTTCTGCCGCAAGCTGCTTGGGTACGCGCTGGGCCGGGGAGTGCAGCTTTCGGATGGGCCGCTGATCAACGAAATGCGCGCGCAACTCAAGAAGCAGGATTACAACGCGAGCGCGGCATTCGAGGCGATCGTTCGCAGCCAGCAGTTCCGCGAGATTCGCGGACGGGAGATGGCGTTTGAGGAATGACGGGCGCTCCATGGTGATTCAATTCCCGTTTGCTCTTTCCCTCCGGGAGCGGGCTAATGTGCCGCACGACATCATGAAAAAGACACTTGCCGTAATTGGCCTTGCGTTCGCCACTCTGGTTTCCGCCGCGGATCTCAACAGCCTTTCCGCCGAGGAGCAGGCGGCGGGTTGGCGGCTGCTCTTCAACGGCAAGGATCTCACGGGCTGGCGCCAGTACGGGAAGAAGACACCAACTCCACCGGGTGAGGGCTGGAAGGTCGAGGATGGCCTGCTCAAGAAGCTGCCCAAGGTGCGGGGCGGCGACATCATCACGGAGGCGCAATTCGAGGACTACGAGTTGAGCTGGGAATGGCGGCTCGCGCCCGGCGCCAACAATGGCGTGAAGTATCTCGTCACCGAAGCGCGGACCATCGGTCCCGGTCACGAGTATCAAATGATCGACGACAAGGCGGGCAAGGACATCGCCGCGGCCAAACGCAAGACCGCCTCGTTCTACGACGTGCTGCCACCAGCGGCGGACAAGCCGTTGAAAGAGCCTGGCCAGTGGAATGCGTCACGAATCCTCATCAAGGGCAACCACGTCGAGCACTGGCTAAATGGGGCGAAGGTGCTGGCCTACGAATTGGGCGGCGAGGAGGTTTTGAAGGCGGTGGCGGACAGCAAGTTCAAGAAGGCAGCCGGCTTTGGAACCAAGATCAAGGGCCACATCATGCTGACCGATCACGGCGATGAGGCATGGTTCCGGAACATCAAGCTCCGGGAGTTGAAGTAGGCCGGGGCCGTTCATCAAGAGCTTCTGTAACAGCCCAAGGGCAAATCACGGAACACGGAATTCACGTTGCGATGCGACGGTCCTCTGCCTAAATCTCCGCCGTGCGTTTTCCACGATTGCTCCTTGCCGGCATCCTGCTGGCTGCCGCCGCGACCCAGGCCGGGCCGGCGAAAGTCATCAAGGTGCTGCCACATTTTCTCGATCTGAAAGGGCGCGACGCCCTCAGCCCGAGCCTGTTTGAGCGCGACGCGTACCAGATGAAACTGCGCGAGAATGCCACCAACCGGTCGGCCTTGAGGTTCGACATCCAATGGCGTGCCGCAGGAACGGAGAACCTTGTCCTGCGCGTCGAGGCGCGCGGGATGGCCGGCCGCGTTCCCCAATCACGCGTGATTGAGAAGAATGTCACCGCGGGGAGGTTCTCCACCTGGACCGCCCTGACCATCAGCGGCGAGGACTACAAGAAATTCGGCGAGCTGATCTCCTGGCGCGCGACGCTGTGGAGCGGCACCAATCGCGTGGCCGAGCAGGACTCCTTCCTCTGGTGATTTGCGCCTCCGAAATGCCCGCGCCTCCGCCTCCGTTAATTCTCGCGCATCGCGCCAACCTCACCGGCCCGCGTTCCGTGGCGGAGAATTCAATCGAGGCCTGCGCGAACGCGCTGCGCGAAGGGTTCGGCCTGGAAACCGATTTGCGGCGCGACGGGGCCGGGAGGTTCTACATCAGCCACGATCCCGCGCCGCGCACCCCGGCCAATGCGCTGGAGGAATTCACGAGGCTGTTCCGGCAGTTCCCGGAGGCTGAGATCGCGATGAACGTGAAAGAGTTGGGCTACGAAGGCGAACTGGTCGAATTGATGAACTCGGGGCGGCTGGGGCCGCGGTGCTTTTACTTCGACATGGAACTGCTGGAACCCGCCGCACCCGGCGCGGCCCAGCGCGCGATGCGCGCGGTGCCCGGCGGCGGACGGGTTCGCCTCGCGGCGCGGTTGAGCGATCGGGGCGAGACCATGGCCCAATGCCTCTCGATTCCCGCCGAGGTGGTGTGGGCGGATGAGTTCGATTCGCTCTGGCTCACCGGGGACGATGTACGGCGGGTGCATGACGCCGGCCGGTTGTTCCATGTCATCTCGCCGGAAATCCACGAGTTCAGCCGCGCCGACATGCTGCGGCGTTGGGCGGATTTCGCCGCTTGGCAGGTGGACGGGGTTTGCACAGACTTCGCGCTCGAAGCGCGCAGTTACTTTGCGCGCTGAATTCAAATGCCGCTCGAACGACACAAGCTGGATGCGTTCACACGGGGCTGGTTCGTGGGAAACTTCTCCCCGAGCCTGGCCCCGACCGACGCCGTGGAGGTGGCGGTGCAGCGGTACCAGGCCGGCGCGCACGAGCCGCGGCACGTTCACAAGGTCGCGACGGAAATCACTCTGGTGGTGGCCGGACTTGCGCGCATGAACGGCGAGGAGGTCCGCGAGGGGGAAATCATCCGCATCCCCGCAGGCGCAGCGACCGACTTCGAGGCGGTGACGGATGTGACGACGGTGGTGGTGAAGCTACCGTGCGTGAAGGGAGACAAGTACTTGTGCGATCCGGCGGATGCCGCGCGCGCGCAGTCGGTGGCCAAGCGATGAAGATCAAGGCAGTCCTATTCGACCTCGACGGCGTCCTGGTGGACGCGACGGAGTGGCATTACGAGGCGTTAAACCGCGCGCTCGGTCTGTTCGGCTACACAATCTCGCGCTACGAACATCTCACCACGTACAATGGCCTGCCCACGCGCAAGAAGCTCGAGATGCTCTCGGTGGAGAAGGGTTTTCCGCGCGGGTTGCATTCGCTGGTGAACAAGATCAAGCAGAAGTACACGCGCGAGGAGATTCTGCGCCGTTGCACGCCCGTCTTCGAGAAGGAGTTCATGATCCACCAACTCAAGCGCGACGGCTTCAAACTGGCCTGCTGCTCGAACTCCGTGCGCGACAGCGTCGAGCTGATGTTGCGCGGCAGCGGGATCATCGAGTTGTTTGACGTGCTGATCAGCAACGAGGACGTGGCGCAGGCCAAGCCCGACCCGGAAATGTACCTGGCCGCGTGCGGCCGACTGGGCGTCCGGCCCGCGGAAGCGGTGATTGTCGAGGACGCGCCGCACGGCATCGAGGCGGCGAAACGCGCGGGCGGCGTGTTGTGCCAGGTGAGCGGATTCAACGAGGTCGATTACGCGCGGGTCCGCCGCGCCATCGACGCCGAGGGCTGAAGCGTATGTTGCAAGTCATCATTCCCATGGCCGGCAAGGCGTCGCGGTTCCAGGAGCGCGGCTACACGTTCCCGAAGCCGCTGCTGGAGATCGGCAACGAGTCGATGATCGAGGTGGTGCTGAAGAACCTCGCCCCGCCGTCGCCGGCGCGGTTCACCTTCGTGTGCCGGAAGGAGCACGTCACGCAGTTCTACCTTGGGGACATGTTGCGGCTCATCGCCCCGGACTCGCGGGTGCTGGCGCTGGAACAGGAGACGGCCGGCGCGCTTTGTTCGGTGTTACTAGCCATGGATGAAGTGGCGCCTGACGACGAGGTGCTGGTTGCCAATGGCGACCAGTTCATTGCCGGGGGATTGGCCTCGTTTTACTCCGCGTGCCGGCAGCGGGAAATTGACGGCTGCATTCTCACTTTTACCGCCACGCATCCGCGCTGGTCGTTCGCGAAGACGGATGACCGTGGACGCGTGATGTCCGTGGCCGAGAAGCGGCCCATCAGCAAACAAGCCACTGCAGGCATCTATTACTTCCGCCGCGCCGCCGACCTGATGGCCGCCGCTGAGAAGATGATGCTCAAGGGCCTGACGACGAACGGGCAGTTCTTTGTTTGCCCGGTGTACAACGAGATGATCCTCCTTGGCCAGGAAATCGCCACGCATCATCTGCCGGATGGCGCCATGCACAGTCTCGGCACGCCGGAGGACTACGAGCTGTTTCTCAAGGAGCATTCCGGCGCGTCGCCGGTCAGGGCGCGCCTGTGAACCGCCTCCTTCGGTTCTTCTTCTTTCTTTTGGCCGCGCTTCTCGCAGTGATGGCGGCCCTCGTGGCGTGGGATCTTTCAGCGCTGGGGGCCTCGGTCGTGCGGTCCAAATCGTTTTGGATGCTGGTCGCCGCGACGTTCTTCTTCGGGCTGGCGGCGGTGAGGTTTCCGGTACGGGCGAAGTTCAAAATCTCCCTGGTGTTGTTCGCGTTCGCGCTCATGGAGACGTTCTTGCAGGTGCTGGGGTGGGCTGGCCTGTTGCCGGCATTGAATACCAAGGAATACGTTCCGTGGGGTCGCGTGTACTGGCGTGGCGAAGGCTTCGGAAACTCCGTGCGCAACCGTTACGCCTGGCATTTTCCGGAGTTTGACCTGGCGCGCACGAACCGCGTGGCGGTCATCGGTGACAGCTTCGTCGAAGCAGTCGAAGTGCGCCGGGCGCGAAGCCTGGGCGTTGCCCTGCGTGACCGGATTGCCGCCGCCGATCCCGGACGAACCGTGTTGTCGCTCGGTTTCCACGGTACAGGGCCGGCTCACTATCTGGAGGTTCTGAAATACGCGCACCGGCACTTCGCCGTGCGGGAGGCGGTGTTGATGGTTTATCTCGGCAGCGACATCACCGACTCGTCGCCCCGGCTTCAGTTCCACGATCCCACGCGTTTCATCTACTACTCGATGGGTGCGAATGGCGTGCCGGTGCTGGACGCGCAAGGAGAACAGGCGCGGCGCGCGTTCGCGCAGCACCTCGAGTCCCGCCACGGTCCGGCGTTGATGTTCCTTCCCCGAATTCTCCTCAGTCATTGCATCACGTTACAGCTGCCCTTGAGCGTGAAGAACGCGCGCGCCATCAAGAAGCGCATGGCCGCGGACGTGGCACATCATCCCGGCTCGGAGACGGCGCTGGCGCAGCTTGGTCTGAAGGGCGCGCCCTTCGTGTTGCAGCCCGCGCCCGAGGCGCGCGAGGCCGCGGCGATCATGCACGGACTGCTGGGCATGGCGCGCGATTTCGCCGCGACGAACAGCATCCGCCTGCGCATCGTCACGATCCCATTCTTTCCGCCGGAGTTCTACGCGCAGCAGGGCGCCGGCTGGACCACGCGGCTGGGCGAATACGATTTCCTCGGGCCGGACCGGGAGCTGGCGGCATGGTGCGCGCGGGAAGGCGTGCCGTTTCTCTCGCTGGCCGAGGCGATGCGCGCGCGGCGGATGACACCGGCGGAAATCCGGCCGCTGTATCTTTCCAACGGCTGCGGCCATTTCTCGGACGCCGGGCACCGGTTCGCCGCCGACTCCGTCCACAGCGCCTTCTTCGCAAACAGGGCGTTGCCTTGAGCATCACCCGCCGCTAACTTCCGCGCCCTGTGTCCAGAATCCTCGGCATCTCCGCGTTCTACCACGACAGCGCCGCCGCGCTGATGGTGGACGGCGCGCTCGTGGCCGCGGCGCAGGAGGAGCGTTTCACGCGCAAGAAGCACGATCACGAGTTTCCCAGGAACGCGGTGGATTACTGCCTGCGCGAGGCGGGCCTTCGGCCGGAGGATCTGGACTACGTGGTGTTCTACGACAAGCCGCTGCTCAAATTCGAGCGGCTGCTGGAGACCTACCTCGCCTTCGCGCCGCGGGGCTTGTCGTCGTTCCTGATGGCCATGCCGCTCTGGCTGAAGACGAAGCTGCATCTGCCACGAGAAATCCGGAAGGCCCTCGATGGGAAATTCCGGAAGCGTATTGTCTTCACCGGGCACCACGAATCGCACGCCGCCAGCGCGTTCTTCCCGTCGCCGTTCGACGAGGCGGCGATCCTGACCATGGACGGTGTGGGCGAATGGGACACCGCCAGCATTGGCATCGGGCGCGGAAACAAGATTGAGTTGCTGAAGACGCTCGGCTTCCCGCATTCACTCGGGCTGCTCTACAGCGCATTCACTTACTTCACCGGGTTCCGGGTCAATTCCGGCGAGTACAAGTTGATGGGACTCGCGCCGTATGGCGAACCGAAGTACGTCGATGTCATTCTCGACCAGCTCATCGATCTAAAGCCGGACGGCTCGCTGGCCATGGACATGCGCTACTTCGACTATTGTCAGGGCCTGACAATGACGAACGACGCGTTCGCGGGGCTTTTCGGCGGGCCGGCGCGGAACCCTGAATCGATGATCACCCAGCGCGAGATGGACATGGCTGCGTCGATCCAGAAGGTCACCGAGGAGGCGGTGGTGCGCATGGCCCGCACAGCCAAGCAGATCACAGGGGCGAAGTACCTCTGCCTGGCCGGCGGCGTGGCGCTCAACTGCGTCGCCAACGGCGTGCTGCTCCGCGAGGGAATCTTCGACGACATTTGGATACCGCCGCCCGCTGGCGATGCCGGTGGCGCGCTGGGCGCGGCCATGTTCACGCATTTTCACCTGCTCGAACGCGAGCGGAAGCCGCAAGGCTCGGATGCAATCCTGCGGGGCTCTTTGCTTGGCCCGAGTTTCTCGAACCAGGAGATCCGCGCGTTTCTCGACTCGAAGAACGTGAAGTACCACTTCCACGAGAACGAGGAGGAGTTGCTCCGCAAGACTGTCGAGGCCATGACCGGCGGGAAAGTGGTCGGCTGGTTCCAGGACCGGATGGAATTCGGCCCACGGGCGCTCGGGGCGCGCAGCATCATCGGGGATTCACGCAGCGAGGCGATGCAGTCGCAGATGAACCTGCGCATCAAGTTTCGCGAGAGCTTCCGCCCCTTCGCGCCGAGCGTGCTGGCGGAGGACGTGGGCGAGTATTTTGACCTGGATCGCGAGTCGCCGTACATGCTGCTCGTCGCGCCGGTGCGCGAGGAGAAGCGTTGCGCGCTCACGGAGGCGCAGCGCGCGGCCATGCGCGATCCCGACTTGCGCAAGCGCGTGAATGTTAAGCGCTCGGTCATCCCCGCGGTCACGCACGTGGACATGTCCGCGCGCATCCAGTCCGTGGACGAGAAGCGCAACGGGCGTTACTACCGCTTGATCAAGGAATTCAAGCGACAGACCGGCTGCAGCGTGATCATCAACACCAGTTTCAACATTCGCGGCGAACCGATCGTCTGCACGCCACAGGACGCCTATCGCTGTTTCATGGCGTCAGACATGGACGTGCTGGTGCTGGAAAACTGCATCCTCCACAAAACCGAGCAACCCGAGCAGGACCGGTCCGAGCGCGAGAAATACATCGGCAGCTTCTCGCTCGACTGAGAAATTCCCATGCTGAACCCGTTCAAAGACGTCAACTGGAACCCTGATCTCACGGCCCGGCGCAAGTTCGCGGTGAGCCTGATCATCGGCTTTCCGATCGTGGCCGCCGTGCTGGCGACCATCACGCGCCTCGGAACGCAGGCCTGGAAGCCGGGCTTCATCTGGCTGGCGGTCATTGGCCTGACCGTGGGTGTGGTTCTGTGGCTGCTGCCGCAGATCGCGCGCCCGTTTTACGTGGCCTGGTATTTTCTGGGCTGCTGCATGGGCTTCGTGGTGGGAAACGTTTTGTTCAGTGCGTTTTACTATCTGGTCATCACCCCGATCGGGCTGGCGATGCGCCTGGGAGGGCGCGACCCGCTCGGGCGACGTTTCAAACGCGGTGCAGCGACCTACTGGCGCGACGCGGAAAAGGGCATTGATCCGGCGCGTTACTACCGGCAGTTTTGAGGGCGATCCACATGGAAGATGAAAGAAAATCCGCGTTCGAGAGCGCCGGCGATCAGAAGGAACTGAGCCTGGCCGGCGAGTTCGTCGCCATGCTCAAGCAGAACAAAAAATACTGGCTCATCCCGATCATCGTGATGCTGCTGATCTTCGGAGTGTTGATCATTTTGGGCTCCACCGGCGCCGCGCCGTTTATTTACACGCTGTTCTAGGACGCCACGCGGGCGTTGAACCATCTCCGGCACAAATATGGGCCTCGGCATCAAAACATTTCTGTCCTACAAGATCCCCGAACTGCTCGGGCGCTCCGCCCGAAAATTCGAGGGGCATTACAACGAGTGGCGCACGCGGCGGGTGCTCGCCATCCTGGAGCAATACGGACACCGGTTTTTCGATGGCAAGACCGTGCTCGAAGTGGGGGCGGGATTTGGCGACATCGGCGCGGTGTTCGCGATGCTCGGCGCAAAGGTGACCTGTCTGGAGGGCCGGGCGTCGAATGTCCGGGAGATTCGCCGGCGGTATCCGTTCCTCGACGCCCGCCAGCACGATTTGTCCATGGGGCTGCCCGAAGGGAACTGCGATGTGCTGATCCACATGGGAGTGCTTTATCATCTGGCCGAGCCGGAACCCGCGATGCGCGCGGCCTGCCGATGCTGCCGGCACCTCATCCTGGAAACCGAAGTGTGCGATTCGGACGATCCGAAGCTCGTTCTGACCGCGCCAGAGCACAGCTACATCTACGATCAGGCGTTGCACGGCACGGGCTGCCGGCCCTCGCCCGCCTTGCTGGAACGCATCATGACAGAGGAGAAGATGGGCTTCACCCGCATCACCGATGCGCGCTGCAATTCCGGCCTGCACTCCTACGACTGGCCGGTGAAGAACGAGAAGACCTACCGCAGCGGATTGCGCCGCATGTGGTTCGCGGAACGAAAATGACCCGCGAACAGCAGGCGAGAGCAAAGGAATCCGGCCATCACCGCGACGTCCTCATGGCGCAGTCTGGAGCCCGATCGGACTGGATGAAGGGTTTGGTGGCGGCATGAACCTTCGATTGATGGCGCGCGAGGCCATAAACGCCTTCGTCCGCGTGGTGCCAAGACCGATAGTCCGATCCTTCCTGAAATCCCTCTGGTATCAGCCCGGCTTGCAGGACGCGTTGCGGTTCCATGTGCAGCCGTACCGTTACGACTCGGCCATTCCGACCCGGTTCGACCTCGACCTGGAGAAACTCCGGGAACGCCGGCGCCTTCCTGGTGTCCACCTCGACACCGGCGAGCATCATGCTGGGGAATGTTCTGTTCTCCGCGTTTCTCTCTCCGGTCATGACTCGGCTTGGCCTGGCGATGCGCTTGGGTGGGCGCGACCCGCTTGGGCGGAGTTTCATCCGCAGTGCGGAAAAGTGCATTGAACCGGCGCGCTGCTACCGGCAGTTTTGAGGGTGATCCGCATGGAAGATGAATGAATACCCGCGGTCGAGATTACCAGCGAGCCGAAGGAAATATGCCTAGCCGGCGAGTTCGTCGCCATGCTCAAGCAGAACAAGATGTACTGGCTCATCCTGATCATCGTGATGCTGTTGATCTTCAGCATGCTGGTCATTTTGGTTTCCGCCTGCACCGCGCCGTTTTTCTACACGTAGTTCTGAACTGGCTGTGACTATGCAACGGACCTCTAAGCAAGAACCCTACGCGGAACTCAGCGTAGATTTGAAGTGCCCGACCTCACGGCGTGAGGTAGCAAAGGAGATGGAGCAGTTTGTCGCTGGAATACCCAGCTCTCTTGGGATCGATTGGGTCAAGGATCCGGATTACCTGGAACACTTCGAGGCCGATCGAATGTGCATAATGCGCCAAGCGTTGATGGATGCGGGCATCGCACGTGAGCAGGATATCGCCGTTCTGGACGTCGGCTATCTGCACGGGCTTCTTCCCGAGTTCTTGCACCGGTTCTTCCCGCGCAGTCGCTTCACGGTTATTGACCGCCCAGACAGCCCCAACTTCAAAAGCCCTTTGTATCGAGATGCCGTTGCACGACGCGGATACCTTGAACTGGTTCCGTGCCGGCTTGAGGATGTGGGCCAGTTAGAACGGCGTTTCGATGTGATTGTGCTGGGTGAAGTGATTGAGCATCTCGACCCAACGGTGGCTGCTCGCGCCTTCGCAGAATTGAAGAGGTTGGCAAATCCCGGCGGCTGCCTGATCATCACAACACCCAATGCCGCCAGTATAAAGGACACGGTGTTGACCCTGCTGGGACATGACTCACAAAACGCGCCGATACCGGACGAGACGATGGGGTATCCACACATCCATTTGTGGTCCGATCCGCTACTACGTCAGACGCTCGCACATTTTGGATGGGAGCCGATTCGGGCTTACTACTACCGCGGCAAGGACGCGATCGAATTCGCCCACAGTAACCGGCATTGGTGTAGTTGGAAGGCACAGGTGTTACAGAAATTTTTCTTTCTTGGTTCCATGCTACGGAACAGTTGGCGTGGCTATATGGTTTCAACTTGGCGATCAACGCACACCGGAGTTGTTTCCCGATGAACACCCTTCAGATCATCATCCCCATGGCCGGGCGCGGGTCGCGCTTTGCGCAGGCGGGCTTCACCACGCCGAAGCCGCTCATCCCCGTGGGCGGGCGCCCCATGATCCAGTGGGTCATCGAGAACATCCGCCCCAGCCGCCCGCATCGCTTCACTTTCATCTGCCTGGCCGAGCACCTCGAAACATTTCCCGAGGTGCCGGCCGAACTGCGCCGCCTTTGCCCCGGCTGTGAAATCATCCCCGTCCGCGCGGTGACCGAGGGCGCGGCCTGCACGGTGTTGCTGGCCCGGGATCTGATCAACAACGACGACCCGCTGATGATCGCCAACAGCGACCAGATCGTGGACCTCGGCATCGATGATTATCTCGCCGCCGGTGATCCGCCGGACGTGGGCGGGTTGATCATGACCTTCTGGTCGGACCATCCCAAGTGGTCTTACTGCCGGATGCGTCTGAACGGAACGGTGAGCGAGGTGGTCGAAAAGCAAGTGGTGAGCAACGAGGCAACGGTCGGCATCTACAACTTCCGCCGCGGGCGCGATTACGTGCGCGCGGCGGAATCCATGATCGCGAAGAACCTGCGGGTGAACAACGAGTTCTACGTGGCGCCGACCTACAACCAATTGATTGAGGAAGGGGCGAAGATCGTGACCATGAAGACGGGCCGGGAATACGCCGGGATGTACGGGCTGGGCATCCCGGAGGATCTCAAGTTTTTCCAGACCACCGGGTATTTCCAAAGCCGCGCGGCGAAGGCGTGATTCCCATGTCGAGGCCCCTGCACAAGCGGATGACCGGCGGCGCGTTCCAAGCCCTGAACGCGACCTTACGCCGCTTCGGCTATCGCGCCGAACGGTTCGACGAGATGAACTTCTTCGAGCCGCTGCTTTACCGGCGGTTGGCGAAGTCGCCGGACTTCTTCTTTGTGCAGATCGGCGCCAACGACGGGATCTCCTCAGACCCCATTCGTCCGTTCGTCACGCGCAACCGCGTGGCGGGCCTGGTGGTTGAGCCGTTGAAGGACATCTTCGCGAAGTTGTGCGCGAACTACCGCGACTATCCGAAGGTGAAACCCGTGAACGTGGCGGTCCACCAGACCGCGCGCAGTATCGACATCCACCGGGTGGACCCAGTGAAGGGCGCGCATCTCGGCGACTGGGCGCAGGGCATCGCCTCGATGCGCGCAGAGCATCACGCGCTGACGGGCACGCCGGCGGAGTTGATGGTCAAGGAGACGGTGCCGGCGGTGACCTTCGACGAGTTGCTGGAGCAAAACGGTGTGAAGGCTTTCGACCTCCTGCAAATCGACACCGAGGGTTACGACCGCGAAATCCTGGCGATGGTTGATTTGCAGAAGCACCGGCCCGCCATCATCCGCTTCGAGCACGGGCTGCCCGATTGCATCATGACGGTGGCCCAGTTCAAGGAATGCACGGGTCGCCTGATGGACCACGGCTACCTGATCGTGACCGAGCCGTACGATGCGGTGGCCTACCAGCCGGCCATGATCTGAAGAAAGACCCGGTGCAGTTCGATCTCGAAATCCTGATCCCGATCCGCAACGCCACGGAGGTGTTCGCCCGCACCATCGAGTCGCTTGCCGCGCAGACGGAGCGGCGATTCACAGTGCTGATCAGCGACAATTTTTCGACTTCCGGCGGCGAGCACCTGGAACAGGCGCTGGCCCGCCTGGCTGCCGCGGGAATCCCCGCCCGCCGCATCCGCCCCCCGTCCGAACTCGGCCGAGTCGAGCACTGGAACTGGCTGCATTACCAGTCTGCAGCAATGTGGCTGAAACCGCTCTTCGCCGGGGACTGGCTGGAGCCGGACTACATAGCCGCAGTGCGCGAGGTTTGCGCGCGCGAACCGCGCTGCGCCTACGTTTATTGCGGATTTCATCACCATCAGGGTGGGCAGAGCCATTCGGCCGCGCCGGCGTATTCAGGACGTTTCTTCACGGCACCGGAGATGCAGGAGATTGTGCTGCGCTATGCGATGCAGTTTGGTCCGCCGAGCGCGGCGGCCTACCGGCACGATGCGTTCTTGAAATCCGGCGGCTACGACCCGCGCCTGCCGATCTGCGCGGACAGCCTGCTCTTCTGCAAACTTGCCGCACGTCACGGCGCGTGGGGGCTTGAACGCCCCCTGGCTCACTTCCTTATTCATGCGGCGCGTTTCTCGGATTCGCTCGGGGCGAAGCGTCGCGAGACCTTCCGGGAGAACCTGTGCTACATGGCGGAGCTTGGGATCACGGCCCGCCACGAGCGATGGCGCTTTCCGGTCGCCGGATACGCGCGGTTGTTCGCGCGCCATTTTTTCCACCACTGGAAGGGCCGATGACGGCGTGGAAAAAGGCACGCGCGTGGCTGCGCGCGAACCGTTCGTCCGCGCGCATGGCGTTTCTGTTGCGCATCGCTACCATGGCCTTGGGCGCAATCATGTCGCTGGTGTGGCCGCGATTGCTCCTCGATCTCATCGGGACGGCGGTGATGGGCAACTGGATCGCCTTCCAACGCGCCTTGCGGCTTTCCGGCCTGGGCGACTTCGGGCTTTCCGGCGCGCTGGCGGTGCGCGCCGGACAGATGATCGGACGTGGCGAGGAGGAAAAGTTGCGTCCGTTCCTCGCCTCCGCCCGCACCGTGCTGCTCGGCATGGCCATGGCGCTCGGGCTTGCGTTCTGCCTGTTCGCGCCCTGGATTCCGCGCTGGCTCGACTTCAATGCCGTACCCGGCACCGGCTCGTTGACAATGCTGTTTGTTGTGGGCGGCATCACGATCACCCTTGGTCTTGTCGTGGGGTATTTTACCAGCCTGAACGCCGCCTACGCGACGGTCACCTGGCCCATAGTCCCTGTCTTTTTGCTCGGGCAGCTTGCGTTCGCGGGGCAGTGGCTGATCGCACGGGGCGGCGGACCGCTCTGGGCGCAGGCGATCGCACCTGTGGTGGCTACGGCCATCCAAGGTGTTGCTCTGTGGTGGATGGTGCGCGCGGCCCATCCGTGGCTTGGAGAACTGACACCGCTCGGGCGGGACAGGAAATTGTGGCGCGAACTGGTCGGTGCCAGCGGCTGGATCTATCTCTACTCGCTGGGCAACCTGATCTTTACCGCCACCGACGCATTGCTCATCAACAAGGGCTTCGGTCCAGCCGCAGTCACGCCCTATCAGTTCAACTACCGGTTGGTGGAACTTGCAGTTCAGGTCATCGGCTCGGCGAGCTTCATCGGGCAGTCGAAGATCAACCTGTGGATTCACAGTCCGGATCCGGAATTGCGCGAACGTGCGCGCGCCGCGGTGCAAAGGCTGTGCATGTTCCAATCGCTGCTGGGCACCTTCGCCGCGCTGGGCTACCTGGCGGTGGACAGCCAGTTCATCCGCCTTTGGGTGGGCGCGGAACACCAGGTTCCGATGATCCTGCAATGGGCCTTCGCCTTCAACCTGGCGGTTACCATGTCCGGCGATTCCGGCATCCAGGTCGCGGGCCTTTGTGGTGCCAATGGATTGCGCACGGCGGGCATCGCCATTGGGGCAACCGCGCTGCTGAATCTCGCGCTTTCCTATGTCGCGTTGCGTTGCGGTTCGATTGCGGGCATCGCCTGGGCCACCGTTCTCGCGCAATCCATTCTCAGCATTGTCCTCGCCCGCTACCTTTGCCGGCATTTGCAATTGCCGCTCTGGCGCTGGTGTCTTCGTTCGTTCGTTCTTCCGGTCGTGTTCGTCGCAGCGATCGCGGCCGTCCAGTGGAAGGTCGGCTCCACCACATGGTCCGGCGCCGGCGTGCTGCTGGTGGTGGCGGCTGTCCTCGCCGTCTTGCACGCCTGGCTGGGCGGCGTGAACCGGGATTTTATCCGCCACGAACTGGCGATCCTCCGCTCCTTCCTGCCTCGTCAGACTTCCTGATCCGGCCGTCGCCGCAGGCCGGACAGCGTCGATCGTGTCCGCCCGGCCAGCAGCCAGATGGCGCGGAAGAACGGTTGGTATCGCAGCAATCGGTCGCGGCCGACCGGAGCGCGAATCTTGAATTGGCTGGGCCAGACGGGTCGCTGAGTTGGCACGAGCACTTTCATCCACGCTTCCCAACGATCTGCCATGCGATCCATCGAGTGCTCCTCGGCGATCTTTCGCCGGGCGGCTTGGCTCATCGAATTCATTTCGGCGCGGTGTGCGTGCAACCAGACGATTGCGTCTGCGTAGCCCTCCGGCGAATCCATCGGGACGCGCCGCCCTGTCTCGGAGGTAACTACCTCGCTGACCCGCCCGGGAATGTCGCTTGCCACCGGCACCAAGCCAGCCCCCATCGCCTCGTGCAGACTCAGCGAAAACGTCTCCGTGCTCGAAGTAAGCAGGATCACATCATGCCGGGCCAGCAAGGCCGGCACCTGCGCGTAAGGAATCAGCCCGGCGAACTCCACCCTCTGGTCCGCGCCTGACTTCATCTGCGCTTGAAGAAACTCCAGCTCGGGACCGATTCCGGCCACAGTCCAATGAAACGGAATTCCCGACTCCCGCAGCCGCGCCAGGATGCGCGGGAACATCCGCACACGCTTTGATGGTTCCTCCAGGCGGCCGAGATAGAGGATTCGCAACGGGTTGCCAGGTGGTGACGGTGTTCGCGGCGGAGAAATCGGCACACCGAGATCGATGCTCATCACCCGTTCCGGAGCAAACCGGAGCCTCGATTTCACTTCGTCCGCCACGGCCCCAGAGACCCCGGCAATACGGTCGAACCACGGCAGGTAATTAGCCGCCTCCGTGAAGATACCAGGATGCACCGCGTGAACGAGTCCCACGCGTGCCACTCCGGTTGGCAGATAGGGAAGCACCTCGCACGGGCCGAAGCCCACGCATGCCAGCACCACCGTTGGCTCGAAGCGGCGGAGTGCTTCGAGAATCAACGCGGTGCGATCTTCGAAGATCATTCCTCTGCGCGGCATCCGCGTGACCGGAACTCCAGCGTTACGGAAGTCGGCTTCAAGCGAGTGCGTCACGTCCAGCGAGAACACCTCGGCTGGAATTCCCCGGCGCAGCAATTCGCCGCCGAGATTAAGCGCGAAGATCGTGCTGCCTCCCACCCACAGGTCTGGATTGAGAAAAGCCACGCGTAACCCCGGCGTTTCCGTTGGTGGAATCGGGGAATTCACGCGAGCAGCCTCCGTTCGCGGAGTTGGTTCAGGAACCCGTGCTCGAACGACTCGAATGCGAACGCCGCGGGATCAAGCAGGGCGCGCGGTTGCCAGTCCGCGGCGCGAACCTTTCGCTCCCAAGCCAGCAGCGCCGCCGCCAGCGCGGGCGCGGCACGGATCGGAATTACTTCACCGTTCACGCCTGGCTGGATCAGGTCGCTTGCGCCGGTGTTTGGTGTGGTGATTACCGGCAGCCCACAGCCCAGCGCCTCCGTGACTGTGCGAGCGAAACCGTCCTCCAGCGACGGAAGCACGAACACGTCCGCACTGCGCAGCCGCTCGGCCAGTTGCGGATGCGGCAGGCCGGGTGCCCATTCGATTGGCACGTCGCTGAACTTCGGCAGCACGTCGCGCAGGCTCGGATGCGGCGGGCCGGTGAGCAGCAATCGCGCGTCAGGATGGGCGCGGCGCACCTCGCGGAAGGCTTCGAGCAGGTAGGGCGTGCCTTTGCGCAAAGACGGCGCGCCGGTCGAGATCACCGTGAAGGGCCGCTCCTTCGGACGTGGCGACGTTGGCGGGCGGAAGCAGTCGAGGTTGATCGGATAGACGTTGCGGATGATCTGCTCCGGCTTGAAGCCGCGTTCAAGAAATGACCGCGTGACGTAGGAACTCGGCGAGAGGACGAAGTCCACCAGCGGCATCATCTCCAGCGCCAGCCGGTGCCAACCGCGCGGGAAGGGCGGGATCGGGCAACCCCAGCGCGCGTGTTCCTCGGCCACCACGTTCCAGTAATTTTCGGGATGCGAGTTCCCACCATCGAGGAACGTCTTCCCGCCGTGCTCCCGCGCGAACTCGAAGCTGCGGTTTGTGTAGCCGTAGCTGGAAATGATGTGGTCGCCCGGGCGCAGTTGTCGCCGTACCCACCGGTCGAACCAAGGCAGCATCGCGAACCTGAACGCCTCCGCCTGCCGCGCCGGCAGCACACAACCCGCCGCATAACCGCAAAGTCCAATTCGCGGGTTGAGCCGGGTCAATTCCATCGGTACGCCCTCCGTTCCGCGTCGCGTGCCGAGCGCGAGGAACCGCAGCGCCCCCGCGCGGACCAGCGCGCGCGCGTTGTCGTCGCACACCGAGCGGGCCGGCGTGGCGACGATGAAATTCTGGATGGGCGCCACGCTCACAGGAATTCGCGATAGAGCTTCACGTAGTTCGCCACCATGCGCGGCGCGGTCATGTCTTTCTGCAGCACCCAGGCACGGCCGCGCTGTTGAAAGCGCTGGCGCAGCGCGGTGTCCTCCATGAGGCGTCGCAGCCCCGCCGCCAGCGCCACGACATCGGCGGGCGGCACGAGCAGGCCATTCTCCTCGTTGACCAGCAAATCCTGGATGCCGCCCACGCGGCTGGCGATGCACGCGCAGCCGAAGTAGAGCGCCTCCTGGAGCGACAGGCCGAGGCCTTCGTGCATCGAGGGCATGGCGAAGATTTCCGCCCCACGCAACCACCGCATCAGTTCCGCGTCGGAACATTCCTTGAGCCAGACGATGCGTGAGGGAAGGCGCGCGACCAGTTCGCCTAATTCAGTCGAGACCAGCGGGTCGCCAGGCCGTCCGGCGAAGACAAGCTTCCAGTCGGGGAACTGCGCCGCCACTTCGAGAAACGCCTTGGCGAGAAACGGCTGGCCCTTGCGCGGACCGATGGTGCCAGCACAGAAAATAACCTTCTCGCGCGCCGTGGCCGGAGGGACGGTTTCCTCGACGAGCCGCGAGTGGTAGATGCGGCGGAACTTCGAGGCCAGCGGCCAGTAGCGATTTTGCAAAGCGCGCAGGTCGTTGTCCGACACGGCGATTTCGCAACCGAGCCTCGACACCACCTGGAGTTTGCCCAGCCACGCGGCGGGCAGCAGCGCGAGCTTTACCAGCAGCGACCGGTGCTCACCGATGTAGCCGTCGAGCAGATTGAACACGCCATGGTTCGTTGCGATGCACGGCACGCCCAGCCGGCGCAGATGGATGACCGGCGACAGGAACAATTGCCGGGCGCCCCAGCCGTAGTTTCCTCCGAAGTGAAAGTGCGCGAGATCAACCCGTGCCTCTGCCAGCGCGCGGGCCAAAGCCTTCGATGTGGCGGCAGAGACTGCGCCCGCGCTCCAGCGGAAATGCCGCGTGATTTTGCCGGCAAATGGCGACTCCTCAATCACCTTCGCGTCGTCATCCGAAACCAGCACAAGATCGAAATCCCTGGCGAGACCTTGGATCAATTCGCGCACCAGCACCTCCGTTCCGCCGTGCTGGCGGATCGGATACTCGGTGCAAAGCGCGACGCGCGGACGTGCCGTGGCGGCGCTTGTGTTCGGTTGAGCCATGAAACGCGGGATGTGGTAGGGGATGAAATGACGAATGTCGAATGACGAATGTCGAAGCCTGCCGCAGAGCTTCTCATTCGACATTGGTTATTCGTCATTTGGCTTTGGCCGGCGTGCCCGCAGCACAAAACCAATCAGCCCCAACGCGGCCGTGGCCAGCGCCGCCAGCGCGTAGCCGCTGAACGGGCCGACCACGCGCGGCGTTTCGCGGACGAACTCGTGTGCAAACCGGAACAGGCCATAGCCAATCAGGTAGAGATGAAAATGCTGCCCGGGCAGAACGTGTCTCCGGCGCAGTACGAGCGCGCTGACCAGCGCGACGAGATTGAAGGCGATCTCCAGCGGCACCGCCGGCCAGCGGGCCGCGCCTGAGCGATCATCGAGCGTGAACCACGCGCGCTCACAAGCCACGCCAAGGCAGCAGCCATGCAGCAGGCAGCCGATGCGCCCCAACAGGATCCCCGACGGCGCGACCAATGCGAAGAAGTCTCCCGTGGCGGTCTTGTAGCCGACAAACTTCTTCGCCGCCTCCACCGCCGCGTAGCCGCCGAGCAACCCGCCGATGATCGTCTTGCCGGTGAAGATGCGACGCCAGCGATCCGGCTGCGCCCAGTCCAGCCAGCCCTCGGCGGCGAGATAAACGAGCTTCGCGCCGAGGAACGCCCCGACCAGCGCCGCCACGTAAATGAACAGCAGCCGCTCATCGCGCCGCGCGAGGCGAATCCAGAAGAACAAACTCACCGCCACGCCCGCGAGCAGCAGCCAGCCGTAGGGGGAGGGGGTCATTGCGCGGAGCTTGGGCGAAGAACCTCTGCCCTCAATACCCCGCCGCGCCTTGCAACCCCTTCACGATCGCCACGCCGGATGAGGTGCCGAGGCGCGTCGCGCCGGCTTCGATCATGGCCAGGGCGATCTTCGCCTCCTTGATGCCGCCAGAGGCTTTCACGCCAAAGTCCGGCCCGACGGCCTCGCGCATGAGTTGCACATCGTGCGTCGTCGCACCGCCGGTGCTGAAGCCGGTCGAGGTCTTCACGAAATGCGCGCCAGCTTCGACGACCAGCTTGCAGGCGCGGAGCTTCTCGTCGCGCGAGAGCAGGCAGGTTTCGAGGATAACCTTCACGGTGCGTTCGTCGGCGGCCTCGACGAGGTCGCGGAGTTCGCGGAGCAGCCCGGCGTCGTCGCCGTCGCGGAGTTTGCCGACATTGATCACCACGTCGATCTCGGCGGCGCCGTCGTCGATGGCGGCCTCGACCTCGTAGCGTTTGGCGTCGCTGCTCATGGCACCGAGCGGAAAGCCGACGGTGCAGGCGACCTTCACGCCGCTGTCGCCGACGAGCGCATAAGCCTGGGCGACACGCGAGCCGTTCACGCAGACGCTCCAGAAGCCATGCTCAACAGCCTCGCGGCAGAGCGTCTCGATGTCCCGCGCGGTGGCGTCGGCTTTGAGCAGCGTGTGGTCGATGTATTTGGCCAGTTGTTTGGGCGTCAGCGGTTGAATCATCGGCGCGTTGTAGCCCGGGGCGAGGCATGGGGCAAGCGCTTGGACGGCAGCAGCGGCGTTTTCGGGCAGGCCTGCGGGCGGAAC
>CAYQWK010000051.1:0-21089 GCA_964420805.1 uncultured Bifidobacteriaceae bacterium | reverse complement strand
GAACTGGGGATGCGGCCGCTCCGGGTGCCAGACACGGTTCACGCGATGCTGGCGGCGCCCGATCGAACCCGGCAGAATTACCCCGTCACCAGCAATGATTCCCCACCTGCTCAACACCGCCGGAGAGCCGGAACGCGAGGCGCGTTCGCCACGCGCGAACGCCGTCGAGGCGCTCCTGATCATGGTGGTAATCCTGACAACGCTCTGGCCGTTTTGTTTCGGCTGGGGCGTGCTCGGCGGCAACGCCACCGTGCGGCGCGTTGCCGAATGGCCGCTCGCCGTGTGTTTCATCTGGACGCTGATCATCAGCCCGTTCTGGCACCGGGACCGGGCTGAATCCCTCGGCGTGGGCAATCCGCGCCGCCTGTTCCGGCTGTTGTGCGAGGCGATCCCGGCGCGACGCTGGCGGATTCTTACCGCGATGACCTTGGTGATGGCCGGGCTGAACTTTGTGCTGCTCACCCAATGGCCGCTGGCGCGGAAGTTTCTGCGGCTGCCTTCCTCCGCCAACGATTGGTCCTGGCCGGCGATCCTCCTGCTCGGTTGCGCGCTGGGGGTGTTCGTCGCCACTTGCGTAATCCGCTACGACAACTTTGGCTCCGCCTTTCGGGCCGCGCTGGTTGTGTCGGCGGTGCTGGTCATTTACGCGGGTGTGGCGGCATTCCTGCAACGCGGCCCGGCGGCGTTTGCGCGGTTTGAACCGGGCCGGCACGCGCTGGATGTGCTGGCGTATTTCTTCTGGGGCTACTTCCAGCAACTGCTCTTCACCGGCTATTTCGGCACGCGATTGCGCAAATCTTTCCCGCCGTCCACCGACCCGCGCAACGTCGTGCCGTCGGACCGGCGTGCCCGCGTTGTGTTGTTCGGTGGAATGATTGCGATGACGACATTCGCTCCCGCGGTCTGGCTGCTGGTGCGTTCGACGGCCGGGACGGGTGCGGCTTCCGCTGGCTTCTTCGCCTGCTGCGTGGCGTTTGCCTTTCCCGCGGGCGCGGTGTTCGCGTGGTTCTACTGCCTCGACCGCAAACGGCTGCTGGTGGCGTCGGTGGCCGGGGCGTTCTTTGGCTTGATCCACATTCAAAGCTACGGCCTCGTGCTGGTGACGGGCGGACTCGGAATCGTGCTGGCGTGGTTGTTCATGGAGGACCGCACACGCAACCTCTCGGCGCTCGGGTTCATTCACGGATTCCTTGGCTCGACGTTTGGGAAGCTGTTCAACGGCGAGGACGCCGGCGTATTGCGGGTGAACTACCGGGTTGGTCCGTGGAACGTGCAGGAACCCGCCGCCCACGCACTGATCCTGCCTATGCTGTGCCTGGCCGCGTTGCTAGTGCTCACGGTGTGGTGCTGGCGGAACCTTCCGGGCAGCTCCGCCCCGGGAAAGTCTCCGGAGCAAAAAGCCGGAACCGCCGTCCAATCGGCACCATGAAATTCCAAGCGCGACAACTCTCCCTTCTGGCTGCCCTGCTTTGCACTACGGCCATCCTCGCGCCAGCCAAAGCCCGCGCCGACAAGTGGGTTTTGCAGCGGGGCGTCCGCCACACAACAAACACCTTCGGAAATGTGCGGTTGGTGCTGACCAGCGATACGACAACAAACCAGCATTACCCGAGCACTTACATAACGATCTACTCCGGCGACAAACCGCGAGCGGAGAAGGTGGAGGTTTGTTACGACAAGGTTTTCGCAGACCCGGCACAGCGGTATTTCCTCGGCATCTCCAACCGCGGCCCGATGACGGATGCCTGGGTGGTGTTCGACCGCGACGGCCGGATCATCCGGCGTCAACCGCACGGCGGGGCGGTAAAATACTGCAAAATGTCCGTTACACTCATTCGTGTTTGGTGCGACGAAAAGGATCCCGCCCCGGAATTCAAGATTGAGAACGAAACCCTCCAGCAGGTGAGCATTCGGGACTGCAACGCGCAGCGAATCACCTTGTACACGGCCAACAAGCCGGCGACGCCGTAGCAACCCGCTCCTTCAGTTCCGACGCGGAATCTCGCCATTATCTGGAGGCCAGAAAACGCATCACTTCGCGCAACGACGGAATCCCCGCCTGTCCGCCATGCCGCGTTGCCTTCAACGCCGCGGCTGCCGACGCAAAGCAGATGCGCTCGATCATTCCCATGCCCCGCGCCAACGCGGCCGCATAAGCGCCGTGGAACACATCGCCACAGCCGGTCGTGTCGATGGCTCGCACCTTGAACGCGGGAAAATGTCGCGGCGTGCGGTACTCGCGCGACGCAAACCACGCGCCCGCCGCACCGCAGGTCACGACCACCATTTCGCCTGCCGCGCCGGATAACCGCGCCACCGCGCGTTCGGGCCGGCACTCGCCGCTGAGTTCGCGTGCAGCACGCAGGGAGAAGATTGGATGATCGATCAACCGGAGCAGTTCCCTCGTCCGGTGTAACGTTGTCCGTTCCAAATCCGCCACCACCGGGATGCCCGCGCGCCTTGCGATGCGAGCGGCACGGATGTTTCCCTCCGTGCCGAAGTAGTCGATCAACAACACGCGCGACGATTCGATGACCGCCCGACCCGGCCGCTTCGAATCCGCGCCTCGCGCTTCGTCGATGAAGGCGAAGATGTTCCGCGTGCCCCGCCGCTCATCGACGACGATCACCGAGCGCACCGGCCCGGCCTCGCTCTTTTGCACGGCATGACGTGTGTTCACCCGCTCACGGGCAAAGGTCTTCAGCACAAACTCCGAGCCTTCATCGAATCCAAGTGTCCCGCCGAATGCCGCCTTCGCCCCGAGCCGCGAAGCCGCAACCAGCGCTGTGGCCGTCAGCCCGCCGCAATGCCGCTCGCGCCGCCGCACATGGGTTTTCGCGTCCGCCGGCGGATATTGATCGACGTAGAGAATGTCATCGACGGCACAGCAGCCAAGGCCGAGGACGTCGATCTGCTTTTGCATGGGCGCGGCTCAGGCAAGAACGTCGTCCGCGCGCGCGGCGACAACCCGTTCCTCGCGTGTGGCGAGAATCTTGACGCGCGCCGCGAGCGCGCCATCCGCGCCTCGTTCGAGCCGGACGGTGCGCCCGGCCTTGAGTTCGAGCGCGCGTTTGAACTGCTTGTCGCCCTTTGCCGGCGTGAGCGGGTATTCCACCGCCTTCCCGGCCGCGCGCAGTTCCTGGATGAGCTTTAACGACTCGCCGCGCAAGGTCTCGTCCTCCACGAGCACGAACACGTCCACGTTCGCGTCAAAAGCCGGCAGAAGCTTTCGCGACTTGAGCAATTCAAGAAGCACCACGTCGCCCATGCCGAAACCGAGCGCGGGCAGGTCCACCTTCCCGCCGCTGATCAGCTTGAGCAGGTTGTTGTAGCGCCCGCCGCCGGCAATGGCGCGGAACTCGCCCTTCACGTCGAACGCCTCGAAGACCACGCCGGTGTAATAAGCCAACCCGCGAATCACGCCGTAGTCGATCTTCACAAACGCGCCAAGTCCGCGCGCGGCGAGGTTCGTCAGGATGGACTGCAACTCGGGTGTCGGCTCGCCCGAGGTCACGAAGGCGGTGACTTCATCGAGCGAGAAGCCGAGGTCCGCGAGCTTCGTTGCACTCGCGGCGCGGTCCTCGCGTTCGAGTTTGTCCACGATCTGGTAGAATGCGTACGCCTTTGAATCATCGGCACAGCGCTTCGAGAAGAATTCCTGCCAGGCGTTGCGGCTGCTCAGGCGGATGATGAAATCCTGGTGGGTCAGGCCGAACGAGCGCAGCGTGTCGATCAACAGCGCGAGCAATTCGGCGTCCGCGGCCGTGTCGCTCTCGCCAATGATGTCGGCGTTGAACTGGAAATGTTCGCGGAGCCGCCCCTTCTGCTGCTTCTCGTAGCGGAAAAGCTGGGGCATGGCGAACCACTTGATCGGCTTTTTGTATTGCCGTTCGGCAGCCGAGGCCATGCGGGCCAGCGTGGGCGTCATCTCGGGCCGCAACGCCACGGCGCGCTCGCCTTTGTCGATGAAGTTGTAGAGCTGGCCCACGATCTCGTCGCCACTCTTGAGGGTGAACAGCTCCAGGGGCTCGAGCGGCGGGCCGTCGTATTCGCGAAAACCATAGCGCCGGGCCATGCCGCGCCACTTGTCGAAAATGTACTGGCGCGCGTCGGCGCTCCAGACATCGGTCGTCGGGAGCGGCTCAGGATAGAAGTCACGGAAGCCGGGCAGTCGTTGCATAAGGCGAGCGGAGGGAAAGGGAAAACAGACCGGGATTCAACCCGTTTTCGGGAGGATGACATCCCCCGTTCGCAGAGCCTGCTCGCGTTCCTCCAGCGTCGGATGTGAATAGTGGAAGCGGCTGTAGAGCGGATCCGGCGTGAGGTTGCTCAGGTTTTTCTCCGAGAGTTTGCGCAAAGCGCCGATCAGCGGCTCCGGCCCTCCCATCGCCAATCTGGCGTAAGCGTCCGCCTCAAACTCGTAGCGCCGCGACCAGGCGTTGATCAAGGGTGAGAGCCAGAACGTCCCCGCGCCAGCCAGAAGCGAGAACAGCAGCAGCGCCGGCGTCACCGCCCCGGGCGAAAATCCCCCGCGCGCCTCGAAGCCGAAGGCGGCATGAAACCAGGGCTGTTGTTGCAGCCACGCGATCACCGCAAACGCGATGAGCAATCCGAGCATTGAAACCACGACGAGCTTCAAGACATGCCGCCGCTTCCAATGCCCGATCTCGTGCGCCAGCACGGCCTCCAGCTCCGCCTCGCTCAACTGCTCCACGAGCGTGTCGAACAGCACGATCTTCCGGAACCGGCCCAGGCCCGTGAAAAAGGCGTTCGAATGCCGCGAGCGCCGGCTGCCGTCCATGACCTCGATAGCGCGTGTCGGGAATTTCGTGCGCCGCGCCAGTGCGAACAGACGCTCGCGCAGCGGGCCGTCCGGCAGCGACATGAACTTGTTGAAGAGCGGCATGATGAGCGCCGGGGCCACAAGCATCATCGTCACCTGAACCACCACCACCGCCGCCCATGCCCAAATCCACCAGCGCGCGCCAGTCCACCCTATGATCGTGAAGACCAGCGCCAGCAACGGACCGCCAATCATCACGGTGAGCAGCACTCCCTTCACCCGGTCAAGCAGCCAGGTGCGCAATGTCATGGTGTTGAATCCGAACCGTGCCTCGATGCGGAACTGCGCGTGCCAGTCGAAGGGCAACCCCGGAATGCCCAGCGCGATTCCCAGCGCGATCAAAAACGCACTCATTGCCCACGCCCCGGCACCGAACCTTGCCTGCCAGGCATTGAATGCGGCCGGCAGCACGCCGCTGAATAACACCACCAGCAAGAGGATTACATCGAACGCACGCGTGATGATGCCGAAGCGTGATCGGACGAGCGTGTATTCCACCGAACGCGCGTATGTCGGCGCGTCCATCACGCCGTTTAGCGTCTCCGGCACCGCGTCCGCGTGTGCGCGCACATGGGCACGGTTGCGATGACCCAGCCATTCCTCCTTCGCCCAGCGGGCCAGGATCACGGCGAGGGCGACGAAAGCGAAGAAGTTCATCGACCCCAAATCAACGCGATGAACAGCGCGATCATTCCAGCTTCCATTCGAGAATGCCCGCTGAGAATCCGGGCTTGAGCTGGGCCTCGATCCGCAGGCCGTTGCACTCGACAGCGTTGAAAATCACGCGGTTGAACTTGTTCAACTCGACGCCCGCCGCCGCCGCGCCCTCGACCGGCTTCCATTGCTCTCCCACGCGATAGAGAACGCGCCAGCTTGCCGGGACGCGGCACTGACCGCGCCCGGTGTCGTCGAACCAGAACACCTCCGTCGCGGAAACGGTGCGCGTCTTCGGGAAACCCCACTCGATCCACTCCGTCGTGCCGCGGTGGTCCCACCAGGTGAAACGCGGGATGCCGCGGTCGCCAGAACTCGACGGCACGCGTCCGTCGTTCACCGCCTCCACCGAGTCGCCCTCGAAGACATGGGAGGCGTGGATGGGAGATACTTTGGGCGGCTCCCATTCGCGGGCGTCCGGCCCGCTGCCGATGACGGGAATCGCGGCGATGCGCAACCGCGCCGCGCCCATCGGAATGAGCGTGACCGTCTCGGTGGGGGCGTCGGCCTTCACGGGGCTGGGCTGAATCTTCCCGACCATGGCGAACTTGTCGGCCTGCCAGTTGGCGATCTTCTTCGCCTTGGCGGTGAGTTTCACCGGAACAGTCTCGTGCGTGAACGGATTCCTGGCCGCGTCGTAATTGCCTCGGACCACGGCGAAATCCTTCTCGACTGTGTTGTCATCGAACACCAACCCGTAGTTCCAGGCGCTCTTTGGGAAGACTTCCCACTCGGGCCAGTTGGCATTGCGCGAGCCGTGTTGCTTCCATTCCTCCTGAATCGCCAGCGAGTAACTAAGCGGGCCGTGGCTCACGGATGCGCAGTTGCCGTTCTTCGCCCAACGTTGGATTTGCACACGCATGGGCAGCGTCAGGCGCACTTCGTCTCCATCACGCCACTCACGTTCGAGGACGAGAAAGCTGGAGGCCTTGGCGGGCGCTGGTTCAGGACGTGAATTGATGCTCACCGTCGCGCCGTCGCACCAGCGCGGGATGCGGAGGTAAAGCGGCCATCTCGCCGCGCGGGTGGTGGCGATCGTGAACACGACCGAATCGCCGAAGGGATACGCGGTGTTCTCGGTCACGGTCACCTCGGCGCCGTCCGCGACCCTGGCGCGCACGGCGCTTGCCGCATAGAGCGACGCGCACAGGCCGCGGTCATGCGTGGCGAGCCAGAGTTCCTCCGCGTAATACGGCCAGCCGTGCGAGACGTTGTGCTGGCAGCAGCGGTAAACCTCGAAGGGCGAATGGCTGAACATGGTGCCGCCATTCTGAATGAGCGGGGCCTTGTTGTGGCGGTCGAGCTGAATCTGGTTCGCACAGGTCAGGTAATGCAGCGCCTTTTGGTCGGGCGTCATGGAAGCAGGCAGCGAGTTGAACGCTATGTCCTCGCAACGGTCCGCCCAAATGGACTGGCCGGTGATCCGGCTCAACAACTGGAAGCTGTGCGTGAATTCGACGATGCCGCAGGTCTCGAAACCCTGGCGCGGATCGAAGTAACCTTCGCGGCAGTTTTCATCGCCGCCGAAACCACCGCCAGGGAACTGGCCGTACTTGCCCATGACCTCGAGGTAGTTCCGCTCCGCGCCCGCGAGGTGGCGCGCCTCGCCGGACTGCATCCAATAGACTGTCGGCTCGCGGAAGCCCTGCGCGATGTTGACGTTGTGCCAGTTGATCACGCCCTCATCCCAGCGCGCCATGTGGTCGTGGATTTTCTTCGCCAGCGGGAGCAGCCACGCCTCGCCGGTCCGGTTGTAAAGCCAGTAGATGCTCTCGATGTTGTCGCCCGCGCGGAGCTTCGGCCAATAGCCCTCGCCGAACGCGCTGGCCGGCAGCGTGTCCTCCCATTTGAAGTAACGCGTCATGACTTCGAGCACGCGGGGATCGCCGGAGTGTTCGTGGTAACTCTGGAGGATGTTGAGCATCACCATGTTGGGCCAGAGATCGGTTTTGCCCTTGAGCGAGGTGAGCAATTCGCGCGGGCCAAACCATCCGTCCGCGCGTTGTGAGGCCATGGCGCTTTCGATCCACTTTCGCGCGGCGGCGGTTATCTTCCCGTCCTTGAGCACGTAGCCGAGGTCACCGTAGCCCTTGAGCCAGTAGGGCAGTTCCTCCCAGCCGAAGCCGCCTGCGCCGTTGGTGTTGCCCCACGCGCTCCTGGCGAAGTTCAACCACGGCGAAATTTCGGCAGGCCGCCCAATCATGCCGTCGCGTTCCGCCTCCAATTGAAGGCGCAACCACCCGCGCGGCTCGATGCTGCCGATGGGCAGCTTCGCAAACGGACTCGGTGCGAGCGGCGCGCGGTTGGCGGGGTAATGAGGCTTGGAATCCGCGCCGCCCTTGACCTCGGGCAGCAACCGAACCTCGGCGTGAAGCGCGACGGCGATGGAAAGAAGGAGCAACGAAGACAGAGTGCATCTCATAAAATGGCGCCGGTTCGACGCGGCTGGATCGGGTTTGATTCTGGCGAGTTTTGATTCCGAACGCCGAAGTCCCGGTTCGTTGTATTGCCGGTTTTCAAGCGAAGCCGAGGATGCCTGCCTCAAAACGCCTTCCGCGCTTCAAGGCGCGCGCGGGTGTTCGCACGCGCGCCGTCTCTATTTCAACCCACCGTCGAGGAATATTGGCGGCTGCGCGCCACGATCTGAACACATGCAAAAAAATGCGGGGCCTGTTGCCAGACCCCGCAAACGGCGGACACACGAGCGTGAAGCCCGCGTTCTCTCAGCGATTCTTCGGCAGATCCACCTCACCGAAATCGTCATCATCATCGTCGTCGTCATCCGGGTCGCAGTCGATGTGCAACGCCACCAACTGCCCGTCCTCGACCAGTTCCGAGTTCGTTGCGTAATGCGCCTGGACCGCAGCAAGGTACCAGCCCCGGCCGAGAATGTGGTGCAACGGAATGATACCGGAAGATTCCTCGTCTTGGGTCAGGAAGCCCGGAGCACCCACGCCGAAACGCGACGCGTCGTGTTCGAGGATGGCGGAGACGGAATCCTTCTTGATGTCGTAGCACCAGACCTTGGCGAGGTGAGGCTGGCTGCCCGGGTCTTCCTGGATTATCACCTTGCCGCGGGACACGGTGATGTTGTCCATCATCTTTGGGCCTTCGGTTCCATCAAGCAGCATGTCGATGCGTCCGCCGGCGGCGGGGTTCGACGCGTCCTTGAAGCGCAGGCGCCAAAGCCGGCTGCTGCCGGTAAAGCTGGCCGTGGTCACGAAATAGAAATCATTCGGGTTCTTCGGATCCCAGCAGCCGTCCTCCGGGCGCTGGAAGGTCGTGACGGCGTTCGAGACGCTCAAGGCATCAAGCTGCGCCCCGGTCATGCAACTGACGTCGCCGAAATTGAAGGCGGTGAACTTGGTGCCGGAGGGAATTCCAGTGGTGGGATTCTCCAGGGCGAAACCGGTGACCTTGATACCGTAAAGGACGCCGTTGTTGAGGCCCGCTGCGGTGAGCGGGTTGCCCGAATGGCTCTTGCGGCCGACATAGACATAGACTTGGCCGCCCGTGCCGTCATCAAGGCCGACCACCACAGTCTTCTGGCCGGTGGCGGGATTCGCCACGGCGTTTTCCCACGCAAACTTGCCGAGCCAGGGAAGCTCATAGCTCCGGCCGTCCATTAGGTGTGCGAAGACGCGGCCTTCGGTCCCGCCCTCCTCGCCGCTCATGAAGATCCGGCCCTTGTAACCACGCTTGGTCTTCTTGTCGTAGAACGCCGACGCTTCGGGAAGGTCGGCTGAACAAAGCCGGTTGATGGGGTTGGTGTTCACGTAGTACGCGCCCGTGGCGCAATCCCAGCCGTGGACGGTTTCGATCAAATCCCTGCCGTGCAGCACGGTGAGCGTCTCCTTGTCGATGATCCACTTGGACACAAACGCGCCCTTTGTCCCGTGTGCCCGCGGGATTCCGGCGGTGTCGCGCAGCTCATGGTTCATCACCACGGTGAACGTGTCGTCATCGTCCTCGGTCTCGAACGCGCCGAGGCCGTCGGGGATGCCGACCATCCGGTAAGGCGTCACACCGTCGGGCTTGAAGTTGACGGCGTCCCCAACCGTGAGCACGGAGACGGATACGACGCCCGGCGCGACGGGAACCAGATACGGCGACTGTGAACTGCTTGGCCCGGTGTAGGTCTGGGCCGAGGCCAGGGAAAGCCCGCAGACCGGCGCGGCCAGGCAGACGCCGCGCAGGAAGTGTTGGAGGAATGACATGTGTGTTGGTCCTTTCAGTTTGGTTGTTTGTCTTTGGCGATTTCTTCTCGCACGGGCGGGATGATGCGTGCTTCCAACCAAAGGACAACGGAGGCGCGGTGAACTGAAGGAAACGGTTTCGCGCGCGAACTGGATTATGAAATCAGTCGGCGGCGTAAAACGCGAACTCGCGGCCACCGCGTTACGAATGTGCGTCGGCAAACCTCAAACGCCGTCTCATTGGCCCGCCGGTGTCAGCAACGCCTTCACCATCACATGATCGTCCATCACAAATCCGCCACCGATGTCGATGACCACGGACTCGCGGATGGTGAACCCGTGCTTTTGATAGGCGGCGATGGCGGATGTGTTCCGCTTGTTGACGTTCAGGATCAACCTGCCCGCTGCGCGCTCGCGCGCCGTTGTCTCGACGAACCGCAGCAGCGTGCCGCCGATGCCGTGGCGCTGACATTTGTGGTGAACGTAGAGCTTGTGCAGCTTGAACTCGCCCGCCGCATCTGCCGCGCCGGCGGAGGCGAAACCCACCAGTGCGCCGTCGATCAACGCCTTGAACCAGACCATGCCAGAGTCGAGTTCGCGCCGCATCTCCTCCACGTCGTACATCCGGGCGAGCATGTAATCGATCTGCGCGGGCGGGATGATGCCGGGGTAATGCGCCTTCCAGATGATGGCCGCCAGCGTCGCGATTTCCGGCAGGTCGCGCGGTTGAACGCGCGCGATGACGAGCTTCACCTTCAGGCTCATCGGGTCACGGCTGCGCGGCGGCCTTCCTCCGGCTCACCCGCGAGGCGATGCCCATGAACAGCACGCTTACCACGAACATCAGCCCGGCGTAGAAATAGAGCTCTTTCGCGCCGCTGGCCTTGATGTAACGCGCATTGATGTCCGTGAAGAACGCGATCAGGAAATGCCCGCCGGCGATGGTCAGCAGCCACAGGCTCATCATCATGCTGCGCATCGATTTGGGCGCCTCCTCGAAGGCGAATTCCAGGCCCGTGGCCGACACCAGCACTTCTCCGGCGACGAGCACGACGTAAGGCACGAGTTGCCATGCGAGGCTGAGCTTCTCCCCGGCGTCGATCCGGCCCTGCATCCAGCCGGAGATGATGTAGGTCACGCCGGCGAGGACCATGCCCACGCCCATGCGACGCAACGCCGTGGGCCGCAGCCCGAGCTTCTCGCAGAGCGGATAAACAAGGTAAGTGAGAATCGGCACCCAGATCATCACGAGGATCGAGCCGACCGCCTGCATCCGCTCGCCATCGACCTCGAAGAACACCCAGCCTTTTCCCGGCCAACCGAACCAATTCGCCACGAAATCCGGCGTGTACCAGACCGGCACCTCGAACGGCGTCATCTTCTCGCCCTGCAAAACCCACGTGCTGTTCACCTGATTGTAGAGCGCGAAGAACACCGGCACGGTGATGAACACCGCGATGATCCGGGCCACCGCACGCACGCCGCTCACCTCCTCGGCGCTGAACTTCGCCAGCGCCACGTCCAGCCAGCGCTGGCCGGGGCGGCGCTGCGCCTGGTTCTGGAATGCGTAAAGCAGCACCTTCATCACGCCGGCCTGGTGCGCCATCCGTTGCGGCGGCTGGCGAACGTACCGTTTTCTTCCCAGCCAGAAGATCACCGTCGCCACGCCCATCGCGATGCCGGGCACGCCAAAGGCCCAACTGTATCCCGCCTTGTCGCGCAACATTGGAATGAGTGCGAAGCCGAAGGTCGCCCCGAAGTTGATCGACCAGTAGAACCAGCCGTACACGCGCGTCAGGCCCTTCTCGTTCTCCGGAGGAAACTGGTCGCCGACGAATGCCGACACGCACGGCTTGATGCCGCCCGCCCCAATGGCGATGAGAATCAAACCCGCGTACACCCCGGCGAGGTTCCCCTCGAAAAGCGCGAGCGCCGCGTGGCCCGCACAGTAGAACAGCGAGATGCTCAGGATCGTCCAGTACCGCCCGATCATCTTGTCCGCCAGCCAAGCGCCGAAGAGCGGCAGAAAATAAACCGCCGTGGCAAACGTGTGGACGATCTTCTTCCCTTCCACATCGCCCAGCTTCATCTCGCGGCTGAGATAGATCGTGAGGATGGACAACATGCCGTAGTAGCTGAAGCGCTCGGCGGCTTCGTTGCCGATGATGAAGGGAACGCCGCGGGGCAGTCTCGTTGCCGGCGGCGGCGCAGGATCGGATGCGTTGTTGGCCATAGTGGTTTGCGCGGAGGGTTTCAAACCCGCCCTTCCCGCGCCAAGCGCGAATTCCGTGCGGGCTTTGCCACAGGCGGTTTTCCTGTAACCTCGCGGCGCGGTTCCGTCAGGAAGCCGTCGATGAACACGGAAAACCAGACCTGTCCAACCTGCGGCGCGGTCGTCCCCGCCGGCGCAGCGCACGGCCTTTGCCCAAGGTGCGTCTTCATTCGCCTCGGCACCGCTACCGAGGATCCGACCGCTCCCACCGCGCGCCCCGCGCCTCCATCGCTGGCCGAAATCGCCGCCGCGTTTCCGCAGTTGGAGATCATCGAGTTCGTCGGGCAGGGCGGCATGGGCTGTGTCTTCAAGGCGCGCCAACCTCAACTCGGGCGGTTCGTGGCCCTCAAAATTCTCCCGGCCGACCGCGCGCATGACGCCTCATTCGCCGGGCGCTTCACCCAGGAGGCGCAGGCATTGGCCGCGTTGAGTCATCCGAATATCGTGACCATTCACGACTTCGGGCAGTCCGGCGGATTCTATTTCCTGCTCATGGAATTCGTGGACGGAGTGAATTTGCGGCAGGCGATGAAGGCCGGCCGTTTCACGCCCGAACAGGCCCTGGCCGTGGTGCCGCCCGTGTGCGACGCACTGCAATTCGCGCACGACCGAGGCATCGTGCATCGCGACATCAAGCCGGAGAACCTGCTGCTGGACAAAGACGGCCGCGTGAAGATCGCCGACTTCGGAATCGCGAAGATGCTCGGAGCGCCGGCATCCGGCCCGGCGGAACAACCCGCCGGACAACCGCCGCCGGTCCAATCCTCGGCCACGCTTCACACCGTCGCCGGCACGCCGCAATACATGGCCCCTGAGCAGCGCGACGCCGCGCAACGGGCCGATCACCGCACCGATATCTATTCCCTTGGTGTGGTGCTTTACGAACTGCTCACCGGCGAACTGCCGGGCCGGCAACTCCAGCCACCCTCGCGCAAGGTGCAAATCGACGTGCGCCTTGACGAGGTGGTGCTGCGTGCACTGGAAGTGAAGCCCGAACTGCGTTACGCCACCGCGGCGGAGTTCCGCACGCAAATCGAAACCCTGACCGGCGGCGATGCAAACGTCCGCGCGCAACCCGCAGTGGCTGCCTCGACCGTGCGCATTCTCAAGACCGGCACCGGCGTCTTCGCCACACCCGAACGGCTTGCAACATTCGCCGGGCAGTTCTTCCATTACCGCACGCGCGGCCAATTGGTCCTCGATGAAACCCGGCTGACGCTCTCACGGCCCGGCGAGCAGGTCACCATTCCGCTCGAAGCCATCCGCGACCTGAGCATCGGCGATTACCCGCGCTCGATGAACCCGGCCGGGCTGAACTTGATTAGCGTGACCTTCAGCGAGGGCGAGAGCACACGCCGGATCATCTTCGCGCCAACGGAGGGAATCTTCGGCCTGCCGAAAACCTGGCGGGATCGCGTGGCCGAATGGCACGCAGCCATCCGTGAAGCCGTGCGGTCGCGAACGGGAAAGCTCCCGGCACAAACACCGCGCGAACAGTTGCCAAGAATCCCGGTTAGTTGGACGGGTTGGCTGGCGCTGGCGTTGCCGCTGCTCCTCGGCCTGGCACCTGCGTTCGTTCTTCTGTGGCTGAATCCATCCCGGCAGCCGTGGGATCTGCTCCGGCTAATGCCTGTGATTATTCCGGTGGTGGGGCTTTTGGTGGTGTGGCTGACCTTTCTCGCCCTTCGATTAGGGCGCAGGGGCCTGGCTGCGTCGGCGCTCATCCTTGGCCTCGCAGCCCTGGCCACCGCGGTCTTCTTCGCGGTTCGCTCGTTGCCCACAGCGGAAGAGGCGATACGCCAGGCTTGGTATGAGCCCGTCGGCGTGAGCAATAACGTCGTCGTCATCGACGTCTCCACGGTGCTGGAGCGCTGGGGCGCGGAGGTGCGGGCCGGTTTGGTGGGGCCAAACCTGACCGGGCCGGAGCAGACATTGCTGAATCAAACCGTGCGGCCTGATTTCGCAGGCACGCTGGTTCTCCCGGTGCCGGTAACCGGAAATGCGCAATGGAGTTTGCATCAGCCGGGCCGGCAAACGCGACGCCTCGGCTTCGTGCTGCCCAACGCCGGACTCGCGAACGACGCCTTCCGGTCATTGCAGCCGCTCGCACGCGTTCAGACCGGGAACGGGATGGGCTTCGGTGCGGACCTCTTCGATCTGCGCGCGACCAACGGGACGGCGTATCGGGCCTTCCTTCAGATCGCGCCGCCTTTGCATTCCGGCAACGCAAAGTGGGTTTCGATTTCCGGGCGGAGTTCCCAGGACGCCAACCACCTGCAATTGACCTGGCAGGTGCTGGCCTCGCGCCCCGGCACCGCCCGCGTGATCCAGGGGCGCTCGGAGGACTCGCGCAAGGCGCTGTCTGAAACCAAGGGCGGGCTGCATTCGGCGGAATTCACACTCACCGTGACGCGGATCGACACCAACCATCTGCGCGTCAACAGCACCCTCCAAAACGAAACAGGCCGCCGACAGAGCCAATGGGATCTCGAAGGCGGTTTTCATGAGATCGCCGCCGAGGTGGCACGTACCGCCAAGTTCAGCGCCGTTTGCACGCGCGCCGCCGAAGTCGAACTTTGCCAGTTGCTCGGGCAATCGCTCCGCATGCAGGTACTCGACCTGCCCGGTCCGGGCGCGGAGCGCGCCGCCGGTTCCGTGCCTGCCGCGCCACTCGCATCCGACGGCCTCGCCATGCTCTCGCCGACAATCGGCGCGGGCGTCGGGTCGAACGAGTTTCGGTGCATCACGTCGTTGCTGCGCATGCGCGATGTGGCGGTCTTCGTGCTTGAGGCGGAAACTCCTGACCGGCGGGCCGACTTGCGCAATCTGAGCTTCCTCGCTTCCGCGAACATGGAGGACGTGCCCGCGTCGATCCTCGCGTCTTGGGAGGCCACAACCGACGCGTCCGGTCACACGCGATTCCACTTCAAAGCAACCGGCACCGGATCACGCGCGTTGAGCCTTATGGAACCCGTGGACTGGTTGCGCGACTACGACTGGCGGGCCACACCGCCAAACCGCTCGTTCTGGGTGGGGCCTGGTGAATGGAACCTGAACGACACCAACTCCGTGGCAATCTTCGTGGGCACGCATCGGACGAAGCCCGGCCAACGGGCGACCGTGCGGCTCAAGTTCAGCCTGCATCCGCTTCCTCCGGAGGCACATGGGGCCGGCTACATTTCGCGGCTCCTGCCCGACTGGCGCACCACCATGAACGTGCCAAAAAGCGCGGCCTTTCCTGTGACGCCGTTGGTTCGACCGGGATCATCGCCGGCAACATTGGCAGCGAATCGAGACGAACCCGCCGCTTCCGTTCCATCCACTGTGGGGCCGACCAGGTTGAAGATTGCTGTTGTCGCGCTGGTCTTGCTCGGCCTGCTGATCGGCGTAGTGGTGTTGCTAATCGTTCTGTTCCGCAAACGTCTGGGCGTACTGGGCGTGCTCGGGATCATCGCCGGGTGCGGTTTCCTACTGGTGCTGCTGCTCGGCGGCGCGGCGTTGTTCTGGGTGCGCGGAACGAGCGTCGAGAGGAAACAGGCGGCGGAAGCGGACCGCGCGGCGCGAATCGAGGAGGTGCGCCAAGCCGCCGAGGCGGAGCAAATCCGTCGCCAGAAATCGCCGCGCCAACCGGAACCGGCGGAAACGCACCGGCCGTAGAGGAAGGGCGTAAGACAGAACAGGACGGCGGTGGAGGAGGATTTTGGAGTCCACGCACATGACCCCGCTTTGGGTGGGACCGGTCGCGCTGCGAACAATAGCACCGCGTTCTGCGGCGCAACGAACTCTCGGATAGCTTCTTCTTGTCGCAGCGCCACAACTTCCACCAGCCCCATTTCCAATCGCATCTCCGACCAATCCGCACAGTGGACAGCGCCTCCCCGCATCCATCATCTTCCGCGCATGAAATTCCCGCTCGCCCTTTTCATCGCCGCCGCATTATCCGCGCAGGCCGCCGAGGACGAATTCGTTTCCATGTTCAACGGCCGTGACCTGGCCGGGTGGACGAACATCAATTGCGCGCCGGAAACATGGACGGTGAAGGATGGGAACATTCATTGCACCGGCCGGCCGGTCGGTGCTCTGCGCACGTTGCGGCATTACGAGAATTTCATCATGGAGGCCGAGTGGCGGCACCTGAGCAGCGGCGGCAATTCGGGCATCTTCATGTGGGGCACGCCCATCAGCGCGCCGGGCGTGCCGTTCCTGCGCGGTGTCGAGGTTCAGGTGCTCGACCACGGCTACGCGGAACAGTTCGAGAAGCAGAACGGCAAGAAGTCCGACTGGTTCACCACGCACGGCGACGTGTTCCCAATTCACGGCGCGACCATGAAACCCTTCGGCCGGCACAACGGCCAGCGCAGCTTCCCGAGCGAAGAGCGCAGCAAGCGGTCGCCGGAATGGAACCATTACCGCATTGTGGCCTCGAACGGCGTGCTGCGCCTGAGCGTGAATGGCAAGGAGGTCAGCGGTGGCGAAGAATGCAACTACCGCAAGGGCTACCTCGCACTCGAGAGCGAGGGCGCGCCCGTCGAGTTCCGCAACCTGCGCATCAAGGAGCTGCCCTCGAACAATCCGTCGCCGGATGTAGTCGCCCCGCTCGATCCCGGCTGGATGCCGCTCTACAACGGCGTTGACCTTCGCGGCTGGCAGGACGCGGCTGCGGCGAAATCCCGCTGGGCCGCGAACGGCTGGCAGCTTGCGTTGAAGGACGGCTCGACCGCGGAGAGAACCTCGCTGTGGACAAGCGCGCCGTTCGGCGACGTCGAATTCACGCTCGACGTGAAGCCCGGGAAATCCGCCGCTGGCGACGCCACGCCCACGCTTATTCTTCGCGCGCAGAACGGACAGGGAACCGAGCTGAAGCTCACTGAAGCCGCGCCCGGTAAATGGACGCGCGTCCGCGTGCAAACGAAAAGCCGCGAGGCGGTGGTGTTCGCCGGCGACAAGGAGACGCGGCGCGTGCCACTGGCTGCCGGCTCCGGCGCGCTGGGCCTGAAGGACACCGGCGCGGCCGTCGATTTTGGCAATCTGCACGTGCGGAATCTTTGATCGTCGCGACTCCCGCAATGTCCGCCCCTGACGCCAAATCCGCCGCTGCGGGAGTGTTCGTCACCACGCGCTGGACGCGCGTGGTGGCGGCGCGGGGCGGCTCCGCGGAGGCGCGGCAGGCATTGAGCGATTTGTGCGCGGCCTATTACGCGCCTGTGGTGACCTTCCTCCGCGCGGAGGGACGCGACGAAGACGCCGCGCGCGAACTGGCCCATGCGTTCTTCGCCGGCGTGCTGGAGCGGCAGTCGCTGGGCGGCGCGGAACCCGGCCGCGGACGTTTCCGTTCCTACCTCCTTGGCGCGTTGAAGCATTTTCTCTCCCGTCACCGTGACCGCGCGCAAACCGCCAAACGCGGTGGCGGCGTGACACCGGAATCCCTCGACGCCGCAAACACCGAAACAACACCCGGCCCGCCGCCGCCCTCCAGCGCTCCGGTGGACGACGCAGTCTTTGACCGGCAATGGGCGCTGACGTTGATGGACCGTGCGTTGACGGCGCTGGAACACGAGTTCGCGGAGGCGGGACGCCCGGAGCATTTCGCCGCGCTCAAACCGTGGCTGGTAGCGGATGCGCCGACGCGAACGCAGGAGGACGCCGCGCGCGCGCTCGGGATGAACGAAGGCGCAGTGAAGGTCGCGGTCCACCGGTTGCGCCGGCGCCTTCGCGAAGCCATCAAGGCGGAGATCACCCAGACGGTCGATGGCACCGCGCGGGTGGACGAGGAGTTCCGGTATTTGATCGACGTGCTGGCGCGGGGAGGATGAAAGAACTCGCTTCAACAGGCGCTTGCCCGACGGGCCGGCCACCCTACGATGCCGCCGTGAAAACTCCTCCCCTCAGCCGCCGGACTTTCGCCGCCCATCTCGGATTCGCCGTCGGAGCCGCGCCGTTTCTGCTCCGCGCCGCTGACGCCCCGCCGCTGACCGCCGCGGTCATCGGCCACACCGGCCGAGGCGATTACGGGCACGGGCTGGACGGCATTTTCCAGAACCGGCCCGGTGTGAAACTGGTCGCGCTGGCCGACCCTGATGCCGCGGGCCGCGCGCGCGTTGGGAAGAAGATTTCCGCACCGCGCCTGTTCGCAGACTACCGCGAGTTGCTCGACCAGGAGCGTCCGCGCCTTGTCTCCGTCGCGATGCGGCACGCGGATTTGCACCACGAGATCGTGCTCGCCGCCTTGCGGGCCGGTGCCCATGTCTATTGCGAGAAGCCGTTCGTCACCACGCCCGCTCAGGCCGATGAACTGCTTAAGGAAGCCTCCGCCCGCAACCTCAAGATCGCGGTGGCGCACACCATGCACATGGCACCGGTCGTCGCCCGGCTTCGCACCGCGCTCGGCACGGGAATCATCGGCGACCTCGCCGAGATGCGCGCCTACGGCAAACAGGACACCCGCGCCGGCGGTGAGGACATGATGGTGCTCGGCTCGCACCTCTTCGACCTGATGCGCCTCTTCGCCGGTGATCCCCAATGGTGCGCTGCTCGCGCGCAATGGAAGGGCCGCGAAATTGCCGCCACCGACGGACGCATCGTGAAGGACAACGTGGGCCTCGTGGCCGGCGACGAGATTTTCGCGCAGTTTGGCTTCGCCGGCGGCGTTACCGCCACGTTCAGCAGCGCGGCGAAGCTGCGCGAAACGGTCGGCCATTGGGGCATCGAACTGCTGGGCAGCAAAGGCGCCGCCCGCATCAATTGCGACATCAGCCCGAACGTCTTCATCCGCCACACGACCGGCTGGAGCGCGAATGGAAAGACCGACGAATGGAAGCCGCTTGATCCCGCGCCCGCCGGCGCGCCGCCCGAACACAATCTCGGGCCCGTCGGCGACTGGCTCGACGCCATCGCGCAGAACCGCGAGCCGGAATGCGGCGGCCGCAACGGCGCCTGGGCCGTCGAGATGGTGATGGCCGTTTATCACGCCGCGCTGGTCGGCGGGCGGGTGACGTTCCCGCTGACCGCGCGAACTCATCCACTTCGGCAGGCGCCATCCTGAGCGATGTGCCGGGTTGTCCTTCCCAACAATCGGCACGCTGGAACCAACTATTGGCTCGCATTGCAACCGCGGAGCTGGCGCGCGCAGTTCCGCGGTCTCGTTCGCCGTTCAGTCGTCATCGTTTCCACGGGTGAAGTCGGGCATCATCAATCCGGGTAACCCCATCGACATCTTCGGTCTCAGCGCGGCCTGTGCTTCCGCCTCCGCGAACCGCTGCTTGTTCTCGCGCACGCCTTCCACGGCTTTGAGGAAGTAGTCCGTGGTCGCTTTCAAGTCGTGACCCTTCGCCTTGTCATAGGCGTAGATAGCCTTGCCGTCCTCGACCAGACGCTTGAGGTCGGCGCCCGTGAAGCCTTCCGTGGCTGCGGTCAACGTGTTCATGTCCACGCCGCGCAGCACTTCGGGCAAGTCGCTGATGCGTTGCGAAAGAATCATGCCGCGCGCCTCGACGTCGGGCAGCTTCATTTCCAGCCACAACTCCACGCGCCCGGAGCGCGTCAAAGCCGGCGGCAGGTTTGCCACGTTCATTGCCGTCATCATCACGCAGATGCGCGCCGCGCTCTCGCTCTCCAGGCCGTCCAGCATCGTGAGCAGGTAGCGGTAGAGCCCGGCTTCCTCGCCGTTCTCGAAGATCGTGTCCGCATCGTCGATGAAGATGACCGACGGCGCGTTGTCTTTGGCCGCCTCGAACACCTGGTTCACGCGCTCGTAGAAGTTGTTCGTCCCCGCGATGAACGTGCCATCAATCAGAAAGAACTTTCCCTTCAACCGATGCGCCAGCGCGCGGCCAATCGTCGTTTTGCCCGTGCCGGGCGGGCCGTAAAGCATCACGCCGCGCTTCGACCGCAACTTGAACTCGTTCGCCAGTCCGTCGTTCTCCAGCGGCAGCACGATGTTGATTTCGAGGCTGCGCAACACGTCATCCACGCCCTTGAGATCGCGCAAATCCACCGCCTGCACTTCCTCCAAATCCACGTTGCTCGCGAGCCGTTGCGAGCGCAGGTATTCGACGAACACCTCCGTGCCTAGCGACGAATGTTCCGCCAGCCACTTGCACGCCGCCTGGAGTTGATGCGCGTTCAGCTTTGGCGCGAAGCGGAAAATCTTCTCGAAATCGAGTTTCGCTGCCTTCCCGCCGAGCCAGCTCCCGGCCAGCGCGGCGTAGTCCTCGACCTTGAACTTTTCGATGCCGAAGGAGTAGCTGCGTTGCGCGGCAGCCTCCGCCATGTGGCTCGTCGTGCCGAAAATCAACTTGCGGTCCGTCTCCAACGCGTAGTTGCACAGGCCCATGATCACGGCGTTCAGATAGCCCGTGCGTGGATAGAAATGGCAGCCGCTCGAATACAGATCGATCAGGTGCAAATCATCGAGGATGACAACCGGATGCGACTTCAACGCGCCGAGCACGAGAGTGTAAAGCGTCTCCTCCAGCGCCATCGGATGATTGGGGCGCGACGCATCGACGAACTCCTTCATGGAAAGAAACGCGCCGCCCAACTGCCGGTGCACCTCCTTCAGCACCGTCGTCTTGCCACGCCCGACTCCGCCACACACCCGCAGGATGGAACCGATTTGCGCGCCCTTCAGCACGGCTTCCAGCGCGCTCTGCTGCGCCGGACACAATTGGATTTGGGATTTGTTCGTGTTGCTCATTTTAGTATCCAGTGTTCAACCAATTCAAATTCTGCCGCTCAAACTTCGTTCTCCATTCAAGAGCCGTAAGCCGAGTCCTTCGTGTTCCGACGTTTGACCGAACCCGCCAGACCCGGCTAAACTCTGCACCGTGACGCTGACATTGCCAGACACCGTCGAGAACTTCCGCCTGACGCCCGATGAGATCAGGGTGGAACTGGCCTGCGCGCTGTACGCTCGAGGCGTGATTGGCCGAGTCGGCGCAACGGAACTGGCCGGCGTTGATTTATTCACCTTCCAGCGCGCCTTGGGCGAACGCGGCATTCCCATCGTCACCGAGCAAATGCTGGAAGACGACATCGCCTCGCTCAAAGCCTTGTTCCCCTCGTG
>CAYQWK010000050.1:0-21114 GCA_964420805.1 uncultured Bifidobacteriaceae bacterium | reverse complement strand
GGCGACGAGTGGCACCGCGTCCAGCGGCGTAACGGACGGTCTCACGCCCTGGTTTCCGTCCGCTCTGAGCGGACGCGGCTGTCGCAACGCGACAACCACTACCTGAATGAAAGTGAGATGCGCCGCCTTTCGCTTGAACAGCAGGCCCGTTGCCTTTCGCAGGGCAGGGGGCGCATCGAAATCACACCTGCTTTCATCCAAATGCGCCAACCGCCCCGTTGACTCCCGTCCGCGCGCCGTTGGAACATCCGGCATGAAGCCGTTCATCCTCTTGCTTCTTGGCAGTGTTCTCGTCGTGGTGGCCGCGCCATCGCCATCGTATGTCGTGGCTGTTTCCGGGCGCACGGCGCGCGATCCGGAATGGCGCGCGGTGGTGGACCGGTTGAAGGCGAAACACCATGCGGAAGTTTTTACATGGGAGAAGTCGCCGCACGAACTGCTGCCTCGCCTGCGGAAGGCGATGCCGCGCTACACGTGCTTCGTGGCCACGCCCTCGGAAGCGACCCGCGAGTTCGTGCAGAACATTCACCGCTTTACGCGGCGGCTCGATGACGATCCTTACACCGACACGCTCTGGGGGATTCTCACCGGCTTCAACGCCAGCAACGCCCTGGCCGTTGCCGCCGAAACGGAACCACTCACCGTTCACAAGGTCGGCGCGGGCACCGAGGTGGCGCTTGACCGTTGCGAGAGTGGCACCTGGTTTTGCGAACTGCGCAAAGGCCACATGGTCGAGAAGTCCAACGGCGCCGCCGCCGCGCGGCAGGTCGAACCCGACACGACCCGCGCGCTCGTCGAGTTGATGAACCAGGGCGCGCCGGATCTCTGGGTCACCTCTGGCCACGCCACCGAGCGCGACTGGATGATCGGTTTCCGCTATCGCAATGGCTTCTGGAAGAGCCGCGCCGGGCAGTTGTTCGGCGAGGACACCCGCGGCGCGCGCATCGACGTGCACAGCGCCAATCCCAAGGTGTTTCTTCCGGTGGGTAATTGCCTGATCGGCCATATCGACGGCCCGGACGCCATGGCCCTGGCCTACATGAACAGCGCCGGCGTGCGCCAGATGCCGGGCTACGTGTTGCCAACCTGGTATGGTTATCAAGGCTGGGGCCTGCTTGATTACTTCGTAGAGCAACCCGGCCGTTTCACCCTCACGGAATCATTCCACGCCAACAACCGCGCGCTCGTGCATCGGCTGCTGACCTGTTTCCCGGGGGCCGAGAAGGTCGAGCGGGTGGACGAACGCGGCCGGCCCGATGGCGCGACGTTGCCGGCGCCCGCAGCCGGGGCCCGCGCGGCCGGACTGACCATTCAGGATGCGCGTGGGCTGCTCTTCGATCGCGATAACGTCGCCTTTTACGGCGATCCGGCCTGGGAGGCGCGGATGGCGTCCGGGAAATTGAACTGGGAGCAAACGCTCACCGTGGGCGCGGATGGAACGCACACCTTCAGCATCAACCCGCGGGCCGGCGCGGATTCGTGGAAGGCGGTGAATCGCAACGGCTCGCAGCGTGGAGGCCGGCCCATCGTGCAATTCCTGCCGCGCCGCATTGACACCGCCAGGGTCAAGGTGCTGGCGGGGATGGAACTCAAGCCGGTGATCGCCGACGATTTCCTGCTTGTCCCGTTGCCGTCCGGCGGGGATTCGCCGTTGGTGCTGAAATTTCAGGCTCCGGCTGCGGGCGCGGACTGAAGGGTCAGTCCACGAAGGCGAACTCGTTCGACATCAGCAACACCTGCGCGAGCTTCTCCCACGCGCCAATGGTGCGGGGGAGTTTGGCGGGATCGACGAGATTGGCCTTTGCGTCCCAGACCATCGGTTCGCCCGCCGTGATCATGGCGGCCTTCGATTCTGCGTCGATCATTGAGACGATGGGAGCCCAGCGGAACGTGTCGCCGGTGGGATCGTTTCGGCAATCGACTATGAAATCCACCGTGTCGCCCTTCTTGACCGCGCAGGATTTCACACTTGTTTGCACGCCATTGGTCGTGGCGGTCCATTCGCCGAGGGGCGGGCCGCCGCTGTGGATGATGGTGGCGTGGACACCGTCGCCGCGGGTTTCCGTGGTGCGCAGTTCGCCTTCGACGTGGATTTGCCCATCGCGCGGCGCGGTCCAGCGCCGGACGGCGGCCAGTGTGTTGGTGGGACCGGGCCTACCGCCTTCAGGCGTGAGTGCGAGCGAGCCAGCCGCCTTCTCGGCGAGGTTCGTTCCCGCCTGCCAGGCCGAGCCCGTGAATCTGGTGAGCTGCACGAAGTTCGTCACGCGGCGCGTGGCCGGCTCGTATCTTCCGAAGCCGTACTGCCATTGCGACGACTCTGGCATCAGCACATCCTGGACGGGCGACTCCTGGACGAAGGCCATCGCCATTTGCACCTCGCGCGTGGCCGGCGTGCGAGCGAGCACGGCGCGGTACAGGTTCGTGACGCGCAGCGAGTCGGAGGGCAGGGCCACGAAATTCGTTTGCTGGACAATCTGCTTGGCGCGCTCGACCACGAACGGGCTGTTCAGGAGGAACAACGCCTGCGGCGGAACCGTCGTTTGGAAGCGCTGCCCGACGCTTGAGTCCGGGTTCGCGAAGTCGAACGTGCGGAACATGTTCGGCAAATCCTGGCGGTCGATGAATCCGTAGATCGTCCGCCGGCCGTTGTTGATGTCCGCGACAATATCGACCGGCTGCCCGCCTATCGTCTCGTCGAGCCGCGCCGAGACTGCGAGCAGTGAATCGCGCATTGATTCGAAGTCCATCCGCCGCCGGTTCTGCCGCCAGAGCAGTTTGTTCTCCGGATCGAGGCGGTTTGCCTTGGTGAGCATCTTCTCCCTTCCTGAGCCGAACAATCCGCCCACCAGCGATCCTTTCGGTGGCGTCTCCGCGCTGGCCTGCTGGTAGGTACTCGACAGCAAAATCATCCGGTGCAGTTTCTTTAGCGAGCCGCCCTCTTCAAGGAAGCGTGCGGCCAGATGGTCCAGCAATTCGGGATGCGTTGGAGGATCGGAGCGCAGGCCGAAGTCGCTTGGCGTCCGCACCAGCCCTGCACCGAAGTGTTGCATCCACACGCGGTTCACGAACACGCGCACCGTGAGCGGGTTGTCACGGCTGGCGATGGCCTGCGCGAGTTGGAGCCGGCCGCTGGCGTTGGTCGGGAAGGGTGTCCTTTTGGTGCCCGAAAGCACTTCGAGGAATTGCCGCGGCACCTCGGGGCCGGGCGTGGCGGGGTTGCCGCGGATGAACACCCTGGGCGTGCTGGGTTTCGCCTTGTCCTCCATCGACATCGCGCGCGGCGGGGCGCCGGCATGGGTCACGTCCACCGCCTTCACGTCGCGGCGCAGGCTCTCGACCTTGTTCTTCACCTCGTCCACGAACAGGAAGTTGTTCATGAACTCCGTCGGCCGCACCGGCGAATTGCTGGCCAGGCAGAATTGTCGGATCGACTCGGCATCGGCGGAGGCCAGCGCCACGGGGCGTTCCGGGAACTTCTCGCCAGCGCGCAGCACTGTGGCCGCCTCCGTGCGCGCGACCAGCGACTCCCAGTCGTTTTCAAGGCGCGTGAACAGCGCTCCGTAAAGCGTGGCTACCGCCGCGAGATTGGTGGGCCGCTGATCCCGGAACATGGCGGCGACGAGCGGGTTCAATTTGTTAGTACCGGCGTTGGCGGCGAATCGCTTCGCGAGTTCCGGCGCGCGGGTGGCAAAGTCGTTTGTGCCCGCCTTCGCAAACTCGATCCATGGCGTGAAGACCGGGTGGCCGTTCGTGGCCCAGGCCTGGAGGTTCGTCTTCCAGGCCTTGTGAATGGCGTTGTTCAGCTTCCGGCCGCGGACGAACTCATCCAGCCGCGTCGAGTTCGTGATGTCGCGGGCCTCGAAAGAAGTCATCAGGTAAGCGGCGACGTTGGTGCGGAGGCTTCTCAACACGCGCAGTTCGTTCGAGCGGAAATAGGCGCTGGCGATGTCTTCCTTGCGCGCCACTTCGGCCAGGTAGTTCGAGTAGTCGCGGTGCGGCTGCCACGGCGCGAGCAGCGGCGCGTTCGTCGGTTCGGTCGAACTGCGGAAGACGCCGAAAAGCGAGTAGTAATCCTTCGTCGGCAGCGGATCGTATTTGTGGTCGTGGCAGCGAGCGCACCCGGCAGTCAGGCCCATCAAGCCGCGGCATACCACGTCGATGCGGTCGTCGATCACGTCGTTCTCGTTGCCAAGGAAGCGGCGGCCCACAGTGAGGAAACCCAGCGCGGCGAGAGAGCGGTTGTCGTTGCTGCTCGCGCCCATTTGGTCGGCGGCCAATTGCTGCATGATGAACTGCTCGAATGGCAGGTCTTCGTTAAACGCCCGTACCACCCAGTCACGATAGGTGTAGGCGAATGGATAGCGTGGTTCCTCGTTGCCACCCACGTAGCCCTTGGTGTCCGAGTAACGCGCGATATCGAGCCAATGGCGCGCCCAGCGTTCGCCGTAATGTGGCGAGGCCAGCAGGCGATCCACCACCCTCGCGAAGGCGTCCGGCGCGGTGTCCTTCTCGAAGGCGCGGATCTCCTCGTCTGACGGTGGCAGTCCGATAAGCCCGTAGCTGACCCGGCGAAGCAAGGAACGGCGGTCGGCCTGTGGTGACGGCTCCAGTCCGGCGGCTTCGAGGCGCGCCAGAACGAATGCGTCAATCGGCGATCTGCCCCATCCGCTTTGCTTGGGCGTCGGAACGGGCGCCTTCTGGAGCGGTGCAAAGGCCCAATGGCTCTTTCCCTTGTGCATAATTGCGTCGAAGACCCCCGCCACGGCCGCATTGGTCACGCGAGGATCAGGAGCCCCCATTTTCACCCAGGTTTCGAGATTAGCGATTTGTTGCGGCGTCAGGTTTTTATCGCGTGGTGGCATCTTCTCGTCGGGGGCGGTAGCACGGATAACCTTGATCAGGCGACTGTGCTCCGGCTTGCCGGGGACGAGCGCGGGGCCAGATTCGCCACCTTTCAAAACCGCGTCGCGGGTGTCTAGGCGGAGGCCGCCCTTGATTTTGTCCGCCTTCTCGCTGTGGCAACTGTAGCAGTGGTCCACCAGCAGCGGGCGGATGTGTTTCTCGAAGAACTCTATCCCGGCGGCGTTCGTGTCGGAACCGCGGGCAATGCCTCCTCCCAGGAGAAGCAGGCATATCCAAGCCAGTCGAAATTGAAGCAGTTCATTGCGTGGCATACGAGTGATCGAAAAAATGACGCGACACCCGCGGCGGATGTTCACGGCGGCATTGGAGCAGGGAGAGATTCTATCAGGGCGATGGCGCGCCTGGGGTGAAGCCAGACGCACGACTCGGCTTATGCGTAGTCGAGCCAATGCGAGGAACTGGGAGGCACACCGTCGGAAGTGGTGCCCCGGTCAGGACTTGAACCTGAAACCAATTGATTAAGAGTCAACTGCTCTACCATTGAGCTACCGAGGCACTGTCAAAGCGCGGCACAGATTATTGACCGACTTTGGATTGTCAACCGGACGTTTGGAAAACATTCCGGCGCGCAACGTGCCGAACTGGCGAGAATCCCGGCCGCGTTTTTGTGATTTGAAAGAGACGTGAGGTCGCGGAAGAATGAGCGCCAATGAGCAACGAAAGCGAAGCTCGCGCGAACCACGGCGGATCATCGCCGTGTCCCGGACTTTTCAGCCGCCGGGCATTCATTGCCGCCGGTTCGTGTTGTGCGCTGGCCGCGCTATCCAATCAAAGCGATGCCGCTAAGGCGAGGTGGCCGCTGGTAGATGTCGGGACGCTCAAGGATTTTGCCAAGGACGGCATCTCGGAGGATTTCATCAAGCACGACCTCTTCGTGATCCGGCATCAGGACCTGCTTTTCGCCGCCAGCGCGGTTTGTCCGCATCAGGGTAACATGCTGCGCCGCGATCCACAGGACGCGTCGCGAATCGTGTGTGGCGGGCATGGTTCAACCTTTGACGCGGAGGGGGCGGTGGTGATCGGGCCGGCCACGGACGGAATGGTCCGCCTGGGCATTTCTATGGACGGAAAAGGGCGCATCATGGTGGACCGCAACCAGGAATTTCCCCAAGACAAATGGACGGAGAAGGGCGCGTCGATCCGATTGAAATGAGGGCATATCGTCCACCGAATATCGCTGGAGCGCCGCGCGTCTGCGGCTGGAATGCGAGTGCAATTTTGAACCGAGAAACCTAGAATCCCGCCATGTCTGAAAAGTCGTTGAAGGCCATTCCCCGCAACCAGCGCGATCTCTATGAGAAGGGCGTCGCCGCCATCCAGCGCAACAACCTTGATTACGCCATCCCGCTGTTGATGCAGGTGCTGACAGTCGAGCCGGGTTTCTTCGAGGCGCGCCAGGCGTTGCGTGCGGCACAGTTCAAGAAGGGCGGCACCGGTGGAGGAGGAGGAACGGGCTTCTTCAAGAAGATGATCGGCGGCGCGGCATCGCAGCCAGCGCTGGCCAAGGCGCAACTGTCCATGCGCAAGAACCCGGCGGAGGCGCTGCAAGCCGCGGAGGAAATTCTAAACAGCGACGCGCAAAACACGGGCGCGCACAAACTGGTTATCGACGCCGCGCAAGCGCTTGGCTTCCTGCGCACGGCCACGCTCTCGCTGGAAATCCTCTACAAGATGAACCCGAAGGACCGCGACCTCGCGATGCAACTTGCGGCGAGCTACACGGAGGCCGGGAACATTGAGAAGGCGGAGAATGTTTATTCGGACATTCTACGCCAGCGTCCAAACGATCCCGAGGCGTTGCAACTGCTAAAGAACGTGACTGCACAGAAGACGATGAAGGAGGGCGGTTACGAGGCGGTGGCTGAGGCCGGCGGCTCGTATCGTGACTTGCTGCGCGACAAGGAGGAGGCGGCGCAACTCGAACAATCCAACCGCATGGTGCAGTCCGACGACCGGAGCGACTCGCTGTTGCGTGAATACGAGTCCCGGCTGGCCGCCGAGCCGGGCAACATGAAACTCGCGCGGAACATCGCGGAAATTCTCGTGCAGAAGAAGGATTACGCGCGCGCGCTCGAGTTCTATGAGCGCATTCGCTCGGGCGAGGCAGGTGCGGACGCCTCGCTGGAGAAGACGATTGCCGACGTCACCATGCGCAAGCTCGACCAGGCGAAGTCGCAATTGGATCCAAATGCGCCGGATTACGACCAGAAACTTGCCGAGATCGAAACGCAAAAGCAGGCCTTCCAACTCGAGGAATGTCGCCAGCGCGCCGAGAAATACCCGACGGATCTGCAAATTCGTTACGAATTGGGAACACTCTGCTTTACCGCGGGTAAGATCAGCGAGGCGATCCAGGAATTTCAGAAGTCGCAGATGAACCCACAGCGGCGGCTTTCCTCGATCATGTATTTGGGCCGTTGTTTCGCCAAACGTGGGATGAATGACATGGCTGCGCGCAAGATTCAGGAGGCGCTCAAGGAGAAATCTGGCTTCGACGACGAGCGCAAGGAGATGCTCTACGAACTGGGCTGCGTTCTGGAAAAGATGGGCAAGGCCGACGAGGCGATCGAGCAATTCAAGCAGATCTACGAAGCAGACATCGGCTACCGGGACGTGGCGGCAAAGGTTGATGCTTACTACGCCGCGCGGGGAGGCTGACGGTCCGGCCCGAATTCCGAAATCGGCGCGGCGGCGCGGTGGTGGCGATTTGTGGTGCGGACTGGAGGATTGCGCGGCGGGCGCTTCGAAATTCAGGTTCGGATCAGGCGTCCAGATAGACCGGATCTGGCAGTGACCGGAGCATGGAGCGGTCGTGGGCGCGGCTCAACAGCACCAGTGCTGCCGCGGCCCCGCATAAAGCGCAGAGCATGTCCCATTGCGTGTCCCAGACGTCGCCTTGCGTGCCGAGGAAGGCGCTGGCGGCCTCGCCAGTAGCCAACGCAGCCCACCATTCGATGAATTCGTAGAAGGCGCTGAACGCGAGGCAGCAGGCCACGGCCAAGGCCGGAAGCCACCACGAGCGTCGCACCCGTGCCGAGCGCACCAGGAGTTCCCGCGCGACGATGGCGGGAATGAAGCCTTGGGCTACATGCCCGAGCCGATCGTAGTGATTGCGCTCGAAGCCGAACCAGTCCCTGGCCCATTCGCCCAACGGCACTTTCGCGTAAGTGTAAAAACCGCCCGCCATCAGGATCACCGCGTGTAACGCCAGAAGCACAAGGCACAGGCGGCTAAGGGGGAATTTCTTCTCGGTGAGCGGGATCACGATCAACCCGGCCCACACCGGGAAGTTCTCCAGTGCCCAGGTCAACCGGTCGGCCCGTGGCGCGATTCCAAGCGCGATCTCAAGCGCGAGCACGACCACCAGAAAGACGACCGTCTCGCGGCGCATCTATTCCAGGCCGAGAATTCGGCGACCCTGCTCGGAGATCATCGACTGATGCCAGGGGGGATCCCACACGACTTCCACGATGGCTTCCTCCACGCCGTCCAACGCGAGAATCTTCTGCTGGGCATCTCCGGCTATGACGCCGCCCATGCCGCAACCCGGCGCCGTGAGGGTCATCTTTACGTTCACCTTGTTGAAGCCGCTCGGCAGCTTGTCGATGGCAAGATCGTACACGAGACCGAGATCGACGATGTTGACCGGAATCTCCGGGTCGTAACACGACCGCAGGATCTCCCAAATGTCCTTTTCATCCACGGCGGCCGGCGGGCCAGCGGGCATCTGCTTCCGTTCTTCGACCAACGGTTCTTTGCCGAGCGCGTCCGCGTCCTTGCCGGCGATGCGATAGAGACCGCCTTGCGCGTGGACGGTGAATGTGCCGCCGAGCGTTTGCGTGATGTCCACCGGGGTGCCCTTTGGCAAAACCACCGGGGAACCGTGCGGAATCTGCACCGCATCACAGTCGCGTGTTAATTCGATTGAGCTCACCTCATGCATAAGTCTTGAAGATTCTCATCCTCCCGATGCTGGTTGGCAACAGTTGCGTTGCGCCGGTCATGGGTTTGCAGGGCGGGCGGAGGCGGAAGTTGCAGAACTACGCCGGGTCTCGTTTCGGAGTCCGGCATGAAGAACAAAGGCCGTTTCCGGTTCGCGCCGGAAACGGCCATGAAATGCAATGCCGCAGCGATTACTCGCGCTCGACGCCGTTGTTCCACACTTTCCGCAGTTCTTCCGCGGACGGCACGTTCAACGGGCGAACGATGCGGAAGCCGAGGAATTGGGCGTCGGTCAGGTACCAGATGCTCTTGGGTAATTGCGGGTCCTGCTGCTTCCATGATTTATCGGAGAAACGCCGCGCGGCGGCGCGCAGCTTGTCCGTCGTGTCATCCCATGACCCGCCGCGCGCGACGTGCGGGTAGGGTTTGGTGCCGACTACCCACGGATTCTCGGTGCCCCCGGCGAACTTGTCGTAAGCGGTCGCATCGTAGCCGTCGATGCACCATTCGGCTACGTTGCCGTGCATGTCGTAAAGGCCCCAGGCATTCGGCTTCTTGCGCCCGACCTTCTGGTATTTGAAATCGCTGTTCTTCTCAAACCAGGCGAAGTCGCCGGCCTGCGCGGCGTCGTCACCCCAGTTGAACTTCGTGGTGGTGCCGGCGCGGCAGGCGTATTCCCACTCGGCCTCAGTGGGCAGACGATAGTAATGGCCGGTCTTGGCAGACAGCCACTGGCAATATTTGCTGGCCGCGTGATGGGTCATGCTGATGGCGGGATAGCCGTCTTTGCCCATGCCGAAGCTCATCTCGACGTACGGCTTGGTCGGACGGGCGACGAGATCGGAAACCTTGTCAACCGCGGGATCGGTCTTGATCTCGTTTTTGAACTTCCACTCCTCGTCCTTATACATGAACAACTCATATTCGTTCCAAGTGACCTCACAAACACCCATCCAGAACGGGGCGAGTTTTACCTTGTGCTGCGGGCCTTCATCGGCCGCGCGACCGCCCTCGCCGGCGGGGCTGCCCATGGTGAATTCCCCGGCGGGAATCGGAACCATGCCGTAGGTCACCTGCGTGCCAGGGATGGTGTTGGTGTAGGCTTTCATGTCGGCGGCGTTCTTCACGTCCAGCTTGGCCAGGATCATCGCGTGAACGCCGGCGACGGTCGCGCCCTCATCGCCGCCAGAAGCCTGTTCCTTTTTGCGGGCGACGAGGTTTGTACCCTCGGGCCAGACGGCACCTTGTTCGATCCAGGTGGCAATGGCCTTGATCATATCGTTGGTCAACGGACCGCCTTTCTCGATCGGCGGCATGACCATTTCGTGGTTGGTGGCGAGCGCCGTGGTGACATAGACGAGGCTTTGCATCGGCTTGCCGGGGACGACACCCGGCCCGCTGTTGCCCCCTTTGAAGGTGCTCGCCTTCGTGTTCATGCTGAAGCCGCCCTTTGGCTCGCCGTCGTGGTGACAGCGGACGCACTCGAACTCGAAGATTGGCTGGATGTCCTTCACGAAATCCATGCGGCGGACGCCGGCCAGCTTCATGCCATCCGGCCAGTTCGCGCCTTGCTGAATCCACGCCTTGAGCAACTCAGTCTGCTCCTTCTTCAATGGCGGCTCTTTCGACGGCGGCATGACGTTGTCATGGTCGGGCGGAAGGATGGTCGAGGTGTAAAGCGGACTGTCCTCCGGCTTGCCGGGGGTGAGGGAGGTTCCGTTCTCGCCGCCGCGAACGGCGTCGGCGCGGGTCTCGAGAATGAGGCGGCCCTTCGGCTTCTCGCCGCTGTGGCATTTAACACAATGAACTTCGAGGATCGGCTTGATCTGCTTGGCGAAGTCAACGGGGTCAGCGGCCAGAACAGGCGTCACCAGGGCGATGGCCGCCGCCCCGGAGGGAATCAATTTCAGGATACGACTTGAATACATGGCAATAGTGGACGGGAACCTACCGGCTGCATTCAGCGGCAGGCAAGAGATTGTCTGGATTCGGGGCCGTTGCTCAATGAGGGGCGGAACCCGACGACACCTTTTCCTCCGGCCGTGCCGCAGGCGGCTTAAAGAAGAAGAGCAGCAGGAGTATTCCCAAGATCGCAAGTCCGGTTGGGACAAGGAACAGTTTGTGATAGTCAACTGTCGTAGTTTTGCCGTCCACGCCGACGATGGAGTAGGCCGCCATCAACCGCGGAAAGACCTGGCTGGCCACAACCATGCCAACACCGAGAATTAGCAGGTTGAAGAGGCCCTGCGCGCTCGACCGGACATCCTTTGGAAACACCGCATCCACGAAAATGTAGACCGTTGCAAAGAAGAAGGCGTAGCAAATGCCATGGAGTACTTGAATGACGATGATGAGCCACTGCCAGTCCTCGCTACCGAAAAATGCAAATACACCATAGCGCGCCGCATGACCGAGGATGCCTAGAATCATGGTCCATTTCCAACCAAGCCTCTTCAGTACCGCGCCGAGGGCTAGCATGGTCACGATCTCCGCAACCTGCCCGATACTGCTCACTACCATCGTCATTTTCGCCGAGATGCCGACTTTGGTGAGGAAGCCATCGATGACAACGAAGTAGCCGTTGTGAATAGTCGCGTCGATAAACGTGACGATGAAGAGGACCAGTACGAACGGCAGACCGAGCAATTTGGCGGCGCGCAGCCAGGCCAGCTTGTCCAGACCATGCGCCTTTTTGTTGGCCGGAGTGTGCGGAAGCGTAAGACAGTACGCGGCGAGTACGAAGGAAATGATTCCGGCGACAATGAACACCATGCTGGTCTGCTTTGCATCTGCCTTGTCGCCGAGCAGGAAGATAAATGGCCAACTGACCACGATCCAACCGACTGTGCCGCCCATCCGCACAAAGCCGAAATCCTTGGCCGGATCCTTTAGGTGAGCAAAGGCCAGTGAATTCGTAACCGACAGCGTGGGCACGTAAAGCAACCCGTAGAGCAGGAACAACCCGAAGAAAGCGGGAAATGTGGTTGTGAATGCTGTCGCGATCAGGGCGATTCCGCCTACAAGGTGGCTAAACGCCAGAAACCGTTCCGCCGCGAAATTTCGATCCGCGAACTGGTTGCTGAAGAACATCCCGACCAGCGAGGCGATTCCGAAAACGCTACCCACCCAAGCCTGTTGCCCGGCGGAGAAACCCAACATTCCCATGTAAGGGAATATCTTGATCTGCCAGGCGCCCCAGATCGCAATCTCGAGCACCATCATGAGGAAGAGTTTAAATCGGATGGCTTTGTTCATAGGTTGCCGCGCAGCCTAGGAGAAGCCGAGCGCCAGTGGCAAGCGCCGGCCTTTTTTTCCAGCCAACAAAAAATGATGGAGGATGGCCAATCATGGGAGAGCGCCCGCCGCAGGCTTTTCAATAAATGAATGCCCATGAAACGACACCTACTTGCACAACCAGTCATCGCGTTGGCGGCCATGGCCGCATTGCCCCTCACCGGTCTCTCCCAGAACTGGCAGGAGAAGGCAATCGCACCAGTCACCGACCCGATATTCTTTGAGAGTGCCCTCATCCAGAGCGAGGTTCGCCCGCTCTTTGCGTACCACACGGTGGACAAGGACATGCTCGGCGTGAATGCCGATGTTCGCGTCTATGCCGTCCAACTTCGCTACGCGGTCAACGACAAGTTGGCCATCATTGCCACGAAGGACGGCTACATCGAGTTCCGCCCCGACCACAAGGCCGTTAAGAACCAGAGCGGCTGGGCCGATGTCGGCGCGGGCATCAAGTATGCGCTGTATCGCAATGACGACCAGCAAGTCCAGATCACCCCGGGCTTCACTTTCGAGTTCCCCACCGGCCGGCATGAAGTGTTCCAAGGCAATGGCGACGGCGAATGGAACCTGTTCGTGTCCGCCGTGAAGGGCTTCGATAATCTGCATGTCACGCTGAACGTCGGCGCGCGCATTCCGAACAACTTCAACGAGGAAACCGCCAACGTGCGTTACGCGGGCATGATCGATTACTACACCTGCCAGTATTTCATTCCGTTCGTGACCATCAATGGCTTCACGACCGTGAGTGAAACCGACGGCAACGCCGGATTGAAGGGTGTGCGTGGCCTCGACTCCGAAGGCTTTGACTTGATCAACTACGGTTCGTCCCGCGCCAAGGGCAAGACCCAGCTCGCCGCCGGTATCGGCTTCCGTTCGCGCCTGGTTAAGAGTCTCGACGTCGGCGTTGCCTACGAAAATGGCTTCACGCCCACCGACGACATCTTCCGTGACCGCCTCACGGTGGACTTCGTCTGGCGCTTCTAGTTTTCGTTCCGCGTTTGTTCCGCAGGGCGGGCACGAGTGTGCCCGCTCTTTTTCTTTCCGGCGCTAACGCCGCTCAAGATCTTCCAGAAACGGCAGTCCCCGGCGGTATTCACGCAGTCCGCCGAGATCGAGTTGGCAGTTCACCACCGATTCTGCCTCGCCCGCCTCCGCGATCAACTCGCCCTGCGGATCAATTACCGCCGACCGACCGCAATAGACGTGGTTTGGATCGCAGCCCGTGCGGTTGACGCCGATCACGAACGCCTGATTCTCAATCGCGCGCGCCTGCAACAACCGGGTCCAATGCCTGATCCGCTTATCTGGCCAATTCGCGATGACTACAAATACCTCCGGTCGGTGGTGTGCCGCGACCGCACGGAATAGCTCCGGAAATCGCAAATCGTAACAAATGAACGGCGACACCGTTGTCTCGGCCCACGGGAAGACCATTCCGTGCTCGCCGGCCGTGTAATGTTCACGTTCGCCGCCCAGCGTGAACGGTTGCTGCTTCGCGTAATACGCGGCAAGCGTCCCGTCTGCCGAAAACACCAGCGCCTTGTTCCGCACGCGCTCGTCGCGGCCACGCATCGCCGCCCCCGCCACGATTCCAATGCCGAACTCGCGTGCCGTTCCGGCCAGGAACTGCTCAATGGCCCCGCCCGGTTCCTCCGCCATGTTCCCGGCGTTCATGGTGAAACCCGTGGCGAACAATTCGGGCAATACCACCAGCGTCCCCGCCGCCGGTGGAGCGCCGCGCAGCAGCCGTGTCACGCGGGCAAAGTTTTCGCGCTTGTCCTCCCAGGCGATGTCGAACTGAACGGCGGCAACATTCATGGCCAAAAAACAGCGCCGCAACCTCTCGGCTGCGGCGCGTTCAATTCCGTTTCAAACCAGTTCACTGTCCCGGACGCGGCGGTGTTGGCGTCGAGAAGCGGGTCGGAGGCAGAATGCGCGAAACGGACGAGCCTTGCGCTTCAAGCGCACGGCGACGCGCCTCAATGGCGATCTCCGCCTCCTCACGCGACATTGTCGGAGTCGCGGTGGCGGTCGGAGTAGGTGCCGTTGGCGTGCCGATGGATTGTCCTTGTCCCGTCACGATCACATTGCCCAGCCCCCCATCGGCGCGGATCGGCCGCGTGGGCATTCCCCCCGCGCCGTACATCACCGGATTGGCTGCCGCCGCGCTGAAGGCTGCGGGACTTGCGCCCGGTGTGGAAACTGCGGTGTTGCCACTAGCCACGATCGCTCGGCTGGAACTCAAGCTGCCGGCATTGGCTACTGCGCCAGCACCCGGCGCTGTTGCCGCAGCCCCGGGCAGTCCTGCGACCGGCGGCGGGACCGGGGGTGGCATGCCCGGATTATGAGCCGGTGCGGCTGACGCGACGGCTGACGGCTTCACCCCGTTCTTCTCGAAATCCAGCGAAGTCTCCGTTTCGCCCTGCCGGATACGTACTACGCCGTTTTCTGGGTCGATTGAGAGTACCTCCACATTACCTTCCTTGTCCCCGGCCTGGAGAGCAGGCGGCCGCGTGACCTTCTTGGTTTGCGGATCGGTAAATTCGAGGAACACGCGCGCCTCGCCCAGCAATGTGGTGATGCCGGACATCTTCACATCGGAAGGCGGCGGAGTGTTGTTCGTCGGCTCCGGAGGCCCGGGCGGGGGAGGAGGTGGCGGAATCGGTTTCAGCGCGAATGGATTGCGGTCCACGATGATCTGGTAGGGCGTCTCCTTCTCGGCCAGCGCGCCCGCGGCGAACCCCGCCAGCACGGCGGCGGTAAGAAGTCGGCTCAATGTCCCGGTTTTCATGTGTTGAAATATAAGTTGTTGGCGATCAAACACCACACCCAATTTACGGTTGCGGAAAAAGTGCGCCCGCGCTTTGTGCGCAACGGTCAATCGATCGCAATGGTATCTGCGCGGAGCGACAATTTCTTGTCGCGAAGCGCGGCGAAATTCGTAAAATGAGGTCATGCGTTACCCCATTGTCCTCGCAGCGCTTCTGCTCGCTCTGGTTGCTCCGTCCTTCGGTGCCAGTCCCTTGGTCATCAGCGAATTTATGGCCAGCAATTCTAGGACTTTGTCCGATGAAGACGGCCAGTTTCCGGATTGGATCGAGCTGTTCAACACGTCCACCAACACGGTCAGTCTGGACGGATGGTATCTAACCGACACGGCCGGGCTTCTGACCAAGTGGCGTTTTCCGTCCACCAACATCGCGCCGCACGGGTTCATGATTGTGTTTGCCTCCGGCAAGGACCGACGCGTGCCGGGCGCGCCGTTGCATGCGAATTTCAGCCTCAATGCCAGCGGCGAGTATCTGGCCTTGGTCGAGTCCAACGGCGTGACCATTGCCTTTGAATTCGCCCCGGAATTCGTCGAGCAGTTCACCGACGTGGCCTTCGGTTTTCCCATGAATGGCAACACGGTCACGCTCATCGCCACGGGCGCGACCATGACCGCGCTCATTCCCTCCGGCAGCATTGGCACGACTTGGCGCGATTTGGTGTTCAACAACTCCGGTTGGACGCCGGGCACGACTGGCGCGGGATTCGACCAGACCACCAACTACGGCCCGGTCATCGGCCTCGATTTGGGAGCAGCCATGTCCAACGTGAACGCCACGGCCTACCTGCGCGTGCCCTTCACTGTTACGAACGCCGAATCGCTCAAGGCCCTCACGTTGCGGATGCGCTACGACGACGGTTTTGTCGCCTACGTGAACGGCGCAGAGGTCGCGCGGCGCAACGCGCCAGCCTCGCCCTCGTGGAATTCCACCGCGACCGCTGCGCACGGAAGCATGTTGGGTGGCAGCATGGTGCAAAATTTCGACGGCGGCGGCGCGGCCTACACCTCTACCATGTCGGGCACCGCCCCGGCGGCGGCCATCCAACCGGCCGAGGCGGGAACGAGCGGGCAGTTCATGCGCCTCTGCTATGACAACGTCGGCAGCGCGGCGAACATGATTGCCTTCGACCGGACCGTGGTTGGCGCGGCGCAGATGATCACCGCCACGTTTGACGTGCGCATGACCAACAGTGCCAACAGCCCGGCCGACGGAATGGCGATGATGTTCATTCCAACCTCCAGTTACGGCACGAACGGCGCGGGAATCACGGGCTATGCTGCGGTCGAGGAGCCGAACTTCGCCGGCGTGTTCGCCCTCGGCCTCGACATGTATCCGCACAACACGCAAAACGACGTTTCAGTCCATTGGAACGCCGGTGAGCGCATGAACGTCACCGTGCCCAAGGCCACGGTTGATCTCGCCAACGGCATCTTTCATCGCATCCAGACCACCCTCGAACATGTTTCCGGCGGCGCGCGCGTCACCGTGACCATCACGCCAAATATCAACGGAACGCCTGGCGCCCCCTACACGCCGATCAATAACCTCTTCATCCCCGGTCTGGATCCCTACGAGTCTCGCATTGAGTTCACCGCGCGTACCGGCGGCGCGACCATGCACATCGACATCGACAACGTCAGCGCCATATACACGCCGGCAGGCGGCGTCCCCGCGGCGGAGAGCATCGACTTGTCGGCTTACACCGGGCTTCTGGTTAATGGTACCAACATTCTCGCCATTCAGGGCCTGAACATTTCGGCTTCGGACTACGACTTCCTTATCGCGCCGGAACTGACCGGGTCGGATTTCACATTAAGTGGAGCCGCGAATTACATCGCGCCCGCCACGCCCGGCGCGTGGAACAACGTGACCGGGGCCGGCACCACGCCTTCAGTCGCCTTCGCGCCGCCGGCCGGGCTTTACTACAACTCCGTGACTGTTGCGCTGGCCTCGGCCTCTTCTACTGCGGAAATCCGCTACACCATTGACGGCAGCGCGCCGACCGCCGGGTCGTTGCTCTACTCCAACCCGATCGTGCTTTCCGCAAATACCGCGGTCCGCGCCCGTGCCTACGAATCGGGCAAGATCGACAGCGCGCTGACTGCGGCCAGCTACATCGTCATCGACAACACACTGACCAATTTCTCCAGCAACCTGCCGCTCATCTTCGTTGATACGCTTGGCGCGGGTGTGGTGGCCGACACCAAGAACCCCGGCTACGGCGTGTTCATCGACACGAACTCCACGCGGCCGCGCGTCTCGTTCTCCAGCCCGGTGGATTATTCCGGCCGCCTCGGCATCGAATACCACGGCCAAAGCTCGCTCGGCTTTCCCAAGAAGTCCTACAACATCGAGATCGACAGCGAACTGGATAACGACAAGCGCGTCTCCATCCTCGGCTTACCCAAGGGTGCGGACTGGGTGCTCTACGCGCCATACACGGACAAGACCCTGATGAACGACGTGCTGACCTACACGCTCCACGAGGCAATGGGCAATTACGCCGTCCGCCGGAAATACGTCGAGCTCTTCGTGCGCAGCAGCGCGGGCCGCATGGCTTTCGGTGATTATCAAGGCGTTTACGTCCTGCTCGAAAAGATCCGCATCGACGAGAATCGCGTGGACATCCGCACCCCGCAATCCGGCGCGACCAACGATCCCATTACCGGAGGTTACATTTGGAAGCGCGACAAGGGCGGCACCACGAACGACAACTTTTTCACCACCAGCCGCCAGTTGAGCACCGACCCGCTCGGCGAGGCCCTTCGCTATCACGACCCGAAGTACTCCGACCTTTCCGGCACGCAACGCGGCTGGCTGACCAATCACCTCAACGAGTTCGAGAACGTCCTCTACGGCGCCAACTGGCGCGATCCGGTGAACGGCTACGCCAGGTACATTGATGTCCGTTCCTATGTGGACCACCACTGGGCGGTCGAGTTCCCCAAGAACATCGACGGCATCCGATTGAGCAACTACCTCCAAAAGGACCGTGGCGGCAAGATCAAGGAGAAGCCGCTCTGGGATTGGAATCTTGCCTGGGGCAATGCCAACTACCTTGAAGGCGGCCTGACCAACAACTGGTATTGGCCGCAACTCGCCGAGGCACAGGACATGTATTTCCGCCGTCTGCGCGCTGACCCGGATTTTAATCAATTGCTCATTGACCGTTGGGGCGAGATGCGGACGAACATCTACGCGCTCTCGAACCTCCTGGCCCGCATTGATGGCTTCACCAACCTCTTGAACGAAGCTCAGGCCCGCGACCACGTGAAATGGCCGCGGCTGAACGCATACGTATGGCCCAATCCAGACGGTACCAATCTGGTTTCGACGGACGGCACTACTGCCACCTGGCATGTGAACTACTCGACGCCCGGCACTTACGCCACGCTCATCGGCCAGATGAAGTACTGGATCACCGGCCGCCACGCCTGGATCGACTCGCAGTTTCTCAAGGCTCCGTGGGTCAGCCGCGATTCCGGGACAATCCTCCCCGGCACTCCCGTGACCATGTCGAACACCATCGGCGCGATTTATTACACGCTCGACGGCACCGACCCGCGCGCCTCCAACGGCGTCATCAACGCCGCCGCCCGCGTTTATACGAACACCCTCACCCTGACCAACAACGCCGGCCTCTTCGCCCGCGCGCTTTGGAACAGCACCAACTGGAGCCCGCCCTCCCGCGCCGTTTATGTACTCACCACGCCGGCCCTGCGCATCACCGAGGTCATGTACCATCCCGCTGATCCGCCCACGAACAGTCTCTATTCGGGGGACGATTTCGAGTTTGTGGAAATCCAGAACACCGGAACGAATGCGCTCAACCTACTGAACTGCCAGCTCGACGGCGGCATCCAGTTCACGTTCTCGGCGGGCACCCTTGCCCCGGGCTCGTTCGCCCTCGTGGTCCGCAACCGCGCCGCCTTCCTCACGCGTTATTCCAGCAATGCCCTGATCGCCGGCGAATTCACCGGCCAGCTCAACAACGCCGGCGACCGTATCGTTCTCCTTGGCCCGTATGGCGAGCCGATCCACGACTTCAACTTTGGCGACAACTGGTATCCCGCCAGCGACGGTCACGGCTTCTCGCTCGTTACGCGCAGCGCCTCCGGCGTGCTCGCGAACTGGAACGGCAGCACCGGCTGGCGGCAGTCTGCCGCGCTGAATGGCTCGCCCGGAACCAATGACGCAGGCGTGGAACTCCCCCCCGTCATCGTCAACGAAGTCCTTGCCAACTCCGTTCTGCCCGCCGTGGACTGGATCGAACTGTTCAACCCTGCCGCCACCAATGTGAACGTCGGAGGGTGGTTCATTTCGGATAGTTTCTCGACTCCAAAGAAATTCCGCATCCCGGACAACACCATCATCGCCCCGGGCGGCTTCGTCAGCTTCAACGAGGCGCAGTTCAACACGGATCCCGGCGCGACGAATAGCTTCGCCCTCAGCGCCGAGGGCGACGATGTGTGGCTCTTCTCCGCCGACGCCGTGGGCAATCTGACCGGCTATGCGAACGGCTTCGATTTCGGGGCCTCTGACGAAGCCATGACCATCGGCCGCCACGTCACCAGCGATGGCGACGAGGATTTTGTCGCCCTCGTCACGGCGACTCCAAACGCCACAAACGCCGCGCCCTTGGTTGGCCCGGTGGTCCTTTCAGAAATCATGTACCATCCGCCGGACATCAACGGCGCCGACGACCAGTTCAACGAGTTCGTCGAGTTGCAGAACATCCACGCCGGCAATGTTGGTTTGTTCAGTTCGGTGTATCCCGACAAGACTTGGCGCTTGCGCAACGCGGTCGATTTCGACTTCCCGACCAACGTCACCCTCGCCATTGGCGAGCGCGTGCTTGTCGTCGCCTTCGATCCCGCCACGGGCACGAATCTCGCCGCCTTTCGTGCGAAATACTCCGTTGATCCCGGCATTCGCGTATTCGGACCATACAGTGGCAAACTGGATAACTCCGGCGAGCGCATTGAGTTGCACCGTCCCGGCGTTCCAACTACCAACGGTCTTCCGTACCTGCTGGTCGAAAAGGTTGCATACTCCCACACCACGCCATGGAATCCGGCGGCAGACGGCACGGGCTTGTCCCTGCAACGGGTGGATGTCACCGCATACGGAAACAATCCGGCCAACTGGACCGCAACCTTCCCGACGGCGGGCGCGGCCCTTCCCGCCGGCTCGCTGCCGGGCATTGTCACCCAGCCCGCCGGATTCAACGTGATTGCCGGGGCCAGCACTAACCTCAGTGTCGTAGCCACCGGCGCGTTGCTTCGCTACCAGTGGATTCTCAACGGCAGCCCGCTGGCCGGCGCGACCAACGGCAACTTGCTCCTCTCGAACATCCAGCCCGCCCAGGCCGGCACCTACATCGTGGCCGTTTACACTCCGTCCGGTGGCATCCTGAGCGAGGCGGCGGTCATCGGCGTCATCACGCCGGTCGCCATCGCGGTGCAGCCGCTTTCGCAGGCCGGCCCGTCAGGAACCAACGTCACCTTCAGCGTCATTGCCTCCGGCACGGGAACGCTCACTTACCAATGGTACTTCAACGGAACGAACATCGCTGGCGCGACCGGCCCCTCGCTCGCCGTCACCAACGCCTCCCTTGCCAACCACGGCAGCTATACCGTGCGCATCAGCGACGAGGTCAGCTCGGTGGAGAGCATCCCTGCCTCTTTGTACGTCATGGTCAAACCGGGTTTTTCTGTGGCCCCGGTTTCCGCCACGGTTGTTCAAGGCGCGAACGTGACGGTCTCCGGTGTCATCACCGGCGCGTGGCCGATCTCGCTGCGTTGGTTCGTCAACAATGTCACCACCACGAACATCGTCGCCACCAACTTCCCGTTGACGGTTCCATTCGTCCGGGGTGGCACCAACACCATGATCGTGACCATGAGCCCGTCTGGCTTCACGCTCGTCTCGACCATCACCATGACCAACCTCCAGGCCAATACCACCTTCCGCATGGTTTCCACCAACCTCGCCAGCGGCAGCGTCAACACGCAGTCCACCACCGCGACCATCACCGTGCTCAAGGACAGCGATGGCGACGGCGTGCCTGATGTCTGGGAAGCGGCCTACGGCATGATCACCAACAACGCGGCCGACGGCCTGC
>CAYQWK010000049.1:0-21217 GCA_964420805.1 uncultured Bifidobacteriaceae bacterium | reverse complement strand
ATGCGGACCGCCGCCAGCCATCAGTTCTCGCGCCGCGCCTTTCTTCGCGGGGTCGGCGTCACCATGGCGCTGCCGTGGATGGAATCGCTTACCGTCTGGGGTGACACGCCGCCCGCCGGGGTCAAGCCCGCCAGCGAAGCGCCCGTGCGCCTGGCGGTGCTCTTTTCCGGCAACGGCTTTCACTCGAAAGAATGGTGGGCGAAGGGCGAGGGCAAGCAGATGGAACTCGGCAAGGTGCTTGCGCCGCTCCACGACTTCCGCGAGAAGATGCTCTTCGTGAAAGGCCTCTACAATGAGGAGTCCACCAAGGGGAACATTCACAGCTCACAGACGGGCAATTTGCTTTCCGGCGCGCCGCTGGCCTCTGGCGGGGAAATTCGTTCCGGCACAAGCATCGACCAGTTGCTCGCGCAGCGTTACGGCCACTCGACCAAGGTTCCGTCGCTCGTGCTGGGCTGCGAGAAGTCGAACCCGTCCGTCCACAAGAATTACTCGATGCTCTACAGCTCGCACATTTCGTGGAGCTCGCCGACCACGCCCACGCCGCTGGAGGTGTATCCCGCGCTGGCGTTCGACCGGCTCTTCAAGGACGAGGTGAGCAAGGGCGACAAGAGCGTGCTCGACGCCGTGATGTCCGACGCGAAGGACCTGCGCCGCCACATCAGCGCGAACGATCAACGAAAGCTCGACGAGTATCTCGACTCCGTGCGCGACGTGGAGCAGCGCATCGAGAACGCCGGCAAGAAGGGCGAGTTGCAAGGCTGGCGTCCGACGCTCAGCGCGCCGAACATCCCGCGTCCCGCCGACGGCATCCCGCAGGACATCGCCGAGCACATGAAGCTGATGTGCGACATCCTCGTGCTCGGTTTCCAGACCGACACCACGCGCATCACCACGCTCAAGCTCAACAACGACCACAGCTCGCTCCGCTTCCCGAATCTCGGGGTGGATTACATGATTCATCACCTGCTCTCGCACAGCGACACGGCGGATTGGCTGAAGGTGAACCAGTTCTTCCTCGAACAAGTCGCCTACATTGCGCGCAAGCTCGCCGCCATCCAGGAAGGCAACCGCACGCTGTTCGACAACACGATGCTGATGTATTGCTCCAGCATGATGACGGGCAACCATAACAACGATCAGCTCCCCGTGGTGCTGCTGGGTGGCGCCGGTGGTCGCATCAACGGCGGTCGCATCCTGAACTACCGCGAGAAACCCGAACGCCAGATGTGCCGGCTCTACCTTTCGATGATGGACAAGATGAACGTGCGCCTGCCCAAGTTCGGCGATGCGACCAAGGCGTTGGACGAAGTCTAACGGATTCAGTCCTTCGACAGCGGCAGCTTGCACATGAAGCTCGCACCCGCTCCCGCTTCACTCTTGGCTGCGATGCATCCCCCGTGCGCTTCAATGATGGCCTTGCTGATGGCGAGGCCGAGGCCGGTGCCGCCGCGGCTGCGCGATTTGTCGGCGCGGTAGAAGCGGTCGAAGATGTGCGGCAAATCCTCCGGCGCAATGCCGGGGCCGTTGTCGGCAACGGTGAGCACCACGGACCCATTTTCCCGCTGGGCGTGAACGCGGACTTCGCCGCCGGGATTGTTGTGGACGATGGCATTGGTGAGGAGGTTGGTGATCACTTGCCCGATACGGTCCGCGTCGCCGTTACAGAAGCAGGAACCATCTGGCAATTCGGCTTGAATGGTGATGCGCCGTTCCTCAGCCAGCGGGGAAACCAACTCGATGCATTCCCGCGCTACGAGCGCGAGGTCGAATGGCTCGCGTCGAAATGCTTCCTGTCCGGCGTCGAGCCGCGCTAGTTCGAGCAGCGATTCAATCAGCCGGCGCATGCGTTGGGCGGCGCGCCGCGTCGCTTCGAAGGCTTCGCGGTGTTCTTCGCAATTGCAGTTGGCATCAAGGCCGTTCTGCGCGTGCGTGAGCATGACGGTCACCGGAGTGCGCAACTCGTGCGCGGCGTCCGCAGTGAAGCGCGCTTGCTGGGTGAAGGCCGCATCGAGCCGCGCGAATGTCGAGTTCAACACCTCGGCAAGCTGGCCTAGCTCGCTCTCGGTGTCTGACGTGTTGATGCGTTGCTTCAAGGTGCCGGTAGCAATGTGACCGGCGGTAGTGCTGATGTCTTGAATGGGTCGCAACGCGCGGCGCACCAGCCACGCGCCCACCGCGAGCCCCAGCACCAACACGGCCCCGCCCACGCCGCTCAACCACCACGCCAGTTGACGAAGTCCGGCCGCATCGGCGGCGATGGAGCGCCCAACCAGCACGCAATCACCGGGACCCGGAAACAAAAACACCTCGCGGAAATTTCCCCGCTGCCGCACGGGTGGCTCGTCTGCCTTGGGTTGCGGCACATCGCGCGGCGCGCCGGTGGAAAACGTCACCGGCCTCTCGCTGTGCCGGAGCCACACGACGTGGTAAAAGCCATCGCCTGAATCGTCGAACAGTGGCGCGTGTCGCGGCAGCAGAGCGAACTCGCGCATCGCGCGGTTGTTGGGAACGGGGCGCTGCGATTCCACGAGCGGTGGCAGCCGCCGCCGCAACTCCTCATCGACGCGCCGCAACTGCCGGCCGCTCTCCAGTTGAAATGCCGTGGTGCCAAAGCCGCTCAGCACGACCACGAGCAGCACGCCGTACCAGATTTGCAACCGCCAGCCGATGGAGTGAAGGAACTTCATTCGATGCAGTAGCCGTGGCCGCGCCGGGTCACGATGAAGTTCTGGCCCAGCTTCTTCCGCAGGTTGAAAACGTGAACATCCAGAATGTTGGAGAGCGTGGATTCGTTCTCGTCGAAGAGATGCTCGTAAAGCTCGGTGCGCGTGATGACTTCGCCGCGATGCAGCGCGAGGTATTCCAGCACGAGGTACTGGTGCGCGGTCAATGTGACTACCTCGCCGCCGCGAGTGACCGTCCGGGAAGCCGTGTCGATGCTGACGTCGCCGATGTCCACCGAGGCGCGCGTCTGGCCCGAGCGCCGTCGAATGATGGCGCGGAGGCGGGCGAAGAGCTCCGCGTTATCGAACGGCTTCACGAGGTAATCGTCCGCCCCGGCATCCAAACCCCGCACGCGGTCGGTGGTGCGGTCGCGTGCCGTGAGCATGAGCACGGGCGTCGCTTTGGTCTTGCGCAATTTTGCCAGCAACTCCCAGCCGTCGAGCTTCGGCAGCATCACATCAAGCACGATGGCGTCGTAATCCGTCGTGGTGGCTTTGAACAGACCATCCTCGCCGTCGGACGCCGCATCGACGGCGTAGCCCTGCTTGCGCAGCGCGCGGCTCAGGCCGGCGAGCAAGTCCGGTTCATCTTCAACCACGAGGAGTCTCATCGCGATGATTGAGGTTCGTAGCAGTTCCAGCAGCCAATGGCACGTGGTTTGGCATGAGTCACGACAGATTCATAACTCGAACCGGATTAACGGCACGTGAATGCGGTAGAGCCGGTTGGCTGCGCCATTCACGCTCTGTTAATCTGCAACGAGCTAGTCTGCCTGCATGAAAGCGGCATTAGTTGTTGTGGTTTGCGTAGTGACGGGATTGCGCGTGGTCGCGCACGACTGGCATCGACATGAGGACCCGCAGTTCACGGCGCTTCAGCCGCTCACGCTGGCCGAGGTGGAGCTAATCGCGGAAGAGGCGCGGACGGTTCAATTGGCCGCCGTTCCTCCGGTGAGTGTGGCGGTTGCGGAGAACACGTCGCGCGTGACGTCGGGCGCAGTCTCCATCGAGTCGGTCTTTGCGCCATTCGCGCCGAAGGTGAAGACGCGCTCGGATGCGCGGTGGTTCTACGTCGAGTCAGACGGTTTGCCCGTGCACAACATGATGGTGGGCATCACGGCGTGGCAGCAGCAGGTGCCGTTGCCGCAGCCTTACACGGGCGGCAACGCCTGGCGCATCCCGCTTCATCCGGTGCCGGCGAAGTTGCCTGCCTCGATCAAGAACCGCTTCCTGCGCGGGGCCATCGCGCTGGCGGCGAATGGCATTCCCATCTTTAATCCGCAGAACAATCGCGGCGAGATATCCCAGGAAATCGGCGAGTTGGACCAATGGGGCGGGCACTGCGGACGCGCCGATGATTACCATTACCATGCCGCGCCGTTGCATTTGCAGAGCGTGCTGGGCAAGGTGTTGCCCATCGCCTACGCGCTGGATGGCTACCCGATTTACGGACTGACGGAGCCGGACGGTTCCGTGCCCGCAAAGCTCGACGCCTTCAACGGCCACGAAACGGCGGCGCTCGGTTATCACTATCACGGCTCGACGAAGTATCCTTACGTGAACGGTGGCTTCCACGGCGAAGTCGTCGAGGCGGGCGGACAGGTGGACCCGCAGCCGCGCGCGCAGCCGATGCGCGAAGCTTTGCAAGCGTTGCGCGAGGCGAAGATCACCGGCTTCACCACGAAGAGCGAAAAGAGCCGCAGCCTCCAATACACCGTCGGCGGCGAGACGCGTTATGTGAATTACACGCTCAATGAAGACAAGACGGTGAAGTTCGACTTCGTGGACGGACGAGGCCAGGTGGCGAGCGAGACCTACTCGCCACAGGAACGCCGTGGCGGCGGCGGGGAGCGTCCGCCCCGCGAACCCGGCGGCAACGGTGGTCCGAGGAACGGCCCCGGTCGGGGTGGCGCGCGGCCCGAAGGCGGACGGCCGGCCGGCGATCGCGGCGAAGCGCTTCCGGTTCGCGATGATGACGGTTCCGTGGCGGCGGAAGAATTCACACCGAAGCGCAGCGGCCACTTCACGCTCCGCAGTTCCGCCGTGGCGGATGGCGGGGCGTTGCCCGTGGAGTTCACCGGCGACGGTAGCAGTTCGACGTTGCCGCTCGAATGGGCCGGCGCACCGGCGGACACGAAGAGCTTCGCCGTCATCATGCACCACATCGATCCGGAGGGGAAAGCGAAGTGGTATTGGACGCTCTACAACATTCCCGCCGACGTCCGCAGCCTGCCGAAGAACGCGCAGGGCATCGGCACGCTGGGCAACAATGGCATCAATCGCCGCGTCGGCTACGCGCCGCCGCATTCGAAAGGACCGGGCGCGAAGACCTACGTCCTCACGGCCTACGCGCTCTCGGCTCCGGTGGAAATTTCCGCTGCGCCGGCGGAGGTGAGCCGTGACGTGTTGCTTGCGGCGATGAAGGACCGGATTCTCGACAGCGCGGAACTGAAAGTGGTTTACACCCGAAACGTCGGCGAACCAGCCGATGACCAGCGTCCGCCGCGTCGCGAAAATGGTGAAAACCCTCGTACTCCCCGGCCTGAACAATCCGCTCGCGCAGACGCGGCACCGCAATTCACGGCTCAAGTGCCGCCCAGTGATTCCACTCCGCCGCGTCGCGGCAATCAGCGTCCACCGCCCGGCGGCGGTCGCGGCGGCGGTGGCGACAACAAGGGCCTCATCAAGCCCACCATGGCCGACACGCTGAAAGTCAACGTCTATGCCGACAACTGGTTCGTGATGTACATCAACGGCAAGCTGCGCGCGGTGGATTCAATCGAGTTCACGCCGCACAACGTGGTGAGCGTGGACATCCTGCCCGAGTATCCGATGACCATCGCCATCATGGCCAAGGACAACGCCGACCCGAAGACCGGCCTCGAATACGGCGACCACATCGGCGACGGCGGATTCATCATCAAGTTCGCCGACGGCACCGTTTCGAACGCCAGGTGGAAAGCCAGGAGCTTCTTCAAAGGCCCGCTCAATCGCGACGCGCAGAATCCGCGCGTGCAGCAAACTCCGATTCCCACGAACTGGTTCGCGGTGAATTTCGACGATAGCCAGTGGAGCCACGCGGTCGAATACACCGAGGCGCGCGTCAACCCGAAGGAACCCTTCTACAACGCCGACTTCACGGGTGCGAAGTTCATCTGGATCATCTGGACGAGCGACCTTGACCTCGACAACACCGTCATCTTCCGCACTCGCATCGAGAAACCCGGCTGGCAGCCGCGCTGGAACACTAAGCCCGACCTCGATGTGAGCGGCGCGCCGCTGCGGTGAATGATGCTGCCTCACACTCTCCCATTCCTATGCAAACTCGACTGACGCGATTCCGTTGTCTGGCTGCGATAACGGGCATCACCGTGGCGTTCGCAACGGCTTCCTTCGCCGCCGATTCACGTCCGAACTTTCTCTTCATCTTCGGCGAAGGCCAGGGCTGGACGAGCGCGTCGGTGCAGATGGACGACCGGCGGGCCGAATCCAAGGGCGACATTGTCCGCACGCCGAACCTTGAGCGCATCGCGGCGCAGGGAATGCGTTTCGCCAATGCCTACGCGCCTTCGCCGCGCTGCACGCCGTCGCGCGCCAGCCTGTTCACCGGGAAAAGCCCGGCGCAGTTGCACATGACGTTCGTGAATGAAGGCGGCAACGCGAAGGGCGGCGCGCCGGCCGGGCGCGTCGTTGTGCCGAGTCCACTCATGGAATTGCCGGCTAGCGAAACGACCATTGCCGAATTGCTGCAACGTGCCGGCTATGCCACGGCACATTTCGGCAAGTGGCACGTCGGACGCGTCAGTCCGAAGCAACACGGCTACGATGAGACCGACGGCGCGAACAACAACGGCGGCCCGGAGAATGTCGAGACGCCGAACCCGAAACAGGCGCTCGCCATCACGAAGCAAGGCGTGGATTTCATGGCGCGACAAGCGAAGGCCGGGAAGCCGTTCTATCTCCAGGTCTGTCACTACGCGCCCCGGGGCGAGAACGGCGTTCGCCCGGAGACACTCGCTTCGGTGAACCAGCGCGCCGCAGCGCGCGGAGGGAATCGCGGCCGCGACCGCGGGTTCATCGACATCGCCGCGATGGAGGACATGGATGCGACCATCGGCGCGTTGCTCAACAAGTTGACGGAACTCGGCATCAGCGAGCGCACCTACGTCATTTACATGCCCGACCACGGCACGCCCGGGCGCAACGCGCCGCTCACGGGCGGCAAAGGCGGCGTGTGGGACGGCGGATTGCGCGTGCCGCTGCTCGTCGCTGGGCCGGGCGTGACGCGAGGCGCTTGCAGCCATGTGCGTGTCAGCGGCGTGGATGTGTTTCCGACCATCGCAGAACTCGCCGGAGTGCGTGACCTGCCGTCCGGTCTCGAAGGAGGCAGTCTCGCGACGCTGTTAAAAAGCGACGGCAAAGGTGTGGTTAAACGCCCGCGCGAAGAATTCGTTGTCCATTTCCCGCACTACGACAAGGACGCCGATGGACCGGCCTCCGCGATTTTCCTCGGCGACTTCAAACTCGCCCGCATCTACGAAACCGGTGAGCGCCGCCTCTACGATCTGTCCAAGGACATCAGCGAGCGGAACAACCTCGCAAAGCAGCGGCCTGAAAAGGTCGCCGACCTCGACCGTCGGCTCAGTGATTACCTCAAAGCCGTGAACGCGCAGATGCCGGGCGAAGCGAAGGAATCTCCCGCGCCACGTCCGGAAGATTCTCCGCGCGGCGGTCGCCCAGGACGGAGGCGGCCATGAGGTCAAACGGCGAGGGCGGAGCGCGGCTGTGTCGAGGACCAGCCGCAGCACTACAGCAGATTCTTCAGCGTGCAGGATGGTTGAGGCACTGCGGCTGGTCGGGGGTGACACAGCCGCGCTCCGGCACTTGCTTTATGATTTGGTCCGCCTTCTGCCTTCTGTGTTGGCTCCAGGTTTCGACCGCATTCGCCGCTGATTCCGATTCCGCCGGACGCCGAGGTGGCCAACGGCGGGGTGGACCGGAACAGGGCTTCTTTCACACCAACGTTCCAGCGCATCGCGTGGACATGATTCTCGGTCGCCCGACGAAAACGGCCGTCACCTTGAGCGTGCTCGCTTACGAGAATCTCGAGGGCTTTGTCGCTTACGGTGCGGAGCCGGGGAGACTCACCCGGCAAACGCCAGCGCAACGATTCGCGAAAGACCAGCCGGTGGCGGTCCGTCTCGATTCGCTCCAGGGCAACACCCGCTACTTCTACGAACTCCGTTCGGCGGCGAACGGCGCTGCTCCGGTTGCCTTGGGCGACGGCGGCTTCATCACTGCGCGGCCGCCGGGCAGCGCGTTCACCTTCACGGTGCAGGCGGATTCACACCTCGACAGCGGCATCGACGCGGAGATTTATCGCAAGTCGCTCACGAACGCGCTGGCCGCGCAGCCGGACTTTCACATCGACCTCGGCGACACCTTCATGACGGACAAGTATCCCGAGTATCGACAGGCCGCGGCGCAGTATCTCGCCCAGCGCTTTTACTTCGGCATCATCGGCGCGCGTGCGCCGGTCTTTCTCGTGCTGGGGAATCACGACGGCGAAACGCCGGGCAACGGTCGTCGCGACGAGATGGCCATCTGGTCCAATGCGATGCGGAAGAAGTATTTCCCTAATCCCCTGCCGAATGAATTCTACACCGGCAACGCAACGCCGCATCCGCAGGCGGGCCCGCTGCAGAACTACTACGCGTGGGAATGGGGCGATGCGTTGTTCGTGGTGCTCGACCCATTTTGGTATTCCGCCCCGATAAGACGCGACAGCGGCGACAATTGGGGCCGCACGCTCGGCGCCGAACAGTATCGCTGGCTCACGCGTACGCTCGAACAAAGCCGCGCGCGGTTCCGCTTCGTGTTCATTCATCATCTCGTCGGCGGAGAAACCCGCGAAGGTCGCGGCGGCAGCGAGGCGTCGCACTTCTTCGAGTGGGGTGGCAAGGAATTGGACGGCCGGAATACGTTTGCCCAGAAGCGCCCCGGCTGGGCCCTGCCCATCCACGACCTCCTGGTGAAGCAGCGCGTGAACATCGTCTTCCACGGCCACGATCACCTGTACGCCCAACAGGAACGCGACGGCATCATCTACCAACTCGTGCCGCAGCCGGGCCACTCGCGCTTCGACAACATCCGCAGCGCGGCGGAATATGGCTACAAGAGCGGCGTGATTGCGGGCGCCTCGGGCATCCTGCGCGTCGCCGTGTCGCCGGAGAAGGCCGCGGTGGAATACGTTCGCGCTTACCCATTGAGCGCGGAAAACACTGAATGCCGGACTGGCTCCGTGACGCATCGTTACACGGTGATGCCAACCGGGCGCTGAGCTTTTGTTGTTCCATTCATGCCCTGTTAATTTGCGCCCGCGTAAGTTGGTGGCATGAAAACGGCCTCTGTTGCCATCGCCTTGATCATGGCCGCGCGCTCTGCGCTCGGCCACGACTGGCACCGGCATGAAGACCCGCAGTTCGCAAAACTCAGTCCGCTCACCGCAGCCGAGCTGGCCATCATCGCCGAGGAGAATCTCGCCGTGCAGCAAGCCGCGATGTTTTCTCCCGCGTCCGCGACGTCTTGCGCCAATGGCGCGCTGATGGCGGCCTCGTTCGCGGCCTTCAAGCCGAAGGTGCGCTTCTACTGGGACGACACTTTCTTCTACGAGGAGTCCGACAACATGCCGGACCGGACCTTGATGCCCAACCTGATGGTCGGCATCACGTCGTGGCAGCAACAAATCCCGGTGCCGGCGGCTTACTTCGCCAGCACGATGAATCCGGAAAACAACGCGGGGTCGCTCGGGTATCGTCAGCCCAATTACTGGCGATTGCCGCTGGTGCCCACGCCGTCGCCATCACCGATTCGAATCTTCACCGTCGGGAGCACGAGTAACAATTTTCAGAGGGGAGCGATCGCGCTCGCGGCGAATGGCGTCGCGATTTTCAATCCGGCCAACAACACCGGCCGGGTGTCGTATGAGATCGGCGAGCTGGATTTCTACGGCGGCCATTGCGGCCTGGCGGATGATTACCATTATCACATCATTCCCACGCACCTGCTCAGCGCGTTCGGCGGAGTGCTCGGCAACGACAAGCCGGTGGCGTGGGCGCTGGATGGATATCCCATCTATGGCTACTTGGAGCCGGATGGCACGGCCCGCCAGCCGCTCACGGTGGATGGCGGCCACGACCTCGGCAACAGCTGGGGCTATCACTATCACGCCATCGGCACGACGAACACCGATGCCGCGCATCCGTTCGGAACGCCGCAGAGTCCATACTTGATGACCAATTTCCATGGCACGGTGGTGAACTTCGGCGGGCAAGTGGACGGGCAGCCCGAGGTGGGGTCCATTCGCCAGTCCGGCACGGGCGGCTACATGGCTCAACCCGTCAATGGCGCCTCCATCGTCGCGTTCAAGAATCCCGTCGCCCTCGGCACGAACGCCGGCAATTTGGTCGAGAACACCAACGGCGTGGCGTCACCCGACCAATTCCTTATGCGCGTGGCCATCGGCGGAACCAACTATGACGAGTGCTGGCAAATCAATCGCAATGTCACCCCCAAGTCGATGACGGTCACCTGGCGGCTGCCGGGCGCGACGACCACGACGACCTACACGCCCACCGCGGGAACTGCTTCGGGCAATCGCCTGACCGCCTACGCCATGGCGGCTTCGAGCATGGTGAAGTTGCCCGACACCAGCCAGGTGCTGGACACGACCGCCACCTTTGGCGAAGACGCGGACTACACGATCAACGCGCAGTCGTTCACGGACAACGGCAACGGGACCATCACCGACAATGTGACGGGCCTGATGTGGCAGAAGGTGGATAACGGCGAGTCCACCTGGGAGTTCGCGGTCACGAATGCGACAAGCGTCACCACCGGTGGCCACACGGACTGGCGGCTGCCGACGCCCAGCGAGTTGTTCAGCCTCTTCAATCACAACAGTGGCAATCCCGTGGCGCTCAACACGGCTTACTTCCCGACCAACTCCGCAGGCGCGGCGGAGTATTGGTGGACGAGCGATGCCTATGGCGCCAGCGCGACATCGGTGTGGTGCGCCAACGCGGGCGGCGGCCTGGGCGGCAAGCCGAAATCGGAAACGCTCAGCGCGGGGGGGACTTTTCGCTATCACGCGCGCTATGTGCGCGGAGCCAGGGCGAACAACGGTCACAATTATCTGAATAACTGCGACGGCACGATCACCGATCTCGACACGGGCTTGATGTGGACCCAGTTGCCCGGGGCCGCCATGAGCTGGAACACGGCGCTGGGCTACGCGGAAGGACTCGCGCTCGGTGGCTACACGGATTGGCGTCTGGCCAACGTGAAGGAGTTGCAAACGCTCACCGACTACACGCTGGCCACGGCGACGAGCACCAATGGCATCCGGCCGAGCATTCATCGCACGCTGTTCGCCAAGACGCTCGCCGGTTGCATCACGACCAGCGGCAGCACCACGATCACCTGCGCCGACACGACCGGGCTGATTGCCGGCATGCCGCTCGTGGACACTGCCAGCATCTCCGGCACTTACCTTCCGACCAACGGCCCGACGGTTGTCTCCGTGATCAATGCCACGACGTTCACCGTGAGCAGCAGCATAGGAATCAACACGGGTTCAAACCTCACTTTGAAGGCCCTGGCTCCTTCGACAGCTTTCTGGTCCTCCACCTCACTGCGCGGTGACACAAACAAAGCCTGGCTGGTGGAGCATGGCATCAACAACTCAGTGGCGGCCACGAACGGGCCCACTCGCAATTCGCAGGGCATCATCAGCTATGAGTCCAAAGCCTCGGCCTATCCCGTATTCGCCGTGCGCACTGCGACCACGCCCGACACGCGGTCGATCAGCCAGGGACGAGCAACCACCGTCACGACCAACCTCTATCCTCCCGGACAGCGCGTCGCCGGAGTGGGCGTCATCACCGCGACCAACGGCACGGTCTGGACCGTGCCCTCCGCGACGCAGTTCACCAACGGAATCAAGGCCCCCGACCTCTACAATGAAACCACCGGCGTGACACCGCCCAACATCGGCGCGGTTAACCTCAACGCCGTGCCCATCGTCGAAGTGGACCCCGATGGCGAGGTCATCACGGGGTTTCTCTTTGCGGACAATTACTTCGAGCTTTACGTCAATGGGACGCTCGTCGGCGTGGACCCGGTGCCCTACACGCCGTTCAATTCCTGCGTGGTCCGCTTCCGCGCCAAGCGCCCCGTCACCTACGCGGTGAAGCTCGTCGATTGGGAGGAGAATCTCGGACTCGGAACAGAACTCAACGGCGGCAACCCGAATCACCCGGGCGACGGCGGCTTCATGGCGAGCTTCAGCGACGGCACGCTTACCGGCAGCGGCTGGAAGGCGCAGAGCTTCTACATCGCCCCGCTCGACGACCCGGGCCTGGTCGTGGAAATGCCGGATGGCACCCACAATTCTTCGGCTGCTTCCACTACGCCCACGCTGGGAACGAACAGCTACGCCTTGCACTATCCGGTGCCGGCGAACTGGTATGCGAAGAACTTCGACGATTCCCGCTGGCCGTCGGCCACGACCTACAGCGAAGCGACGGTCGGCGTGGACAACAAACCTGCTTACCTGAATTTCCCCGGGCAGTTCAGCGCCAGCGGCGCGCAGTTCATCTGGTCATCGAATCTGATTCTCGACAACGAGGTCATCGTTCGCTTCACCGGTCCAGCGCCCACGACGCAAATCGCCGTGGAACAGCCCGCGGGCACGCCGCTGACCGACGGCGTGAGCACTGTGAGCTTCGGCAATGTCAACGTCGGCTCCAGTTCCTCGAGAACCTTCACCATTCGCAACAACGGTACCAACACGCTGACCATCACTGGCACGACTATGGATGGCACGAACGCCACGAACTTCGTCGTGACGGCGCCGCCGGCGGGCATCATCGCGGCGGGCAGCAACACGAGCCTGAACGTCCAGTTCAACGCCTCCGCGGCAGGAACGCGCGTGGCGACGTTGCATATCGGCAGCAGCGACACTTCAGTCGGCGCGGCTTTTGACATCGGACTGCAAGGCCTCGGTATCATCCCACCGCCGACGATCACCAACACCGCCACCAGTCCGAACACGCCGACTTACGTGGATGGAGTCTATGTCACCGCCCGGATTCAGCCGGCCGCGGGAGCGATCATCAGCCAGGTGCAACTGACCTACAGCGCCGGCGGTGTGGCCACCAACACCGTCTTCACCGAGACCATGGCCGCGGCCGCCGCGACTCCGTGGACAGGGACCAACGCGAACAACCTCTGGACCGTGACCGTCCTTGGGCCGGCCAATACCGTGAAGCAAACCCTCGCCTCCAACCACGGCGCGGGCAATCCGTGCGGGCTGGAGTTCGACAAAGGCACCACCAACCTCACCGACAGCATGGTGACCACCGCCAACGCCATCAACGCGGCGGGCACGGCGGGCTACGTCGAGTTCTGGGTCACGACCCTGAACATGATTTCGCCAAACGGCTGGGCCTTCCAAGTATCCAGCGACAACGGCACCAACTGGACCACCCGCATCGGCGAACTCACGGGACTCAACCACGCCTACCAGCTTTATCATTACGACCTTCTTCCCTCCGAGCGCGTCAGCACGTTGAAGTTGCGCTTCCAATTCGCCGGTTACAACGCGGTCGCCCCGACGCCCGCGCCCAAGGCCGACATCGACGACATCAAAGTGGTGGTCACCACCGGCGGTCCGCCCATCGGGATTCCGATGTATGATGACGGTTTTCACGGCGATGGCCTCGCCGGCGACGGCATCTTTGGCGCGGAAATCCCGGTGTCTGCGGCTGGCTCCGTCGTGACCTACACCATCACCGCGATCGACAGCAATGGCGGCGTCACTACGTCAGCCACCGCCGGCACATACACGGTCAGCCCCGTCACGCCCGCGAACCTCATTGCAAGTATGGCGCTCTCAGGCAGCAACTCAGTCCTCCGCTGGAACTCGCAGACGGGTCTCAGCTACTCCGTGCTTTGGTCCACGGATCTGCTTTTGTGGAACAACATCCTCGCAGGCCAGACCAACAGTTGGACCGATCTTGGCACTCCGTCCTTGGCTTCAAAACGCTTTTACCGTGTGATGAGGTAGAATCACGTTGAAAAGGGAAAAGCTCATGGCATCGCTGGTCCTGTTCTTCGCGGGACTTGTGGCGGCCATCGCCGCGAAAGATCCGGGCGACTCTGCGGTCGATCCAGGCACTGGAACTGCGGGGACCTTTTTCGGCACGACCAATCTCTACACGATTCACCTCGTCATCCCATTGGATCAGTGGACGGTCATGAATGAGTCCGGCGAGACGGCGTTGGACGGTGGCACTGGGGTTGGACCTGGCTGGAACGGCCCGCGGATGGAGGTCGAGTTCAAGGAGGGAAGGGCTGATCTGGAGTTTCAGGGCAGACCGTTTGGCGCGATCGCGGTGCGATTCAAAGGCAACTCCAGCTACAGGTTTGCCCGGAACTCGCTCAAGCGATCACTCAAGCTGGATTTCAACGACATCGAAAAGGGGCGGACGTTCTTCGGCCTGACCAAGCTGAATCTCAACAACAACGCCATGGATCCATCGCAGATTCGCGAAGCGCTGGCTTACGAGATCTTCCGGGCTGGTGGAGTGCCGGCGTCCCGCACCGCCTTTGCCAGGGTGTTCATTACGGTTCCAAGCCGGTATCAGAGAGCATACGCCGGACTTTACACCATCGTCGAACAGGTGGATGAGCGGTTGCTCAAGGATCGCTTCGGTTCAGGGAAGGGCATGTTGCTCAAGCCGGAGAATCTCCCCGGCCTTCCCTATCTCGGAGACGCCTGGGCCGTTTACACGAACCGAGTGCATCCCAAGAGCTTCGTCACGCCAGCAGATGCGGCCCGTTTTCTCGCGTTTGTGAAATGCCTGAACCAGGCCGATGATGCGGGGTTTCAAGCTGCGATCAGAGGCCAGATTGATATCGAGGAGTTCCTCCGTTTTCTCGCCTTGGAGGCGTTGTTGTCCAACATGGACAGCCCGCTTATGACGGGACACAACTACTACCTGTATCTCGAGCCTCGCGAACGGAGGTTCGTCTGGGTGCCGTGGGACTTGAACGAGGCGTTCGGCGGCTTCAACCGCGCGGGAAGTTTGAGCGAGCAGATGAATTTGAGTCTCGATCAACCCTTCACGAGCGTGAACCGTCTTGCCGGGCGACTGATGCAGATGCCCGGCGTGAAGAACCGGTATCACGAAATCGTGCGCGGCCTGCTGGCCACGAATTTCAATGCCACGCGTCTCTTTCCGTTGATCGATACCATGGCGGCAACAATTCGATCCTCATTGCAGAATGACCCTGCTGTTTCGATGCCGCAGTTTGAGGCGGCGCTATCTGAGGCAAGGCAGTTGCCGGACTCTGAGGATGACAACGCTCGAAGAGCCGGTTTCCGCTGGAATGGACCTGATGGTCCTGGTGGAACTCGCCGGCCGCGGTCTCCCCTCAAGACCTTCATCACCGAGCGCGTCAAGTCAGCGCAACTCCAACTTGAGGGCAAGGCGTTTGGTTATGTTCCGAAGGAACTGGCCCCGGGAGGAGGAGCACCTCGCAGACCCAGTCCGCCGCGGGGTGCGCGGTGACAGTTTGATGCCGTCTCGCGCAGACGACGCGGTGAGCGCGTGAACAGAAGAGCAACCTGCATTTCAAACCGCCGACCATTCATCATGGGTTAATCTATGCCCGGGTAGTATTGCAGGCATGAAACATGTGTTTCTTCTGCTGGCGTGGCTGACGGCTTACGCTCCCGCCTACGAGGCGCTTCAAGGCCCAACCGAATTACTCTATTGGAATAAAACCAACGCCTACCCCGGCTACACTTGGTTCGGCGTGCGCGGGACGACCTACCTGCTCGATATGGAGGGGCGCGTCGTTCACACGTGGCCAATCGGGACGAACCCGCACTTGCTGACGAATGGCAACGTGCTCGATGCCTCGAAGGATGATCCCAGCGGCTTCGGCGGGCTGACGGAGGTCAATTGGAACGGCAGCAACGTCTGGTCTTACACCGAGACGCGGACGAACTACGCGATGCACCATGATTACACGCGCATCTTCAATCCGAAGCTGAACGCCTTCACGACGCTTTACATCGCGAACAAGACGGTCAGTTCCAACCAGTGCATCGCGGCGGGGTGTGACCCGGCCAATGGCCGCAACTACACCAACGCACAGATGGACGCGATCGTGGAGGTGGACATGGCCGGCAACATCGTCTGGGAATGGTGGTTTTACGATCACCTCATACAGAGCTTCGACGCGACCAAGTCGAACTACGTCGGCAGCGGCAAGACCATCGCAGATTATCCGGGGCGGCTGAACGTGAACATTCCCGGTCTGCCGGTGCAGCGCGACTGGCTGCACTGCAACTCGATTGACTACAACCAGGCGCTCGACCAGATCGTCATCAACTCGGTTCGCGGCGAATTCTACGTCATTGATCACGGCGGAACGTTCGTGGCGGGAAGTCCGTCCAACAGCATCGCGCTCGCGGCAAGTTCCGCGGGCGATTTCCTGTATCGGTTCGGTGATGCCGCGCGTTACAATCAAGGCAGCCCGCCGTCGATTCTCACCAACTGGACGATTTCCACCACCGGCAACAAACAAATCGGCGGCGCGCATCATACGAGTTGGATTCCCGCCGGACTGACCGGCGCGGGCCATTTGCTCACGTTCAACAACTCGCAAAATCTCTTCGAACACACGCAAGGCTCGTATGTGTTCGAAATCAACGCGTTCCTGAATGCCCTGACGAACGACACCGGCGCATACGTGAATCCACCCGCCGCTGGCTACAACACCTGGCCACCGCCTGCGCCGACATCAGGCAAAAATCCGAAGCTGATGTCTCGCCAGATCGTTTGGAGCTACGCTTCCAAAGCTGCCCACGCGATGTTCAGCCACATCGGCAGCAGCGCGCAGCGATTGCCCAACGGCAACACGCTCATCTGCTCCGACACCGAAGGCCACATCCTTGAGACCACGCCCGCTGGCGACGTCGTTTGGGAATACATCAACCCGGTGACCTCTGACGGCATCCTCAAGTTCAAGCGCGACAACTGGCCGATGTATAACTCCATCTTCCGCGCTTTCCGCATCGGCACGAACGATCCGGCACTGGTGGGTCGCACGTTGACGCCGGGAAACACCATCACGGGCCGCACGCCTTCCTATCATTCGCCATAACCGCCCAACCGCAAGAAACCTCAAACTATCAGGCGAATCATGAAATCTCTTTCCTCATCCATTCTCGCGGCGGTGACTTTGTTTGTGAGCGCTGGTCTCGCGCACGCCTACGAACGTCTGCAAGGCCCAACCGAGGTGCTCTATTGGAACAAGACCAATGCCTACACCGGCTACACGTTCTTCGGCGTGCGCAGCAATACCTACCTGCTCAGCATGGAGGGGCGCGTCGTTCACACTTGGCCGCTCGGCACGAATCCGCGTCTGCTCACCAACGGCAACATCCTCGACGCCACGAGGGGCGACGTCAGCGGCTTCACCACGCTCAAGGAACTGGATTGGAACGGCAGCACCGTCTGGCAATACACCGAAGCCCGCACCAACTACGCGCCTCATCACGACTTCACCCGCATCTACAATCCGAAGCTCGCCACGAACACCACGCTCTACATCGCGGCGAAGACGGTTTCGTCCAACGCCTGCATCGCCGCCGGTTGCAATCCCGCCAACGGCCCTTACACCAACGCCCAGTTGGATGCCATCGTCGAGGTGGACATGGCGGGCAACGTCGTCTGGGAATGGTGCTTCTTCGATCATGGCATTCAGGACTTCGACGCGAGCAAGTCCAACTACGTCGGCGCGGGCAAGGGCATTTCCAATTACGTCGGACGGTTGAATCTGAATCTACCCGGTCGGCCCGTGACCAACGATTGGCTGCACTGCAACGCGATTGACTACAACCAGACGCTCGACCAGATCGTCATCACCGCGGCGGGCGGCGAGTTCTACGTGATTGATCACGGCAACACTTTCGTCGCCGGGAATCCCGCTTCCAGTATCGCGCTGGCGGCCAGCACGAATGGCGACTTCCTCTATCGCTTCGGCGATCCGGCGCGCTACAGCCAGGGCAATCCACCTTCCATCAACCAGAACTGGACGACCTCCACCACGGGCAACAAACAGATCGGCGGTGCAAGCCACGCGCAATGGATCGCGAGCGGCCTGCCGGGCGCGGGGCAGTTCCTCGTTTACAACAATGGCGGCGACCTCTTTGAAACCACGCCGCAGTCCTACATCTTCCAGCTCAACGGCTACCTGAACGCCAGCACCAACGACACCGGCGCTTACGTCAATCCACCGAGTGCGGGCTACAACAACTGGGCCGCGCCCGGTCACGACACCGACAAGCGCACCAAGTCCATGTCGCGCCAGATCACCTGGATTTATTACTCGATGGCGAACCAGGGCATGTTCAGCCACCTCGATTCCAGCGTGCAGCGATTGCCCAACGGCAACACGCTCATCTGCGATTCTACCGAGGGGCACATCTTCGAAGTCACCGCCACCGGCGACGCGGTGTGGGAATACATCAACCCGGTCAGCGCCGACGGCATCATCACTTACAAACGCGACAGTCACCCGATGCAGAACGCGGTCTTCCGCGCCTATCGCTTCGCAACGAATCATCCGGCGTTCCTTGGGCGCACGCTCACGCCCGCGAGCACGATTTCTGGCCAGTCGCCGTCTTACATCTCCGCGCCAAGCATCAGCGGCACGACGATTTCTCCTGCGACGCCCACCGCCGCCACGAGCGTCTGGGTGACCTCGCTCATCACAAACAGCCGCAGCGTCGCTTCCGCCACGCTTACCTACATCGTCGGGACATCCACCAACACCGTCACCATGCTTGACGACGGTGCGCACCAAGACGGCGCTACAGACGATGGCGTTTTCGGCGGACAGATACCTTCATTCCCTGCCGGCACGAATGTTAGCTATTTTGTCTCCGCGCAGGATGATTTTGCTCTCAGTTCGACGGATCCGGCCGCCGCGCCAGCTAACATCTATACCTACACGGTCACGAACGGGGGCAACACGCCGATCTTCACTCCGCAGTTCGTGAAGATTCCCGCCGGTTCGTATCAGATGGGCGATCATTTCGGCTTTGTCGATCCCGCGCATCCAAGCGACGAAGTCCCGGTTCACAACGTTTCAGTGGACTCGTTCTACATAGAGACGACGCTGCTCACCTGCACGGAGTATGTGCAGTTCCTGAATTCCGCGCTGGTGCAGGGCTTGGTCGAGGTGCGTTCGAACTACGTCTACGGCGTCGGCGGCACGAACATCTACTGCGATACCTACGGCTCGGACACGAATAGCCGCGTGCAATGGAGCGGCAGCGCTTTCAGCGTGCGTGATGGCCGCGAGTTGCATCCCGTCACTGGCATCCGGTGGTTCGGCGCGATCGCCTACTGCAACTGGGCCAGCGTCCGCGATGGCTTCAACGCCTGCTACAATCTTGCCACCGGTGACTGCGTGCTGACGAACAGCGGTTACCGCCTGCCGACGGAAGCCGAATGGGAATACGCCGCGCGCGGCGGGCTTTACACGCCTTACGGCATGTTTCCGTGGGGCAGCGACACCAACGCCGACGGCACGCTCGCGAACTGGGCGGGCAAGACCAATCCGTTCACGACCGGTGCGTATCCGTGGACCACGCCCGTGGGCTTCTACAACGGCTCGCTGCAATCCAAGACGAACTTCAACTGGCCAAGTGCGGACGCGACCTACCAGACGCGCAACAACATGAACGGCTTCGGCCTCTATGACATGTCGGGCAACGTGTGGGAGTGGGTGAACGACTGGTATGCCAACAACTACTACACGAATTGCGTGCTCAACAACATCGTGACCAACCCGCCCGGGCCGGTGAGCGGCGACCTCATGCCGGACGGCAAACCGTATCGCGCCATGCGCGGCGGCAACTGGTTCAACGGCCAGGATCAATACGGCCATGCGCGCGTCGCGAATCGTAATCCATCCTATTTCCGAGGCCCGGGCGATCCGAACGGCCCGTGGTTTCACATCGGCTTCCGCGTGATGCGACGCGGCTACGCAAGCGTCGTCGCAACTGGATCGACGCTGACCAATCTCGCCAGCGGCCTCCATTTCACCGAAGGCCCGGCAGCCGACGCAGCGGGCAATGTGTTCTTCTCCGACATCCCGGCGGACACCATCTACAAGTGGTCGGTGTCGAATCAGCTTTCGATCTTCCGCACGAATTCCGGCGGAGCGAACGGACTCTTTTTCGACGCGTCCGGCAACTTGCTGGCCTGCGAAGGCGACAATGGCCGCATTACCTCCATCACACCGCAAGGTAGCGTCAGCGTGGTGGTCAGCAACTTTGCGGGCCTGCGCTTCAACGAGCCGAACGATCTGTGGATTGATCCGGCAGGCGGTGTCTATTTCACCGACCCGACTTACTTCGGTCACGCGGTCGTGCAAGGCGGCGAATACGTTTACTACCTCAAGCCCGACCGCAGCGCGGTGCTGCGCGTCGTAAGCGATACGGTGCGGCCCAACGGCTTGGTCGGCACGCCCGATGGCAAGACGCTCTACCTCGCCGACTGGGGCGCGACGAATGTTTTTCGCTATGGCATCAATCCGGATGGGACGTTGACGAACAAGACGTCGTTCGCCCGCGTGAAATGCGACGGCATGACGCTCGACGCGGAGGGCAATCTCTACTTCTGCGAGAACGCTGTGCTGGTCTATGACTCCGCCGGCAACCAGATTGAGCAAATCGCCGTGCCCGAGCGGCCGACAAACCTGGAATTCGGCGGCAGCGACCGGAAGACTCTGTTCATCACCACCGACGCCGGTTCGCTTTACTCGCTGCGGATGCGCGTCGCCGGCGCGACCAATGCGGTCGTCACGACCAACCAGCCGCCCGTCATCGCGAATGTTGCCATCACTCCGGCGACCCCGACCACCAACGACACCGTCTGGGTCACGGCGCTGGTTACGGATGACGCGAGCGTCAGCAATGTCACGCTGACTTACAGCACCGGCAGCGGCGGCGCGAGCCTGACGAACACGGTGTTCCTCGAGACCATGGCGACGAACGCAGTGAAGCCGTGGACTGGCGTGGGTTGCAACAATGCCTGGACCGTCACCGGCAATGCGTTTGAGCAACGCAGCGGTGCGAACTCCGGCGCGGGCAACACGAACGGGTTGGAGTTCAAAGGCGGCACGACGAATCTCACGGATAGCATGATCACCACCGCCAGTTCCATTGACGCGCGTGGCAACTCGGGGTTTGTGGAGTTCTGGATGCAGACGCTGACCATCAGCAACCAATACGGCAACGCCGGCTGGACGTTCCAACTCGATTCCGGCAGCGGCTATGTGACTCGGCTAAGCGAACTCAGCAGCACCAGTCACGGCTGGACGCAGTATCACTACGACCTTCAGGC